>QBMH01000001.1 GCA_003249025.1 Leptolyngbya sp. | reverse complement strand
AACAAGGTTGCTTGCTATCCTACTATTTCCTACCACCACCTTGAATTAACCCTGGGGTCAGGGGTCAGAAAAATAGGTGTCAGGAGTCAGGGGTTTAGATGATAGATTTGGCATGAATATAGTTGCTTCGCCAAGGCACAAAATAGGTGTCAGGGTAACTATATGAGTGCTCTATTCCTGCGCCTTTCACTTCCGTCTGAAACCCGACACCTGAAACCTGAAACCCGAAACCCGAAACCCGAAACCCTTCGCTATGTACTCAGACTCAGAGATTTATCGCTTAATGGATTTGTTGCCAGCCTCTGGTCGCATGATGACTAAGTTGGTGAGTAAGCCAGAGCAGCGGCAGGTGATTGATCATCCATTTCCCACGCCCTGGATGACGACTCGCCCCATCTGGGTAAACTTTGATCTGCTCAGTCAACTGTCGCGTCCTGAATGTGATTTGCTGGTGTTGCGTACGGTGAGTTGGGTGACTAGTATTAAATGGTTTCGCCCCAATTGGTATCAAGCAGGGGTCGTGGTAGGTGTCGTGGGCATTGCGGTGCAAGCGGTACAGGCAGATGCAGTGGGCATGATTGCCGCTGGAGCCTTGAGCGCGATCGCGGGCACGCAGATTTGGCGCGAAAACCGCAGCACTCAAAAAGAACTAGATGCGGATGAAACTGCCATTCAGGTGGCACAACGACGCGGTTACACCGAGCCAGAGGCGGCGCAGGCATTACTTTCCGCCATTGAAGCCGTCGCCCAAATTGAAGGACGCAACCTCAGCCTGAATGACTTGCTACGAAGCCAAAATTTGCGAACGATCGCCCAATTATCTCCCGTTGGAATTCCTGCAAACCTCCGCAAGAACTAAAACCTGAAACCTGGCACCTGTCTTGACCAAGGTGTAGTGTATTGATTTGAGAACCGCTATAGTTTAAGCAACTTGGAGATTCGTAAAAATCTCAGCAGAATTTTGATATTTAAATCAGGTGCGCTGGGTGCATTCGTTGAGCGAAATGATGAAACGGCTTTCAACTTCGTGGCTGTGGCTTTTAGCTAGCTTTACGTTCCCGATCGCGATCGCCGTTGGAGGAAAAGCAATGCTTCGTTTGCAACGAGCCTCCCCTCCAGTGCTGACTGCATCTCAGCCAGGATGCCAGACGATTATTGCCGATCCTAAACCACCCATGAATGTGCGATCCAGCCCAGTTGTTGCTTCTGACAATGTAATAGGTCGGTTGCCGAACGGGCTGTCCTTGAGCGTGACCGATGAAAATGAAGGCTGGTTGAAAATTAGTAGTCCTCTCCAAGGGTGGGTTTACAAAGAGTTAACGGTGACTAGCTGTGGCTTAGTGAATGGTGCGGCGATTCCGCAAAGCGGATCTCTTACGGAAATCGCGGCTCAATCACCATCGGATTCTGGTACTCATTTGATGGCGATCGCCACGCAGCAATATCAAGCTGGCAACTTAAACGGGGCAATTGCTCTAGCCAAAACGGTGCCTTTTGACAGTCCGATTTACCCAATGGCAACAGACGCAGCAGCCCAGTGGCAACTCGATTGGAATCGAGCAGAGTCAGACTATTACAGTGCTCAAAAAGCTTTAAGGGATGGCAGATGGGATCAGGTTTTAAGCCGCGTTGAACATTATCCCTCTATTCGCTTTTGGAAGGAGAAACTGGCAGGGTTGGTAAGGCAGGCGATCTCCCAGCAAAAAACATCGCCAATCAAAAAGGAGGCACAGTTGCCTCCTTCTCAAAATCCTAATTAATCTAAACGATTAGACCAACTTAAGGGATGGATACTCGACCAACAAATCATCGCGGGTTAACACATCACCTTCTGCTTGAGGAGTCCAAAGAACCTCCAAAGCTAGCAGGCGATCGCTGGCAACTCCGCCCAAGATACCCAAAGCTTGACGCAAATCTTCAGTATTATTGACCGCAGGCAGTTGCAGCTTACCCTGAGCGCCAACCACTAGCGTTACCACAATAAATTCGCCTGGATCTTTCAACTCTTGAGCGACCAAAGATCCGCCTTCATCACTACCAGCCAATAATGCGTCAAGGGGCACTTGCTGTAACTGGTTGTTTACATTGGAAAGGGTTTCGCGGCTAAACTTGCTGCGTTCATTTAAGGCAAGCCGATTAAACTCTGACTCTGCACTTGCCAACCGCGACTGCTGCACGGTGGAATTGGCATGAGTCCAATATTCTGGATGGCGAAGCAATGCCAAAGTGGTTTCTTGCAAGACTTGAGCAAGCCCTGCGGTTGACCCCGTATTGGCGCTGGCTGCCAACTTATCTAGGTCAGCCTGAAGTTCACGAGCATTTGCCAACAAGCCCACTTGAAGCCGAGCAACGCTGACGGTTGGATTGTCAATGGCATCGTACTCAGAACCATCTCCTTGACTGCGACGAAAGGTTTGAACGAGAAAGCTGGCGATCGCAAAGAAAACCAGAATTGTCACTAGGCTACCGCCGCCGCCAAGAAAGAAAGTCGGCGCGATAAAGGGAAAGCCAAAACCACCGCCTGGATAGTAACCACCACCGCCCATAGAAGGTGAATAGCTTCGAGGAGACGTATAGGTACGGCTAGGCATGGGTGCCCGGAATGAACCGCCGCCGATTCGCCCGCCGCCCCGTGATGCTGCGAAAGCATCATTTGCCTGTCCTAGCGATAAACCCAGCACTAAGATCAGGAGAATGAATGGCTTTAACAGCGGTTTGATATAGGAAATGAGCTTCTTTTGCATAACTGGCATCTACTAGACTTTGTTTAACGTGAAATGATGTTAGGGAGGATTGGGAACTATTCGCCTCAGCGTCTCTGTATGTCCACCATATAAGCACCTCAGGCAACCTTTTTCGATTGACTATGCTAACGCCTTAAGTTAAAAGTTCATTCGCCCTTTATTAAGAGTTATAAATTACTCTCATCTACTAATTTACAGCCTTTTCCATAGTCTTTAGAGGCAAAAAGCAGGATCAAAACAGGGGGATTGCCGTAGCTTGACAGACGGTTTCCTCGTTCTAAAACAATAGGGTCGTCGAATAACTGTCGCTTGCTACCGTCCGGTTTAGTTAAATTCAACTGTTCTCAAACTCTACGATTTCAGTTCCATCATCTCAAAAGATAGCTAGAAAAACGTCTAGCAAAAGACAGACTTCAGATTGCGTATAGCCTTGACGAAAACCAGTTTCTCTTTACAATGGTCTTGCAGTAAAGAAATGTAACAGAGCAATTCTGTTCTTTTTCGCACTTTTCTATTTCACAGTTTTTTCAATTACTAACAAGGTTCACTGACATGACTCAACAGCCCTCCGTAACGCCTAAAATTGGCGAACCTAAGTTTGGTTTTAATGAATATGCTGAACGCCTAAATGGTCGTGCTGCCATGATTGGCTTTGCTTTAATGCTGGCGATCGAGTATGCCAGTGGTCAAGGGCTACTAGCATGGCTAGGTTTAGGCTAGTTTGACTGCTCCCCTAGACCTCTGTTCCGTGTCGTCGTTGTCCTGTCGCCATTAATTGGGATCTTCCGTAATTAGGCGATCGCGATCAAGCTCTGGTTGTGGTTGATCGAGTTGACTAGATTGATTGGATAAATCGGTATAGCCCAATACTTGAAAGACTTCAACCAGGCTTTGTCTGCCGCGTAATTGAAGATGTCCCCACGATTCCACACGAAATTGATCCTGCAAATGATCAAGGGTTTCACGAGCAATTAAAATTCGACAGCGATCGACTTGATTGTCTTTCTTACAGGCTTCTAAGCGAGCAGCAATGTTGACACTATCCCCAATCACCGCATATTCCAGACGATTTTTTCCACCTAAGCTACCTGCCATCACCTCTCCGGTAAAGATTCCAGCCCGCATTTGCACGACCGGTAGTCCTCTTTTCTGCCAATCCTGATTCAACGTTTGTAGGCGATCGCCCATTTCAACCGCACAGGCAACCGTGTGCCTCGCATCTTCTGCAATTTCAGCGATCGTTAAACGCGGTACTGGCACACCAAACACCGCCATCAGCCCATCACCCATAAATTTGTTGACGATGCCGTGGTGTTGATGGACGGCTTGAGTCATGCTACCCATATATTCGTTCAGCCAGCCCATCATCACTTCCGGTGGATGCTGCTCTGAAATGCCGCTAAAGTTGCGAATATCGATAAACAAAATGGTGACGGTGAGGGTTTGTCCCGTTAACATGCCTGACTGGAGGAGGCGATCGCGAGAATTCCACAGGGCTGAAGCAATTTCAGGTGACGTTTGCTGACCCAATAGTTTCATCACAATTTGCTGCTGCTGACGGGCATATTGCATTTTGTAGGCGATGGTAAAGCTGCCTACCATGATCGCGGCAAGTGCAGGGGCAGCAATAGGAACCCATCCTTGATGTAAAAATAGACTATAGCCCACACCTACCAAGAGCAACAGCAGACCAGTTCCTGCCAGTGCTAGCAGTAATGGACGCTGAATCCACCAAGCAAGTAGTCCTCCCACAATTGCCCAGATTACAATCCACAGCACTTCAATCGGCTCAGACCAAAACCAGAACAGCGATCGCCCCTCTATGGCAGCCGTAAGCGTTTGGCTCAGCATTTGAGCATGAATCACCACTCCCGGCATTTTAGGATTTGCCGTTGCGGTAGCGCTGAAAGGAGTGAAAAACAAATCTTTGACACTAGGAGCCGTGGTGCCAATTAAGACAACGCGATCTTTGATTAGGGCAGGATCGACCTGCCCTTGCAAAACCTGATTTAAGGTGACCTTTGCAGAGGGATAGTGAGCTGATCGATAGTCCAGTAAAATCTGTTCTCCTCCTACATCAATCCGTTGATAGCCGCCTGAATTAGACCTTAATGGTGAAAAAGTTGCCTTCCCCAACACAAAGTCTCCATTCGGTAAGCGATCGCCAGACTGATTCAGGTATTGCATTGCCAGCCGCGTGGAAAAGGAAACAGACTCTGAGGTACTATCCGAGACAATCATGAGATTGCGCCTAATAATTCCATCTGGGTCAATAATCAAGTCGTTAAAACCAATCCGGTCAGCAGGCACTTGAAGCGGAGCAGGACTTGCTTCGTCCGGGGTATTTCCTAAGGATTGAATAACGATCACATTGGAACGGCGCAGTTCTTTCGTTAGGGCAGTATGTCCTGGTTCTATGGGAATATCGCGTAGGATGTCTAATCCAATTGCTCTAGGTTGATACTGTTGAAGGTGCTTGAGCGCTTCCGCATACACGCGATCGGGGAGTGGCCAACGTTTCTGAGTCCGAATATCGGCTTCCGTAATGGTCACAATCAGCAGCCGAGCATCGGCAGGAGCCTTTGGTTGCAGCCGAACCATTGCGTCATAAACTGTTAGCTCTAAGGATTCTAATTGACCTAACTGCCGAATTCCCAACACTAAACCAGTAGCGCTGATTCCAGTAAGTATCAGCACTCCTAGTTCTGTAGAAGTGATTAGCGGCAAAAATTTGCACCACCGTGAAAAAACTCGACGAAATCGGACGATCAAGGAAATCCTCTTTGGACTGACTCAGACCGATTGAGCAACACAATAAGCAATTCAACAATATTGCAATTATATTCAGCCGAGTTTGATGTAAAGCAACCTCCACAGTTCTAACTCTTTTTGACTAAAAAATTTAGGGTTACACCCAGCGATCTCGCAAGCTTTATGGCGTTTCGTGCTGTTCGTAAGCTGCCACAATTCGCTGCACTAACGGATGCCGGACTACATCTGCTTTCGTCAGATTGCAAAAAGCGATTCCTTCAACGGAGTGTAGGACTTTTTGGGCGATCGCCAACCCTGATGTTTGATGCCTCGGCAAATCAGTTTGGGTTACGTCGCCCGTGACTACCATCCGAGAGCGAAATCCTAACCGAGTTACCACCATTTTCATTTGGGCAGGAGTGGTGTTTTGGGCTTCATCCAAAATCACAAAGGCATTATTAAGAGTCCGCCCCCGCATGTATGCGATCGGGGCAACTTCAATCACGCCGCGTTCCATTAAACCAGGAATTTTTTCAGGATCGATGAATTCATAGAGCGCGTCATACAGAGGTCGTAGATACGGGTCAATTTTTTGCTGCAAGTCTCCTGGCAAAAAACCCAGCTTTTCTCCAGCCTCCACAGCGGGACGAGTCAAAATTAGCCGTTCAAATTCGTTGTTGAGTAAGGCTTGAACGCCAAGAACAGCCGCCAAAAAAGTTTTCCCTGTACCAGCGGGACCGATGCAAAAAGTAAGGTCGTGGGTACGAACGGCTTGAATATATTGCCGCTGTCGAAAGGTTTTGGCGCGAATGTCATATCCGCGACGAGTTCTAGCAAGAATATCTTTTTGCAGGTCTTGCAGTTCATCTTGCTGCTGAGTTTCGATCGCCTGTTGTGCTGTCAAAATGTCTGCACTAGAGAGAGGTTTTTCTTGCCCCCAGTAACGCTCTAATGCTTGAATCAAACGTTGGCTCAACAAAACCTGATCATCTGTGCCAGAGATTAGAAGCTCTTGCCCTCGTAAAACTAGCTTCGCCCCCGTTTGCTTCGCAATCAGCTTTAGGTTTTCTTCTCGGTCGCCTGCTAGGGTGATCGCACTTAAAACACTGGGCAATTCAATCTTTAATGCCTCTGCCATGCAGTCGGGTTCACTACTCTAAGGGGTAAGAGCGAATCCTAACATGTTCATTCATCAACCTGCACATCTTCGTTGCGGGGTGAGATTCGTTTGGGGCTAGGCACAATGCGACGAGGGGCGGTATGGTTCATTTCTCGCTCAGGTTCATCAACCACCGCAGAAGATGGGCTACCATAGACATCCAAATGGATAGACTGACCTGCTAACTGAGCAATCGCAGAGAGTACGGTACGAATCGCCTGAATGTTACGCCCACCCCGACCAAACACTCGCCCCTTGTCTACCCCTTCAAACGCTAACCGTATCCAAACTCTTGGTTTGTTTGAAGATATTTCGCAATCTAGTCGCAGGGCATCAGGCGACTCCAAAAAAGGCAGGACCAAAAAGCGCACCAAGCCCTCGTAGTCTGGAGGCGCTGTCGTGGAAGGATTCACTGCATCAGGTTGAGGCATGAAGTTTAAGCTGAGATTTCAGCTTTGAGTTGATCGAACACGTTGGCTCTGCGCAGAATATCACGGACTGTGTCAGTTGGCTGTGCGCCATCTTTCAATCGCTTGATAATACCCGGTACATCCAACTTAACTTCGTCTGTTCTAGGATTGTAAAAGCCTAGTTCTTCTAAAGGTCTACCATCGCGACGAGCGGCGCTATTCATCGCCACAATCCGAAAGCTAGCTTCTCCCTTTTTTCCGAACCGTTTCAGGCGCAATTTGATCATGCTAGTTTTTGGTTTCTAAATAAATAATTTGGTCAATTGTCTGCTGGCACACAAAAGCACCATATGCAGCTACGGATTTTTGATCATATCACAGCAAAGATTGTAACAACGTTTGGTTACCCAAAAATAGGGCGATCGCACCTAAAACTCGCCCTTGGCTTCACGGAACTAAACTGATTGCAGGCAAATATTAAGTTAAATTTAGAGAGGCTTTGAGCTATTTTTTCCTTTCCCACAGCACCCTCGATTTTTCATGAATATTTTCAGCCAGTTGTTAAATAAGCCTGCTCTTCCCGCTCCCAAACGGCAGCGTCGGAGGATTGAGATTAAGTCCTCCCGCGAAATTGAAACCATGCGGCAGGCTGCAAAGATTGTGGCAACCGTTCTCAAGGAAATTTCAGAGCGAGTTGAACCGGGGATGACGACGTTGGATCTGGATGTCTATGCAGAGAAGCGGATTCGTGAAATGGGCGCAACTTCTAGCTTTAAGGGATATCACGGCTTTCCTGCGTCAATTTGTTCTTCGATTAATAATGAAGTCGTGCATGGGATTCCTAATCGGCGCAAGGTCATTCGGACTGGCGATGTTTTAAAGGTGGATACAGGAGCCTATTTTGACGGGTTTCATGGCGATTCTTGTATCACGATCGCCGTGGGCGCAGTCACTCCCGAAGCCGAACGCTTGATTCAGGTTGCCGAAGAAGCACTCTACAAAGGCATTGAGCAGGTGAAAGCTGGAGCCTATTTGCTTGATTTGGCAGGGGCGATCGAAGATTGTGTGAAGGCGAATGGATTTACAGTTGTGGAAGATTTTACGGGGCATGGGGTGGGGCGTAATTTGCATGAAGAGCCAGCGGTATTTAACTTTCGGACGAAGGAAATGCCCAATGAAAAGCTGCGGGCGGGAATGACGCTGGCGATCGAACCAATTGTTAATCAAGGTTCTAAGTATGTCCGCATTTTGGGCGATCGCTGGACTGCGGTCACCGTGGATAAAAAACTGTCTGCCCAATTTGAGCACACGGTTTTAGTCACCGAAACCGGGTATGAAATCCTCACCGATCGCACGGCACTCTAAACGCACAGCACTCTAACTTAACCAGCGCCAGTTAGGGCGATTCCACTCATAAATGCCCTGAATTTCATACTCGGTGCCACTGTCAAACCGAACGATGCAGCTTGTGTGGCGATTTTGTCCATCTGAATCAGCGTCTGCGTCCTTAATGCCAATCACCGTACAGAGAAACCACTCGCGGCTGCAAGATCCTGTATCTTGCACCCACTCCCATAGTCCATTGGTCACTTCAACGCGATCGCCGACTTTCAGCTTCCACAATTCACTCTCATCCAGTCCATCATAATCAGCCAAATGAATGGGTTTAATGTGTTCCAACCACTGAATGCCATAGCGATCGCGTAAAAATTGCACATCTCCTGATCCTTGCCCTTGTAGCCAATCATTCAACAATGTTGTCTTCCAGGAGCGATTTTGACTCGCCTGCTCCCGGACAAAGCTTAAAAAAAGCTGGCGTTCTTCAATCGATAATGCTTCTAATGGGTTTGCGATGGAGTCTTGCGGAGTATCAACCAGCCCCAACGCTTGCCGTAAAATCAGCAATTGGGTAGTCGTTAATGAGCAGCCTGCTGATTCACACTGGTTCAGAGCAGCATCTAAAGCAGCTTCAAGTTCGGCTAAAGTCTTGGGCATTTCCACAGGGAGAACCCTAAAGCGATAAATTGCCTATTTCGCTGTCATAACCACTGCTCATCAGCGATTTTCACAGCGATCCTCATGAATCAAGATGAACCCCTATTATTGCAAAACTCTTGTCTTCGCTATCGAAAGATTTTTGCTCTAGTTCTAAGGGATAGATTCAGGATAAGCTGAGGGGATGATTGTTTGGCTGCCCTAGCCTGCCCACTTTTTCTGAGCGTATGCACCTTACCCAGTTTCGAGCCTTTGCGATCGCCCTACTCATTAGCTTAAGCCTGGTTTTCAGCCCTTCCTTGACGGCTCCAGCCCATGCCCTGGTTCAAATCAAGCTCTCAGAGATTTCCTATCACCCCTGTTCGGCTGAGTTGGCAGAAGGGACGGTAACCAGTGGTAACGCAACGGCAGCTAGCTGCTACATCGTCACAGGCAAAGCAGAAAACAGGTTGGGCAAACCCGTGGTCAACGCTGATATTTTCGGACGCATTTACGATGCAAACGATAATTCCGTTATGGAGAACCGCACTCGACTTGGCTCCATTGAAACAGTACCTCCTGGCATGAGCGATTTTGAGCTAAGAATTACCGTTGCCGCCAATCAGCCGCCCCCCTTAAAGCTAGAGCAGTTCAAAGCTGCTGGATTTACTGGCAAGGTTAGACGCTAAAGGATTTTTGTTTGAGTGAGATCAATCAATCAATAAAAAAAAGCCCCGCTGGTAGAGTTACGAGCGGGGCTTTATATCTTAAATCATTGAAAAATCAAACAGAGGTAGCCTTCAAAACGTTATCAACCAGAAGCTTGGCACCTACAATCAACCCAGTTTCATTACGAAAGGCGGAAAGAACTCAAGGCTTGCTGAATAAAACTAAGCAGTAGAAACGCCAACATTGGAGAAAAATCTAGACCTCCCAGCGGCGGAATAATGTTTCGGAAGATGTTGAGATAGGGATCGGTCAACTGACTCAGAATTGAGAACGGTGGATCGAACCAATTGACGTTAGGAAACCAACTCAGCAAAATTCTGATCAGCAGCAATGCCAGGTAAATACTAACGAAGGTCGCTAGGGTAGACACCAATAGAGCAATAGGAGAGGCAGTAGTCATAAGCGGTAATACTCGTGGTAGCGATTGTAGATTGCTAGAGCGCTTTGCCTAGCTTGCAAAACAGCCTGAGCTTAACGTCGTTAATAGCTAGTTTAACATTCTACTTTTTGTCTGGATTTTTTCGTTTGGTTAGCCTTGTCCATGGGGCTTTTTGGAAACTGCTGGTTCACTGGCATCGCTGACCAAACTACCATTGACACCTCCTAACTGCTGGCGCACATCATCGATCGCCTCATTCAGTTGAGCAATTTTGTCTTCCAAACTGCGACGGGCTGCTTCCATATCCGTTTGGGCACTAGCAGGTTTAAACAACCCCTTACGCCTAGACATTTTGCTCTCTAAAGGAGTTGCACCTAATGCAGGCTCTTCGGTTGCCGATGAATTTTCAACTTGCTTAGTGGCAAGCAGTGCGCCCACGACACCGCCAATCACTCCACCTACAAGAGTGCCCAGTAAAAAACCACCTGAAAATCCGTCTTGCTGACTCATTACAAACTAAATCACTTGCTCTACAGAAAACCAACCAGTGTTCTCTCAGCTTAGCGTCGATCGCTTTAGGCTGTTTGCACGGCATCCCGTGTTTAGCGTATCATTTCATGTGCCAAAGGTGCGATCTCCCGCATCTCCAAGTCCTGGAACGATAAACCCCTGTTCATTCACCTGTTCATCAATCGCAGCCGTGTAAACATGCAACGTTGGATAGGCAGCACTCAACTTTTGTAAGGCAGGGGGAGCCGTCACCACCGAAATAATCCGTACCATTGCCGGATCAATTCCCCGTTTAGTGAGTTCTGCCATGACGGCAATAATCGTTCCTCCCGTTGCCAGCATTGGCTCTGGAATTAGAATACGAGTCTGAGGATCAAAAGAATCGGGCAGCTTATTGAGATAGCAACTGGCTTCTAAGGTTGCTTCATTGCGAACAAAACCCAAGTGATAGATCGAGGCGAGAGGCAGCAAAGTTTGAGCGCCATCTAGCAACGCCAACCCTGCCCGGAGAATCGGCACCATTGCCATCGGCACTTCTGGGTCTACAAAGGTGCCAGGACAATTTGCTAAAGGGGTTTCCAGGGTGACATCTTTGGTGGGTAGCCAGTCGCGAATTGCTTCATAAGTGAGCCAGCGCCCTAGCTCAGTCATGGAGGTGCGAAACAGTGAAGAGGGAGTCGCTGCATTTCGAGCGATCGCTAGCCAGTGCTTAATCAAAGGATGGGGCGGAACGTAAACCCGTAATTGAAGAGTCATAACGGCTGAAATAGCACTTTGGCTGTAAGCATTGCCTCATAATACTTCCCCTTGGTGGATTTTTGCAGTAGCAGGTTTAGCGGGGCGATCGCCCACAGGTATATCCAACTCGTCTTTATTGAGAAATAGTTTCAATAAAGTTGACATTACCTATCAACAATCTTATATTGATTCTCAAGTGTTCTCCTCTCTGAAGGATCGGCAGGTGGGATTAGTCAGCGTTCGCAGGCTAGTCCCATTTTTTTGCAAACAATCGGGGAGAGTAGGGGCTGGGGTTATTGATCTAAAAAAATCTGCTAACGGGCACTTCCAGATACACTAAAAAGGGTCGTGGTAATCATTTGCCCAACTGGGGTTTTTTGTAGCGTATTCTTGTGTTATCTCCTAATCTGCCTGTGTCTTCTAGCTCTGAATTGTTTTCCAATTCCACTGGTTCTGAAAACAAGACCATGACAGAATTTGATGTCATTGTGATTGGTTCGGGCGTTGGCGGATTGGTCACTGCAACTCAGTTGGCTGTCAAGGGTGCTAAGGTGCTGGTTTTAGAACGGTATGTGATCCCTGGTGGCAGTGCTGGGTACTTTGAGCGATCAGGTTATCGCTTTGATGTAGGCGCTTCCATGATGTTTGGGTTTGGCGATCGCGGCACCACCAATCTTTTAACTCGCGCTTTGGCAGCCGTGGATATGCAGCTTGAAACTATTGCCGATCCGGTGCAAATTCATTACCACTTGCCCAACAAATTAGAGATAAAAGTTCATCGAGATTATGAGAAGTTCTTGCAAGAATTGATCACACGGTTTCCCCATGAAGAAAAGGGCATTCGACAATTTTATGATGAGTGTTGGAAGGTCTTTAATTGCTTAAATGCGATCGAACTGTTGTCTTTAGAAGAACCACGCTATTTAATGCGGGTGTTTTTCCAGCATCCCCTTGCCTGTTTAGGCTTGGTCAAATATCTGCCAAAAAATGCTGGAGACTATGCCCGCCAGTTTATTCGCGATCCTGAACTGCTTAAGTTTATTGATATGGAGTGCTTTTGCTGGTCAGTGGTGCCAGCCGATCTCACGCCGATGATTAATGCAGGGATGGTGTTTAGCGATCGACACTATGGCGGCATCAACTATCCTAAAGGCGGCGTTGGCAAAATTGCCCAAGCGCTCGTACAAGGCTTAGAAAAGTATGGTGGACGGATTCAATATAAAGCCAGAGTCACGCAGATTATTGAAGAGAATGGTCGGGCGATCGGTGTAAAACTCGCTTCTGGTGAAATATTTCGAGCAAAACGGATTGTTTCCAACGCGACCCGCTGGGATACCTTTGAAAAATTGCTGCCAGCCGAAAAAATGCCCGTGGCTGAAAAAAAGTGGCAGCAGCGCTATCGCAAATCTCCTAGCTTTCTCAGCTTACATCTTGGTGTTAAAGCAGAGGCGTTACCTTGGGGAACAGAATGCCACCATATTTTGCTGGAAGACTGGAACAAAATAGAGTCAGAAGAAGGGACTATTTTTGTATCGCTTCCGAGTCTGCTTGATCCAAGCCTTGCCCCCAGTGGATGCCATATCATTCATGCGTTTACCCCCAGTTGGCTAGAAACTTGGCAGGGACTTTCACCTACGGACTATGAAGCGCGGAAGGAAGCAGCGGCGGCTCGCATCATTGATCGATTAGAAGCAATTTTTCCTAATCTTTCTGCCCATTTAGACTATCAAGAAGTGGGAACGCCCCGCACTCATCGCCGCTTTTTAGGACGAGATGACGGCACTTACGGTCCAATTCCTGTTCGCAAGCTAGCAGGATTGTTAGGAATGCCCTTTAACCGCACGGCAATTCCGGGGCTGTACTGTGTGGGAGACAGCACATTTCCAGGACAAGGACTCAACGCGGTCGCTTTTTCTGGGTTTGCTTGTGCCCATCGAGTAGGGGTTGATTTAGGGTTATAGGCTCAGTGAAATAGTTGGAGCAATACGATGCTCAATCGACAACCCGCAGCCGTCCAGCACGCAGCAGTTCAAATACCCGATTAATCAACGCCTCTTCTGTAGAGTTGAGGGTATTCAAAGAAAGTAGTGTTGCCATAAATTGCTGCTGGTCTACACGGGTAATTCGTCCAGAGGAGGTGATCTTTTGAACCATTTGCTCAAGGGTAGTAGTTGAGATTTTTGCTTGCTCCATGTCTAATAGCCGCGATGCACTCTATATGGATTTTCATGAACTGTAAAGGTTGGCTTGAAAGAAAGATTAAGCTAATTTCTTTTACACGCTTTCTAGCTGCTACAGTCCTAGCTTTGGAAGAACTAATGCAAATAGGGTAATTGAATCTCAAGTTAAATTACATCGATAAAATTACCAAGCTACGATCGCCGATAGGATCGTAAATTCTCTGTAAAGTTTCAACTGTTACAAGTATGGATTAGGTGAATACTATGAATCCTGGGGACTTGGGTATGGAGCGATCGCTACACAACCAAGTCCCCAGGATTCAGGAGACTAACCAGTTAAAAGTAGTTTGAGTTTACTCAGCCGTTGCGAGTTCAGCGCTATCCCGATTGCGGCGGCGGGTCAGAGAGTTAAACAGCATAATGCCGATCGCCTTAATCAGACTTCCTTCCAACTCTTTAAACATCGTCATGTTCAGCCCAAAAGCATGATTCGCCTCATCCACAATCTGATCTGCTGTCGCCTCATCCACTGGCAAGTCGTTCATTGCCTGACGATATTTGTTCTTAAAAGCTTTCTCATCAGAAATCGTCGGAAACTCATAGAAGTGGGTGCCTTCGCCATCAACCAGATTCATTCCCCGTTGGGCAACCCCTTTAAGAATTTGTCCACCCGACAAATCGCCTAAATAGCGCGTGTAGGAATGGGCAACGAGTAGCTCAGGTTGGGTATTGGAAACCTCACGAATCCGAGCCACATAAGCTTGAGCCGCCATAGAAGGGGCTACTTGTTCCCGCCAGTTCGTGCCGTAGTAGAAGTTGAGATCTTCTTCTAAGGATGCTTTGCGGTTTAGCTCTGGAAAGTAAACCTGAGAAAGGATAGGGTGATGTTGATGGCGCTCAAGCTCTTCTTCCATGGCAGAGTAGACGAAGTAGAGATTGGCAGCGAGTTTGCGGTAAGACGTTTTTTCGACGGTTCCTTTCAAAAAACAGGCAACAAATCCGGTATTCTCTGCCATGGAGTGAGATTTTTTCGTACCCTCACGCAGTTTGGTTGCTAAATTACTACTCATATTAAATCGTCCAGCCTATCGTTAGTTATTAGGTGCAGATGTGTTCTAGAACGCTAAAAAGCTACCTAATTTGTTACGTTAGACCGATTTGATCGGTCTTTTTATTAAAAATTCTGAAGTCAAGAACTTGATCGACAAACTTGCTCCAGAGTAAAAGGTCGGCTCTAGAGAAACAGATGGCACCAGAAGGCTCCATCAGCTTTACTTGGCGATATCTAGCTTTCAGGTGTTCTTCACAATTCGCAAAATATCTTTCTTTGCCAGCTATTTATCGCTAGCTATTGGTTATTAGAGACGACTTGGGGCAATCCCATGCTGTAGTTCATCACGCGAGATTCTAAGTTGTAGGAAATTTCGCCCTTTTGCAGCAGCGATCGCACAAAGTGTTCTAAATCTGAACCAATCCGGCGGATGTTGTAATCTGTGAGATCCGCACCACTGTAGGCTTCTACGCCTTCATCAAACTTACGATATACCTGCTGCAAAGCATCTTCGCTCCAGTTAAACTCGTTGTCTGGGTCAATATCGAGGGTTAATACATTCTCGCTAGGAACGAGTTCATTATTCTCAACGGTGGCAGTGAAAATGTGGATATGACGGGTTGTAGACTTTAACAGCATTGGCAGTCTCAGACGAACGCTTTAGATTACGCCTTTATTGTAGGAGTAATTTCGCCGTGTTTAGCTCTATTACAACATTGTAGATTTCTGTAGGGATGATAAAGAATGCACAATTGTTATGAAGGATGATCTCAGTAGACCTGTATCAATTCTAGGCACACGCACTGCTTTGAAATTATGACAACCCAACTTACCGACCCAACCAGTTCCTGCCTGCGTATCGTTGGTTTGACTGGAGGAATTGCAATGGGAAAAACGCTGGTTTCCGAGTATCTAGCCACTGTCTATAAATTGCCGATTTTAGACGCTGATATTTATGCGAGAGAAGCCGTTTTACCAGATAGCTTGGTGCTGCAAGGTATGGTGGATCGCTATGGGTCTGGGGTGCTTCTACCCGATCGCAGCCTAAACCGTCAGCGGTTGGGAGAGATTATTTTCAGCAGCCCAGCAGAGCGTCTTTGGGTCGAGCAATGTATTCATCCCTACGTGCGAGATCGCTTAGTGCAAGCGGTCAGCCATTTATCCTTAAATGATTCTCAACACCATTCGATTGTGGTGATGGTGGTGCCGCTGCTGTTTGAGGCACGCATGACTGACTTAGTGACTGAAACCTGGGTGGTCACTTGCTCAGAAGATCAACAAATTGAACGGTTGATGAACCGCGATCGCTTAACCCTGGAACAAGCGCAAGCTCGGATTAACAGCCAAATGGAAATTACGAAAAAAAAGGTTCAAGCGGATGTTGTGTTAGACAACTCATCGACTCCAGAAGCCCTATATCGCCAAGTGGATCACCATATTGCTCAACAAGCTAGGGTAAGTCGGCGGAGATAGGCGATCGCTGGCTTTTTTTGATTTTCAGACTTGAGCGACAAATTCCTCAATCCAGAATTTTTATCCATTTTGTACTGCAATGATTAGCCTGCTTTATGAAGTAGCCTTAAAAGTTTGATCAGTAGATAATAAAGACTAGAAACTATTGCCCTGTTTAGGATTGACAAGTATTCAACAACACAGTAAAGACAACAGCAAGTAACAGAAGGTTAAGATAGGATTGGAATGTTGAAGTCTTGCCAAAGATAAGACATATCTACACACCCCTTCTGAGGCAACTATGGCTGTCGTAAATTTGGTTGAGGATGTTGTTTCCTCCAAGCCCGCTGCCCAGGATCTCCTGGCGCTAAGGGGCGTATTTGAGGCGATTCATGCTGAAAGCTGCCCCACATCATTTAATTTTCACATGCACACTGTTTACTCGGATGGACAGTTGCAGCCAGAGAAATTGATGGAACAAGCGATCGCGATCGGACTGAAAGGATTTGCCATTACCGATCATCACACCGTTGATGGCTATCAACAGGCACAATCTTGGCTAACTGACTATACCCAAGCGAATCCGGATCGGGCTAGCAGTCTGCCCCACTTATGGACGGGGATTGAAGTCACTTCTAGATTATTGGACACAGAAGTACATATCTTGGGCTATGCCTTTGACTTAACTCACCCAGCAATGGAGCCTTATTTGCAGAAGCACGCCCCCCAAGGCGCGATCTCCTCTGCGGCTCAAGTCATTGCTAGCATTCAAGCGGCGGGTGGGTTGGCAGTGCTGGCGCATCCGGTTCGCTATCGGCGATCGCCCGAAGACCTGATTGCCGCCGCCGCTACCCTAGGGATTAACGGCGTAGAAGCTTACTACGCCTATGACAACCCCTCGCCTTGGCGCACCAGTCCTCGTCAAACCGAGCAAGTGCAGCGCTTAAGCTCCACCCATGGATTGCTGAATACCTGTGGCAGCGATACTCACGGACTCAGCCTGCTTCAGCGCCTCTAAGCACTGCGTTTTAGAAATTTTTCAGATGTCTACCCAAACGGTCACTGAGGCAACGGCAATTAGCATTTCATCATTTTTGTCCTCTAATTCAGCGATCGCCCGTCCTTGCACCACCATGCCCCCCAGTTCCACGGTCAAGGATTTGTGACCAAAAGGCAAAACCGCCAACACTTCTTCCTGCCTCACCTGATCGGGATAGGGCACTCCAACCTGCACTTCCACAATCATGTCATTGGGATGAGTTAGCCCTGCCACTTCCCACACTCCCGGCAACGCATTATGGGCGATCGCATTGCGAACCGCGCGGGCAGCCGCAACCGTTGGCTCTTGCCCATGCTGATCCACTCCCATACCCATTTCAATAATCAATCGTTTACGCGCCAAGCCTTCCTCCTACATCTGAATCAACATCGCCATTAGCATACTTTGTTCTGTAGTTTTGAATTTTGTCTGCGTAGCGTTTCCGCAGAAATATTTTGATTTTGGAATAATTGCCTGTCACTGCTTTCCAAAAATCATCTATCACGTTTCAATTTCAAATTGGTAAGCTGATATGCGTGTAAATTGCATCAACAAGGGACTGAAGCCCCTTATTCACGAGGCTTCCCAAGTTTTGAAAGTTGCAATTCAAGTGGCGATTAGCTTATTAGGAAACGCTATCACAGAAAATATCTCTCGGAAAAGCGGTAGATTTTAGTTAAGACAGTCTTGGTATTCTTCTCGCACTTCTCACCTTACCCCTTACCCCACTCCCACCATGACCGATGCCTACTCTCAACCAATCCGCGAATGGTGGGCACAGCGATGGATCGATGTCCTAGAGTCTTTCGGCTGGATACGACGATTGGCACGAGCGCGGGTCTATGCACGCGAAGGAAATGTTTTGAGCATTGAGTTTAACGGCGAAAAAGTAGCAGCCCTCGTGCAAGGAACGGCTCCAGAACCCTATAAAGTGACGCTATCGCTTGATCCTTTCACCGATGAACAGTGGAAGTATGTGATTGAATCTATGTCACAGCGGGCAATTTTTTCCGCTAAGTTGCTAGCTGGAGAAATGCCGCAAACGATTGAGGAAGTATTTACTGGGAATGGGTTGAGCCTGTTTCCGTTTACTAAGTTTGATATTCACAGTCGATGTTCTTGCCCTGATCCCGCCAATCCTTGTAAGCATATTGGTGCAGTGTATTATCTATTGGGCGATCGCTTTGGTGAAGATCCCTTTGTTCTTTTTCAATTACGAGGGCGAACTAAGGAGCAAATTATCGAAGCTCTGCGCCAAACTCGTAGCCAAGATGGAGATGAAGATTTAAATTTCCAAGATACACCTTCATTTCTGCCAGTTTCCTCGATTTCCGCTGATGTCTTTCATCTGGAAAAATTCTGGCATTATGCCGATGAATTAGAGCCATCCTTAGTCGTAATCGCACCGCCGCCCAGCAGTGAGACGGTTCTAGACGTGTTAGGTGCGATTCCATTGAAAACAGGTGATGGAGATGCGGCGGTAGCGGCAAAGGCTTCTCAAGCTGCAATGCAACATTTAAAGATGATTTATCAGACTGTGAGTCAGCAGGCAATTTTAACTGCTATGAATGTATCTGCACCCAAAGAGGACTCAGGGCTTTAGAGCTTTTGGGTGTAAATGGTATGGCATAGTTCGGTGAAATTTCTAAAATAAAGAAGGATGTTAAAGCAATGGGTAGAGTTCTTCTTTATGGCAAGCACAGACGATCGCAAAAAGCGTATCTTGGAACATCTATCTCAGAGTACTGGAGATTTTATTAAGCGCTCCACTGGCAAGACTTCTGAGCGTAAGCAGAAAATTATGGATCACGCTCGACGAACCACCGGATAAGCGGGTCTTCTTCAAATTGATGCTCTAGATTCTCATTCACTGCGCCCTAGATTTTCATCTCAATGAAAATCTAGGGCATTTTTCATATTTGCGACTATCCTTGTACGGCAATCACCCTGCCATGTCAATCGGTGAATTGCGTAAAAGTAAGAAGAAGGATTGATGTAGTTTTTAAGAAATTGAAAAAATTTCATAGAATTCTGCTTTTCTTAAGGAGAACCTTCGAGTAAGCTAGGTAAACGAAAAAGAAATCTGAGAGCCTGTTACATAAGTTTATAAAACTGTTATTTTAATCAAGATGGAATTAAAGAAGGGAGGAGTTGTGAATGCACGATTGATCCAATTTTTGCAAGAAGAATTGGCAATTTCTGATAGTGCGCTCGCGATCGCACAACGTCATCAAGAATTTACCCCAAGCCTATTGCCAATGATTTTGTGGCAATACGGATTGGTGACGTTAGAAGACTTAGACCGAATTTTTGATTGGATGGAAACTGCTTAACGCATTTGAGCAGGCTTATACAGTCGCGTTGGCGGCGGTGGCGCACCAATTGAGCTTTGCATGGCATTCATTTTTTGATTGAGTTCGCGAATCCGCCGGGATAGTAATCGAATAATATTGACGGCGATTCCTGGAGTTTCTTCGATCGCCTCATACAACTGCTGCTGAGTCAGAACGAGACACTCCGAGGGCGATAGGGTTGTGACAGATGCCGAGCGAGGTTCAGCATCAAACAATGACATTTCCCCAAAACAAGCTCCTTGCTCAAGCTGCACGAGTTCTTGGCTTTCAATGTGAACGCGCACTTTGCCCGACACAACGATGTAGAGCGATCTCCCTTCCTGCCCTTGCGTAAAAATAGTATGGCTACTCGGAAAGGCAAGCTCATCCATCACAGAGGCTAAACGCACCAAAAATTCTTCCCGCAGCTCTTTAAAGATTGGGACTTCTCGAATAAATAAAACTCGTTCAAAACTAGAAAGCATAGCGACGATGCAAATGAAGCAAGCAATTGCCTGGTTTTAATGGAGATAACCGATGCAATAGAGCCATTATTAACAGAATTCCCAAAATGACAGGATGTACATTATTAAATTGTTTCAAATCCGGGCTGATTTGACCTATTTAATAAATTTATTGAGGAGTTTTCAGCACCTTCAGCCAAATTTTCCCTTTTTAGCTCAAGCTCTCTGAGCATCTTTTTAACTTGGGCTGTCACCAAACGATCTGGGTCTTTTTGTAAAAGCGGTAGCAATGTCTGCATTGCCCTTGGAGATGCCATCCATAGGTAGGAGAGCACCGCTTCTCGAACAAACCCTTTGGGATGCCGTAAGCACGAGACGGATTGCTCAGTGGTCAAGCTCCAGTGAGCTTGTTTTGCTAGATGAAAACAACAGGCGATCGCCCAATCTGATAAAAAATGACGCAGTTCTAGCAATTGGCGCAAGCGATCGCTGGGTAACAAGCGATGATCCTCAAAGATTTCCGATAAATTCCTCAGTTTCTCCTCCTGAGAATTGCGATCCAAAATACTCAGCAACGCTCGTTTATTCGGAATATCCAAGGTGTTATCCAAAATCTCTAAGCCACGCGCCATATTACTGCGAGACACAGACTGGAGACTAAACGCAGCCGCCTTAATTGCCCCAATGGGATAGAGAAACTGCATCAACAAAAATAGTCGTTCCTGGGCATCTGACAGTAAACCCTCCAGTGCCCGTTTCAGTAAATCTGACTCCCGCATCCACATTGCCTGAGGCGACAAATCTAGCAACGCTGCATATATCTGACCCATAAACATCAGTTCTTGGTCAATAAGCTGCTCTAAGCCACTTCGCCCTATTTGTTTTAAGGTACTTTCAATGCCAATTTCACCAGGCATTTCTAGCAAAATTCTGAGAATATTACGGCGGTTATTTCCCCATGCCACCACCAGATGAGAAATCAGCGCGTCTAGGGCTTCTGGGGTGCCAATCAACCCGATCGCTTGCCATGCGTGCAGCCGAACTACATCAGGCTTTTGCACATCTTCTGCCAGATTAATTAGCATGGGCAAAGCTTCATTGTGCAACCGTACTAATGCTTTGAGGGCAGCGTCCCGTGTAGATTTGTACTGTAAGCCCCGCAGTAACGATGGATAAAACTCTTCTAAATGGGTCGCCGCGATCGCATCCAAAATTGCCCACCTGACCCGCAGTGATTCATCCTGCAACAAGCTAGGAATATAAATCCGCAGCGCTTGTAAATAGACCGCTTCGCCCAATGCCCGACAGCCCATCACCCGCTCCTTCTCAGATTTATGGGTCAGCATTCGCCTGAGCGTGTTGGTTGCCTCTGCCTTCTGAGTAGGATCACCTTGGCGCATCATTAATGAAGAAGCGGTTCCCCGTACCACCGGATCAACTTCTGATTTCAAATATACTCGCAGGCGGCGGATATCTGGGTCTTCTTCAGTAATCCAAACAAACCGCAACGCTAAAGCAAGCACATTGGCAGAAGGATTTTGATCAATCAGTTCTTTCACTTGGCTTAGAGCCGCAGCAGTTGGATAAAGCAACATTGCTTCCAGGCTTTTCCGCTGCAAGGTCGGCGAAAAATTCATCAAACGAGGGGCTAGCAATTCGCACGCACTCTTGGGATAGACCTTACTTAAGAAATCAATACAAGACTCTTTGCGTTTTTCGGGTCCTGGTTTTTCAAGGGTTTCCAGTAGTTTCCGTCGGAGTTCTAGCTCATCCACATCCCGCGTCAGTTGCCCACGGTCTGCACTAATCACCAGCAGATTGACATATTTTGCTCGCAGTAGCAAAATCACTAAAATCCAAACCAATGACAGAACCAGCATGACTGGAAACAAAATATCGAGTTGGCGATCGCCCGAAAACCAACCCAATGCTAATAACGCTATCCCGGTCACACCCGTAGACCATGGCTCTGCAACACCCCGCACCATCGCCTGCACATGGCTGCGAACCCCATCTGGAACGGGTTGAAACAACACCGGACCCACACTGGCAAATAGCGTGTAGTGCAGCAACTCATCATAAAATTTCAGTGTAATCAGAATCAGAAACAGCGGTAACGTCCACGCCCATTCACTGACTAATGGCTCCTGCCACGCCAAACTGGAAATTGCCAAAGCACTTAAAATGCCGATGCCACCGGGCAACAACAGCGAAGCAAAAAACACGCCAACTCGTTCGATCAAGCGGCTTGAAGCTAGCCACTGCATTGCCACCTCAAAAATGCCCAAGATGCCGTTAAAAACGCCCAAAACTGCAGCAATTTTTCCTTCTGAAGTCGAGAACTGCTGTAATGATCCCAAAAAGCGAAAATCGATCAGCAGAAACAACACCTGGGACAAGATGAAAAACAAAAATAACAGAATTACGTAGCGACGCAAGGAGCCTTGCACTAAACGATTGGTTGAAAATTCTGAGGTTTGCTCTTCTGATCCCGATCGCCGGCGCAAAAAATCTGGAAACGCCTGTTGATAGGCATTACTTAGGTAAAAAAGAATGCCTGCCCCGATCGCCATCATTACACAGGACAGCAGCACCATGTTTTCCAGGTTGCCTACCAGCCTGATCATGAAACCCAGGGAAAAGCCACTGATTACATCCGCCACTAAGATCCCGCTGCTGATCAACGGATAGGTGCGCTTAATTTCCCGAATATTAAACAACTGATTCGCAGTAATTGCCGTGTTCAGATCATTAAGAACATTCAGCGCTTCTACCCACAGCCGCATCAGAAAAATGGTGATGCCGACCGTACTTACCTTCCAAAACTCAAATGGGTAAATTGCCTGGGCACTTAATCCCACCCAAAACAGCAGCAGCGGAGCCGCCATCAGCAGTGCAATAATCACAATGACTCGCCGCAGCGGCAAGACCTTTTGAAGCTGGGAATAGATAAAACTTAGCCCTGAGCCAATTCCCGCACTGGCAATATAAATCCAGGGCAGCCCCTCTGCCTTATACTCGCTCAGAAACAGATCGGCTGTAATTGCCTCTAACCAAACTAAGCCAATAGACGTAGTGGCATAAAAGGCAAACATTAAAAATGTTCGCTCAGCCTCTTCTGCTCGAAGATTAAACCCCTGTAGAAGAGGTTGCTTCCAGCCACCTTTAGAAAACCATTGATCAATTAGTCCCATTCACTATGCCAACAGTGGAGCATCACTTTCACTAAAGTGCCCTGAATGGTCTTGATTGTAGAGATGCAAACCCGTTTCGTTGCAGAAATTTTAATCATCAAACTGCGATCGCCGCAACTACTGGCTACTTTTTAGGAGCCAATAACATCATCATGTTGCGCCCTTCCTGCTTAGGAAACTGTTGAACTTCGGCAAATTCTTGCAGGTCATTCGCTAAACGAGAGAGCAAGTCTCTTGCCATGTCGCTATGCTGAATTTCACGACCCCGAAACATCACCGTTGCCTTAACCTTGTCGCCATCTTGCAAAAAGCGCTTTGCCTGATTGATCCGCACATCGTAGTCATGCTTCTCAATTTTGTAACGCATCTTCACTTCTTTGACTTCAACGTTATGCTGCTTCTTCTTAGCCTCTTTCGCTTTCTTCTCTTGTTCAAACTTAAATTTGCCATAGTCAATAATTCGGCAAACGGGAGGATCTGCCTTATCAGTCACCAAAACCAAATCCAGTTCCTTTTCCTCGGCAAGCTCTAACGCTTCACGAGGAGTCATAATCCCCAGTTGTGAGTTATCAGCCCCAATCACTCGAATCTTAGGGAATCGAATTCTTTCGTTGATAGTTGGCAGATCGCGTGTCGGTCTATTTCCAGTCACAGGCAGTTTTAAAGAGAATAAGTTGGATGGAGATCGCAACAATAAACTAATGTGTAGTCCGGTTGCAACCTGCTTTTGGCAGAGATCTAAGACAACAATAGCCCATTGCAAGAATTAAGGTTGTTGCTTATGTCCTTGAACACATGATTGTATCTGACATTTTACTCACTCCGCTTTGTTTTCTGGGATATTGTTCATAAAGTTTTCAATCAGACTCTTGTCTAAAACATTCTTGGCGCGTCTCCCTGACCTTTAGACAGGGTTTTATGATGAAGAGAGATGAAGTGATTGTTTAGGATTTATTTACATAATATTAGGTAGAAAGCAATGGCGATAACTGCTCTTTCCTGGCAACAACGATTAGGTAACCAGCGAGATTGGGTTTGGCGAGGGTGGCAAACGCGCTACACCTGTATGCGATCTGCTTCCCCTAGCTCAACGCCGTTGCTCTTATTACATGGGTTTGGCGGCTCAATTGGGCACTGGCGACATAATTTGCCTGAACTGGGGCAGAATCACACGGTTTATGCTCTGGATTTATTGGGTTTTGGGGCATCCGAAAAGGTGACCACTTCCTTTGGCATTGAGCTATGGGTGGAGCAAGTGTATGATTTTTGGCGATCGTTTGTGAAACAGCCTGTAATTTTAGTCGGAAATTCTATTGGATCTTTAGTAGCTTTGGCGGCAGCAGCAGCACATCCAGAAATGGTGAGTGGAATCGTGATGCTGAATTTACCGGATGCGTCGGTGTTGGAAGTGCCGCCATTGGTTAAGCAAGCGATCGCTTTAATTAAACCGCTTTCCCGTCCTGCCCTTGCCTTAACCAAGTGGATCGTGACTTCTCCATTGATCTTTGACGGAGTATTTTGGCTGGCACGTCATCCGCAAGCTATTCGCCTGTTTTGGGCACGCCAAGCTTACGCCGGAAAGTCAGCAGTAACGGATGAATTAGTGGATATGTTTTCGACTCCTGCCTACGATCGCAATGCGGTAAACGCCCTAAGAGCAATGGTGCGATCGACAGCCAAACCCACGCAAGACTACACCGCAAAAGCAGTACTCCCAACCCTAACGATCCCCATGTTGCTGTTTTGGGGACTAAAAGACAGGATGGTGCCGCCTCAACTGGCAAAACTGTTTGTGAAATATAACCCAAATTTAAAACTGGTAGAAATTGAAAATGCAGGACATTGCCCCCATGATGAATGCCCTGAGATCGTCAACCAAGAAATTTTGAACTGGATCAATGCTTGGACAGGTGATAGGGATTAGGGGAGTAGAGATCAGGGGGGCAGGTGAAAGATTCTGACACCTAGAACCCGAAACCCGAAACCTGCCCATTCTCATTTCACAACTTTTACTTCCGTTCCCAAGCTAACTTTCTTGAAAAGCTCTTCGATATCTTCGTTATGCATCCGAATGCAGCCGTGGGATGCGGCTTTGCCAACAGATTTGGGGTTATCGGTGCCGTGGAAGCCGATCCAGTTTTTTCCATTGCTCCAGAACCCTATCCAGTAGCGCCCCAAAGGATTTTCTGGATCGCCACCCGGTATAACAATTCCTTTTTTGAGGGGATGAATCCAAGTAGGATTGCGAAACATTTGTTTGACCTGAAAGGTGCCTCTGGGAGTCTCCCAGCCAGCACGACCCACCGCGATCGCGTAGCTTTTAACAACTGTGTCACCTCGATATAGGCTGACCTGACGGCGACTGAGTCTAATCTCCAGGCGCAGCGGTTGCTCTTTATCTGGCTTTTGAAATGGCTCTTGAATGTATAGTGGTTTCAATTCTGAGTTGGCAGGCGGTAACTCAGGCTCTAGATCTTGCAGCAGAATTGGCGACGGTGTATTAGAGGGAGAAGTGGGAATGCCGAGCGCAGCCTCACCCGATTGCACGGGAGCGAGGGCTGAGAAGGCAACCTGAGGCAGCGACACTAGACCCACTATGCTGATTGTCACAGTATCCCTTATGAATTTAGACAAGCGGTGCATCGTCAGAAGCCATGAATCTTAAACAACCTATCTTCATCATATTCGAGTTGTTTCAAACGGTCCTAGCTTTACTCCTTTCGTCGTAGTTTTAGCGCTAGCCCTAGAAGCGCGATCGCTAAAGCACTCCCTGCTATTTCGGACGGTTCTGGTATGCTCTCACAATTTCCAGGACAAGGAGGAACAGAACCGGGGGCAGGACCGGGGGCAGGACCGGGTGGTAATTGCTTCAATTTGTAGGATATTGTGCCAACCAATCCTTGCTTAGTCAAAGTATCTGGATAGGTCTCAAACCCCATATAAAAGCTCTCACCCAAAATCG
This sequence comes from Leptolyngbya sp., assembly GCA_003249025.1. Taxonomy (GTDB): domain Bacteria; phylum Cyanobacteriota; class Cyanobacteriia; order Leptolyngbyales; family Leptolyngbyaceae; genus ULC077BIN1. The sequence goes on along the minus strand of QBMH01000001.1, from coordinate 62,628 downwards.
AGAAACTGATAGCTGAAGTAGGCGGAATGACGACGAAACTTAAGCCCACAAGAGCGTTATTTTGAAAGTAAACCGCTGGAAAACCTAACTCATAATCTAGATCTTGTTTTTCTGAGTAAGTTTTGCCCAGGAAGTTGAATAGGATCGATAGTTTGTTTTGCTTCACTGTTGCACAAGTGAAAGCGGCGCTATCTTGACAGGGTTGCAGTGGGTTTGAATTATCGTAGCTGAAGCTGCCTTGATAGGTTCCCTGATAATTTCCCTGAGTCACATCGACGGTCATGTCATAGGTTAATGTGACTGCTTGAGCGGGTTTAGAGGTCAAAGACCCAAGGGAAATGGCTCCTGCCGCGATCGCGGATACAGTTTTCAAAACTACAGCTACGGGTTCTACCATAAACGTCTCGCAGGAAATTAACTTTGAGAAAAAAGTTGAAAACTTTGTAAGAACCTTAATCAGCTTTCAAATCGCACAAAGCCTTAAACGCCCAACTTAACAAGGTATGACGCACATCCCATAGAGTTTGTTTCTAGTGATGATTTGTTTTTCTATGCAATTCCTAATGCAACCTAGCCAAGCCCCAAGGTAAGTGCCCAGTAATCCTACTGAGACTTTATTAAGACTTCATAAAAATTTCCTCTTTGCCCACAGAAAATTTAGCAGTTTTTATCTTTTCTGAAATTTAAGTGATGCATTTCCGAAATTTTACTTTTCCCAATGTATTTGTATTACAATACTACTTCTGTAGTGTGACTTTTTTGGCAACTCGACTATAAGGTTGCCCAAGATTTTAAAAGTAGTTTTGCCTATCAATCGGACAACTCAACGAGCAGTTTTACGATGCTTGATGAGCCATTGCGGTGCTGGTGATTGGATCAAAGGTGCGATCGCTTGAACAGTGTGAGGTGGCAATTCTAATTCTATGGGGGAAGACTGACTAAATGGGGTCAGGGTTTGTTAGAGAGGCGTTATGGCGAAGTTTAGAGATGTCATTCTTTATTACCGCAACTACTGGCTGATTTCGCTTTTCAGTGTTGTGGCAATTAGTGTTTTTGAGATTATTGATTTGTTTGTGCCCTATGCGATCGGGCAGATCTTGAACGTATTATCCGAGCAACCCCTCGATCTCCCTGTGCAAGGAATCGTAGCGATCGCGGCAAATCTGACGGGTCAATCGCAAAATAAATCTTTGTCTTTAATCATTTTGGTTGTGTTGATTGGCATCGTGTCTGTGGGGCGCGCACCGATTCAGCCGTGGTTAGGTACTTGGTTTAACTGGGATACGGCATTTCGAGCACGACGAGACTATACCCGCAAATCCTTAGAGAAAGTTTTGACGCTACCCCTAGAATTTTATGATGAAAACAATCCAGGGCGAATTGCTTCGCGAGTGGCAAAGGGCATAGCAAATCACACCTGGACTTATCCAGAAATAACGGGACAGTTGATCCCGAAACTGTTTCGTGTGGTGGGCATTTTTGTCGTAATTTGGTTAATCGACTGGAAAATTGCTTTACTGCTGCTGATTTCCTTTGTCGGGATCATCAGCTTCAGTGCGTTTGGCTTAAAAAGTCTGGCAGATCAAGAAGAAAAGCTGGATAAATACACGGAGGACACGGAAAGCCGTACTTCTGAGATTATTACCAATATCAAAACCGTGAAAGCATTTGCCACGGAAGCTGAGGAGCTAAAACGGCAGCAGCGAAGAATCAATCGCGAATTTAAGGTGCTGAATTATCGGATTCACAAAGGCTACGTGATCTTGGGCACCTACGAACGCACCATCGTTCAAACCTGTGTTTTTTTGGTGCTGGTGCTGACGTTATGGGCAGCCGTTCAAAATCAGATTTCGATCGGGCATTTCATTACGGTTTTAACGGTTTCTGGCATGGCTTATGCAGAAGTGGAACCCATCAGCCAACTGGCAGAAATATTTGCCCGTCGCTATGCCTCAATGATTCGGTTTCATGAATTTATGCAGCTACCGCCTGGAAAAGATGCAGGGAACTTAGTAATCGATCCGGTATCCGCGCCAACGTATGATTTTACGGGCAAGGTGGAATTTTCCCATCTCACGTTTAGCTACAGTCCAGGTCGTCCAGTGCTGCAAGATATCAATCTGCTGGTGGAGCCATATCAAACGGTGGCGCTGGTGGGGCGATCGGGGTCTGGAAAATCCACGCTGGTTAAGCTGCTGTTCCGCTATTTTGAGCCGGAGAGTGGTGCCATTTTGATCGATGGGGAAGAGGTACGGCGCTTGGATATTACGGCGTATCGTAAGCGACTGGCGATCGTTCATCAAGAAGTAGATATTTTCAACGGTACACTGCTGGAGAACCTCACCTATGGCAATCCCCAGGCGACCTTGGCAGAAGTGAAGGATGCCTGCCGGATTGCCCAAGCGGATGAGTTTATTCGCCAAATGCCTAAAGGGTACGCGACCACCGTTGGAGAGCGAGGGGTTCGCTTATCGGGTGGACAGCGGCAGCGGGTAGGCATTGCTCGTGCGTTGATTATGAACCCGGATGTGCTGGTGTTTGATGAGGCGACTTCTAGTTTGGATTATGAGTCGGAGCGATCAATTCAATTGGCAATGCGATCGCTGCTAGGCACCCGGACTTTGATTATCATTGCCCACCGCCTCAGCACGGTGCGGGAGGCAGACAAAATTGTGGTGTTGGAACAGGGGCGCATTGTGGAAGTAGGTAGTCATGATCAATTGCTCAATCACGGCGGCATTTATCAACGGTTACACTCGCTGCAAGAAACAGGGGAATTGTTGGCGTAATTGTCATTACGTCATCTCTAATAGCTGGAGGGCAGCGGCGATCGCATCGGCTTCGGGGGCGGATTTGTCTTTTCGCCAGCGCAAGATGCGGGGAAAGCGGACTGAAATGCCAGATTTATGACGCTTAGATTGAGAAATTCCTTCAAAACCAATTTCAAACACATGGATGGGTGCCACCGATCGCACGGGTCCAAATTTCTCGATGGTGTGTTTGCGTATCCATTTGTCTAGCTCGTCAATTTCTTTGTTATCTAGACCCGAATAGGCTTTGGCGAAAGGCACCAGTTCTTCGCCTTGCCACAGCGCAAAAGTGTAGTCGGTAAACAGGTTTGCCCGTTTGCCGCTGCCTGCCTGGGCATAGATCAACACCGCATCCAGTGACATCGGCTCGACTTTATATTTCCACCAGTAGCCGCGCTTTCTGCCGACCAAATAGGGGCTATCTAAGGCTTTGATCATTAAACCTTCGGCTGCTTGATCACGGGCTTGTTCTCTCAGCGATCGCAGGTGTTCCAGCGACTCAATGGGCATCGTTTCAGACAAAGTAACCAATGCGGGATCTGCGGTTTGCAGGGATGCTGCCAGCAGGGAACGGCGATCGCGTAAGGACGTTTCGCGAATATCCAGCCCCTCACATTCCAACAAATCATAGGCAATCAAGTGCGCCGGGTTCTCCTGCATCATTTTTTGTGTCACCCGCTTTCTGCCCAACCGCTTTTGCAAATGGTTGAAACTGAGGGGGCGATCGCCCTGCCAGCAGACAATCTCGCCATCAAACACCAATCCATCGGGCAATGCTAAAAAGCCTGTGGCAAGTTCGGGAAACTGCTCGGTAATCAAATCCTCGCCCCGCGACCAAATGAAGACTTCTCCATTGCGGCGAATAATCTGCGCTCGAATGCCATCCCATTTCCACTCGGCTTGCCACCGATCAAACGCTGCCACCGCAAACTTATCTTCTTCTAAGGATGATGCCAGAAAAAATGGGTAGGGTTGACTGGGGGCACGCGCCGATTCTTCCTGTTGGATCAGTTGGGTGTAAGCGGCGATCGACGGTGCAAAATCCCCCATCAATCGATGCGCTAACACCGCTTCCGATACGCCCGATGCTGCCGCTAATCCTTTAATCACCAGCTTCGTCGATACCCCGATCCGAAAGGCTCCCGTCAGCACTTTATTCAATACAAATACTTCCACGGAATTGAGCGAAAACCACCAGGAAATCACCAGGTCCTTTAAAGCTGCGTCCGACTCCACTGCTTTGACCTGGGGAATAATTTCCTCCATCCACTGGTGTAACGGGAAATTGGACGTGGAATCTGGAGGAAGCGTGGAGGGTAGCAATAGGGCGATGACTTCGGCAGTATCGCCTACTTGGGCATAGCAGTCTTCAAATAACCATTCGGGAATATCGGAGATTTGTAGAAAGATAACGCGGAGCATCCGAGAGGTGATCAGTCGCTTGCGGGTTTTGCCCAGCAGTAGATACAGTGCCCACACCGCATTGTGAGCCTCTTCTGTCTGAAAGTAAGCTTGCAACGTCCGAATTTTTCCGTTCGTTGAGGTGGTGGCATCCACCTGCTGAAATAATTCCGTAAAGCGCTGCATATCTCCTGCTGCTACTGTCTGCTGCTATTGCTGGAAACCCTAGACGCTGGTGAAGTCGATGTTTTCGTACAGGTCTGCGATTTGAATTTGAACCTCAAAAGCATTGAAAGACAAGACCACACTTGGATCATCGTATTCCGAGAACAGCCATTGATTGACGGCAGTTTTCACATGATGCTCGACGTGAACCCGATGTTGATCGACCAAGAGATATTCCTGAAAGGTAGGAATGGTGCGGTAGGCGGCAAATTTTTCGCTGCGGTCATAGTTTTGAGTGGATTTGGATAACACTTCAGCAATAAAGCAAGGATTTACAACGGTATCTCTGCGCCCAGTTTGAAGCTCCAGCGGCTTGGGCACCACCATGATATCAGGATAAGTATAAAGATTGACTGCTGGAATCCGTAGCCGCTGGTCGGCGTAGAAAATCCGATAATCCTTACCCTTGAGAGCAGATTTAAGCAGGATATAGAGATTCCCAGAAATATCGTTGTGGTTGGGGGTGCCGCCAGTCATTGGGATGATGTCTCCATCGCGATATTCGCTGCGCGTTTCAGCCGCAAGCTCCAGTTCTAGATACTCTTCAGCGGTGTAGATTCTTCTCTCGGTCTGGGCAATCATGGCACTTTAATTCCCAAAGCTTGATAGTCTGTTCCCTTCTCACCATATATGATGCTTAGCATTCATAAAGAGATTTAGTTTGAGTTGCTACAAAGCAATAAACTGTGCCAATTTGGAGCTAAGTAACATGTACGGGCAAGCAGACAATGGCAGGATACAAGGACTATAGAAGCGTCACTGAGTTTCCACTACATACTGACGAATTGAAGCGTGAAGAGTTAGAAACATCCTACAAAGAACTTCGCGATTCTTATCGAAGTCTGACAATTAGCCGTGGTCAGCTTGTTCGTCGCCAAACAGAAGCTAAGCAAAATCTGGTCAGCATGAATCAAAAACTGCAAATGCTAGGCAGTACTCTTGAGGCAGTTCAACAAGAAAAGCAAAGGCTCCAAAACGCCTTAGTTCATAGTTCAGAGATGCGTAGTCAGGTAGAAAATTGGGGTAACGATTTGGCAGTTCAAGTGGATGCCCTGACTGACCAGATGCAAGCAACCACAAAGCTTTTGGAAACATTTGAATCTGCTTATGAGGAAGTGAAGGCTGAAGGGGGCATTTTCACTATTTGGCAGCGATTCTCACGGTTGCTAGCAGCCGCAAACCGACTGCTCAACACCGATATCAGTTCAATGGTGCCAAAAGCTCACCCGATAGGATCTGCAAAACCTGAAGAGTGGACTGATGAAACACCCGCGAATATCAATCGATCTTTATTAGATGACCAATAGGCATGGGTAAATTAACAGATTCTCTTAAGGGCGCAACTCAAAAAATGAGTGACCTTAAGCACGGCATTCATGAAATGCAACAGTTGGGTCGTGATTTAGCTGACAATACGCTCGAGGTTGCCGATGCGGCTTTGCGTACTGGCTATGCTTACGCTAAGGCTGAGTCTGGTAAGACAGGTGAAAAAACAGAGCGTTTGCTTGATCTAAACCCAAAAATGTTGGATGCTGACCAACTCAATCAAACAACCTGTTGGACACAAAAACTGCTCGAAGCTCGATTTGGCAGCTTTAATGCGGCTTATCAATATCTACGCGATGTTCACAATATTCGAGTGAAGCAACGAAGTTGGAAAAAATTGGTTGATATATTTAATGGTAATTTAGATGCTCGATCGCCTGAGCAGCGGCTAGCCAGTCTTGAACAACTTTTCTCGAAACAAGAGCAGCGAATTAATGAGCTAGAAACAAAATTAATAGAACTCATTCAGAGCCTTGGTCAAGCGCTTTAAATGCCTGCACAACTAATGGTGAATGGCGATCGCCCAGACTAACCCATCCCAATACTGCCCACTAGGTTACCGTCCGACCATTCCAGGGTATCGCCGATCGCGTCGCCGGTGTGATATGCCGCCAGTAGGACTTCGCTGGTTTTGCCCCACGCGATCGCGCCCATTGCATCCAGACCGATCGCGCCCAAGTCGCACTTATTTTTGTGGGCTTCGGTGAAGGAGCGATCGAAGGCTTGATGTAACGTCATGCCATCTGCCACCCGCACCACAATCCGCGCCGCCAAACACTCATTAATAATGTCTTCGCCAATACCCGTGCAGCTAATCCCCGCTTGCGCCGTGGCATAGTTACCCGCAGGCATAGCAGAATCGCTGACCCGCCCAATCCGCTCAAACCCTTTGCCGCCTGTAGAAGTGCCTGCCACCACGCGCCCTTCTCCATCCAATACCACTACGCCAATCGTGCCGCGTCCGGCTTCGCTATCCACCAATTCTTTTTCGGCAACGACCCCTGCCATTTCTCTCGAAAAGTTGCCTGCCCGTTCCTGTATCCATTCTTGGAGACGAATTTCGGTCGTCGGATCATAGGATGGCAAGCCAAGTTCGCGCAGAAACTCCAGTGCGCCATAGTCGGAAAGCACGCGATCGCTCGATTCTTGCAATTTGAACGCTAGATCAATCGGATGCTGCACTCGCGACACATTGATCACGCCGCTAAACCGCTGTGCTGCACCATCCATCAGCGCGGCACTCATGCGAATTTGTCCATCCGATTGCAGCACCGATCCCGTACCCGCATTAAACCGAGCATCATCTTCTAATAGCTGACAGCCTAGCACCACGGCATCCACTGCAGAAGCCCCCGCCACCAGCATCGGATACACCTCTTCCAGCACGGCATGAAGCGATCGCCGGACTGACTCCACTCCACCCTTGCCCTTCAGCGAACTGCCCGCCCCGCCATGAATAATAATTTTCGGTTGCACCCGCTCAACAGACATTCCTTTAATCTCCTAGTCATCACTCGTGCTTGCTTCCGAGCGCCGCTTACGACAGCGATCGGAACAATACTTTACTTCATCCCAGCAATCTTCCCACTTTTTACGCCAAGTAAAAGGACGCTGGCATACCGGACAGATTTTAGTGGGCAAATTTGATTTAGAAACACCGCGTGGCATGGATAGAAGTTTTGAGTTTTGAGCCATTGTCTCATGCTACTCCGTGGGACAATGGCTCAAAACTCGATCGCCTTTCATGTTTCCTTCTCTAACCTCTGTTCGGATTATCCTCGTTGAACCTGCTGGCGCGCGCAATATTGGCTCTGTGGCACGGGTGATGAAGAATATGGGGTTGCAACATCTTACGTTGGTGAATCCGCAATGCGATCATCTAGACGAAGAAGCGCAGCATATGGCGGTTCATGCGAAGGAGGTGTTAGAAACTGCACAAGTGGTGAAAACCTTGCCAGAGGGGTTAGCGGGATGCCGTCGCGCGATCGCCACCCTAGGTAGACCCTACGCCGCCGCTATCCCCGAACATCCCCGCGATGTACTCCCTTGGCTGGTAGAAGACTTAGAAACCAACACTACCGCCCTCATTTTTGGTCCCGAAGACCGAGGACTCAGCAACGACGAATTGAGCCATGCTCACCGATTCATCACCATTTCCACCAATCCCGTTTATCCCTCCCTCAACTTGGCGCAGGCAGTCGGAATTTGCTGCTACGAGCTACACGAAGCGGTTCGCAACCCACAAATTAACACTTTTCAACCCCGCACTCTTAATCCCGTACTCCCAACTGCCAACGTTTCTTCTGCTCCCATCAACGAACTCGAAGGCTTCTACCAGCACCTCGAATCGCTCCTGCTTAACATCGGCTATTTACAACCGCACACCGCTAGCAGCCGGATGAAAAAGTTTCGGCGTTTGTTTAATCGGGCAATGCCATCCAGCGACGAGGTGACAATGCTGCGGGGAATTTTGAGCCAGATGCAGTGGGCAGCAAGAACGCGATCGCCCGATTCAGAAAAAGACAATTAAATGGCTACTCTGGCTTCAAGTCAGGTTTTGTGCCCGGTGCGTTAATCACATCAGCATCTCTTGGAAAGCCGCTAATCAAACCACTTTCAATCATCAACCCAACGCCCGTATTGACGACAACTAAGCTAAGGGTACCCAGCCAAAACCAGGGCTGACCGGAGCCTTTGTGAATCACCGCTTCTCCCAATAAGCAAAGCCCCAGGGGAAATAGCAACACACCTGCTTGAGCTTTGAGATACCAAACCAACTTTTTGTTCATGAGCCTAAATGCATGGAAAACGCTTGCATTATTTTCCTACATTGGAGCAGCGTGAGCGCCTGTTTCTTGAATAAAAATCGCCGTCATAAAGCTTGTGTGAACTTCCGAAATCCTTTAGACCTGGGCTGTATTTTCTGAAACCTGTAAGCCAGTTTATACGCATCATCTTGACTGACTAATTTCTGTGAAGGAGAGTCCAAATGAATTACTTCTCAACGGTTGTTACACTACTGCGCGATCGCCAAGTTTTTTTAGAAGAGGTTCATGAAGGAGTCAAACTTAAGAGCAAAATTTCCGCCTTAATGATTTCTAGCTTTTGTTTTTTCGCGATTTATGGTGCCATCATTGGCATGTTTCATAGCCCACTTCAGGCGTTAGCTTCGGCGATTAAACTTCCGGCTCTTTACTTGATTACGCTGTTGGTCTGTTTGCCCACACTGTATATCTTTAATGCATTGTTTGGCTCCAAAAAAACGATTGCCCAACACTTCACCTATTTGTTGACGGCTGTGTGTGTCATTGCAGTGCTACTGTGTGCCTTTGCGCCAGTCACTTTGTTCTTCTTAATCACAGTGAATGATTACAGTTTCTTCTTGTTAATGAATGTGATTATTTTTTCCTTAACTGGAATTTTAGGGATTTCTTTTCTATACCAAATGATGAAGCCGATCGCCGATGGGGACGGGGCAAAAGTGCGAACCAGTATCCTACGATTTTGGCTATGCTTATATGGTTTTGTAGGCACTCAGCTTGGCTGGACTCTGCGCCCATTCTTTGGCTCTCCTGGTCAGTTTGAGCTATTTCGCCCACGGGAAGGCAGCTTCTTTAGCGGCGTGTGGACTGCACTGATTAATCTGTTGACCTAGTAGAAGTAAACAGGAGCTAAATATTAGGAACTGGGGGAACTGGATGAGATCAGATTTAGCAGATTTGACGATTAGCGATCGCGAATTGGAGCAGTTAACCGGGTGCGATGTGGGCGATATTTTCATCGGTGGAGTATTTGGCGGCACCTATCGCATTTCTGCTTTGAAAAATCCCAAAAAGCTGATTGCACTTTGCCTGACGGAAGCGGTTGTTTTTTTGCTAATTGTCGTCTTCACTTTACCGCTGAGTTTGTTTTTAACCAGTGGCGCAAATGGCATTGCTGATGCCTCCAGCATTCTACGATTTTTGCTCGTAGCTGTTGGCATCGCGATCGCCCTTTTGCTTGCCTGGAATCTGTATATGAAGTGGCAAGGAAAACACCTGCGAAGTTTGATGCGATTGCTGGATGAGGTGGATCGATATGAGGATATGCTGAGCGCGATCGCGGTTTTAGATCGACTAGAAACAGTCAATATTGAAAGGAACCTAAACTCCGCTTTGCAAAATCGATCCGAGATCTTGGAAGCCATTCATCTCACCCGCGATAATCTAATTGCAGGGTTAACAACCGAAAAAATTCTGCGAGAAAATCGGGGTTTACTCGCCCGTCAGCAAGATTTGCTGAGCAGCATTGAAACCAATCTGTCCCTGGTCAGAAGCCTGGAAGTTAAGCACCAGGCTGACGAATATGGACAATTTTTGAACGAAGCTCTACAAATTGGTATCAGCGTCCATCAAGAAGTCCAGCGCCTAAATTGAGTTATTAACCCGTGGTAGATACAGTTGTCGAGCGGTATCAAAAAAGCGAAATCCTACGGATGTATCCTGCTGGGATAGATAGTCTGCATGGGTGTTGAGATCCGCGATCTCTTGAGGTCGAATCGAAATATTGCGGCTCATTACGGCTGGTTTCTCTGGGCGAAGGCGAGTCGCTGTTGTGCCCACCACTCATCGGTCACCTCAATCACGTCTCCACTCTCCAACCCAGTAACCAGCATGGCATCCAATAGTTCTTTAGATGAAGGAACATGGCTCTGTTGCAACTGCTCAACAAACCACAACACGGCTTCCTGCGCGGAGGTGGGTAGGTCTTGCATTCTTGACAAAACTGTTTCTTGAATTTTGTTCATCTTTCTGTGTTCCTACCTAAGAATTCTGAAATGGTGCCTTAATGCTGAAGCCGCGATTAGACAATCCAACGTCAGTCATTATTTCTTAATGCCAACTTTACTCGTTCCACTTGCCTTGGCGCTTCTTATTGCTTTATTTTGACACTTTAGTGGGTTCATGCCCAGCTTTGGTTTCAATTCTGATCAGCACGGGAACAGTCCCTTTGTGGGCAGATTGCAGGGCAGCGGCAAACTTGAACCTGTGGGCAGCAACCACGCGATTACCACTCGCCATTCGTCATTCGCCACTTGCCATTCGTCATTCACCACTTGCCATTTATATCCATTTAAGCGAGTGTCACAGTAAATTGATAGTTGGGCGAGATCGCCGACACAATCAAACTTGTGATACTTCAATAAACCAATGCCTGCAACTGCTCCAGAATTTGTACTTTACGCCCAGCATGGTTGGGCAGATGGTGGTCGGGCAATGCGATCGCTGGCTCAAGCGCTGGCAACATCAGAAGCCTTGGTGATTGCGCCTAGCCTGGGATATGTGAAAACCTGGCTGCGAATTGAGCCATTGATTCAGGCAGTCGAACAGCTGGTCATTACCACTACATTGCAGTATCCCGAACTACCCATGCGGATTGTGGGTCACTCCATGGGCGGCTTGATCTGGCTGGAAATACTTGATCGCCATCCCGAATGGTGGTCGAAAGTGGAGTCGATTGTGCTGGTCGGCTCACCCGTGGGCGGCGCTGATTTAGCGAGGGCGCTTGACCCAATGAAGTGGGGTCTGGGCATTGCCCGTGATCTCGGTGCCACTCGTAGACTGATGGCAGAAGCGATCGCGGCACAAATTCCCATGTTGGTGATTGCGGGAGATACTGATGATGGCAGTGATGGCACCGTGCCGATCGCGGCTACCAAAGTGTTTGGCGCAGAATTCGTTAGCATTCCCAACGTTGCCCACGCCGCGTTGAAAAACCATCCTGCCGTTGCCGTGGCAATTCGCCGATTTTGGGACGTGCCCAAAGATCGCACCGTTGAGCCGATAGAACCCGATCTTGCCATCCTGTTAATTCGCAGACTGCAAGCGATCGAGGGCATGACCGACGGACACCGCCGAGGCTTCAACCAATCTTCTGTTTTCCTCACCTTAGAGGACGGCACTACTCTCCGCACCTGGACAAACCCCTGGGGCATCGACCATGTGTTCGTCGCCTGCCCAGAAGGAACCTGTCTCTACAGTGGCTTCGTCGGCTGGGGACACGTTCGCGAATTACAAGAAACCCTGAAAGCTCTAAAAGGCGTTACCAGCTAACCTTTAACAATACTCCGGACAGTTTTTGAGACAGAGGCTGAAACCCCCATTCTGCCGTTGGCATTTGACCTCCCTGAGGAGGCTAAAACCCGCATTCTACCGTTAGCGATTTAAAATTGTCCGGACTGTTGCTTTAAACAACTAACACATAATGCATTCAAAGCAGCTTTATCGCTAATGGCGGTTAAGAAATTTCTAATTCTCGACTTTAATCAAGTAACAGTTCCGGTCAACGGAAGCTAGCAACTATACAACGAGTTTAAGCTAAATTTTTTTCTTGATCAAGATTAGCAGACTCTTCAATAGCCCAATCAACTAGATTGAAAGCTTCTAGCATCCTTAATGATTCTCGACCGTCAATGATGCAGTAATGACGCGGGTTAGACGGCTGTGTAGCAAAGACCTTAAGCGTTTCTATGACAGTTGGCAAAATATCATGACAATGTTGGATAACTAGAACGTTAGCAGGTTCTTTAGACAACCTGATAATTTGATCGCCATTTTTTCCTAAATGCTTAGGTGTCATTGGCGAGTATTTAGCTGGTCCCTTTAATAGAAACGCAGCCGATAGTCTACTTTCTCGAATATGAAGATGGGAAGTGAAGAAATCCGATGATTCTCCACCCCAGTCTTTTGGAGTTGATTCTGTTAATATCTTGCCCAAACACTGCTTAAATACACTTTCCCTGATAAATTTCATCTTCTCTATAGAGCTTGGTAAAGGATATTGTTTTACTATCTCAAACTCCTTAAAATCTTCAAGATGTACTTGATAAAAATCTGTATATTTTTTCCATAACAAATCTCCCGTTTCAACATCTGCCAAATATGGAAAGCCGATTAACAGAGGATGAAACACTAGCGTCTTGTCATCTCTAGTGTAGTACTGTGCTACTACTGCAAAATCACCACCTCGGTACAAACAGGATTTTAAAGTTTCAGACCTAAATCTGCCAGAAGTGATATGAAGCTCAACCTTATAATCAATGCCTTCAATTCCCTTACAATTAGCAACCACACGGTTAAAGTCGTAGATTTCTTCACAAGGTAAAACATCAACAATAGAGCAAAATAGTTGACCGCATTCATCAAGCAAAATCTGTTGTAATGTTTTGATCTCGTTGACTCCACAAAAATCTAAGATAATTTTTGAATATATTTGATCTGTTAAAACTTCTACTCTCCAGTCAGGAGTTCGCAAAGGTATTTCTGCAATTTGTTGATTAATTATTTCTGTTCCTGTTTGCCCCAAAATTGCTTCGATCTTTCGATGATGCACAAAACCAGGATCTACTACAAGCGTTGTTTCTTTCATTAAACTTCTGCTTTTCCTCTTGAAGCTACAGGTAACTTAAACCTCAACATTAGCAAATTAATTTTCGGTTACGCCACTACAGTAAGCTTACGCTGGATAACAATTGTCTAGACAGCAGTAGTACTGGCACTTATTGATGAGTGCTTCTACAGAGCAGTGTTCTAGGACACTTGAGTGAGGGCAATTTTTCCGTTGAGTTTCTAGGTAAAATGGGGATCGGTATCTGATATGGCAGATTAAGAGGTAAGCCCAAAATGGTACAAGCACCATCTAAACCGTTGACATTAGCGGAGTTTCTCCAGTTGCCAGAAACAAAACCTGCCAGTGAATATATTGATGGTCAAATTATCCTGAAACCGTTGCCCCAAGGGAAACATAGTGCTATTCAAGGAGAACTTGTACCCGCGATCAACAGTGTCGTTAAGCCTCAGCGGATTGCTCGTGCGTTTCCAGAGTTAAGGTGTACGTTTGGCGATCGCTCAATCGTTCCCGACATCGCAGTGTTTGTGTGGAGCCGGATTCCCTGCGATGAAAATGGAGAAGTTGCCAATACATTTTCTGTCGCGCTCGACTGGACGATTGAAATCTTGTCTCCCGCTCAAAGCCAAACGAAAGTAACGAAGAATATTCTTCATTGCCTGAAGCATGGAACCCAGATGGGTTGGCTAATTGATCCAGACGAGAAAACCGTGTTTGTCTATCGTCCCAAGCAAGAAACGGAAGTGTTTGATCAGCCAGATGAGTCTCTTCCTACACCATTCTTTGCAGACTTACAGCTTACTTCCAAGGCTTTGTTTGCTTGGTTGTTAGGGTAGACAGTTCATCATTCTTCAAACAGCGACAGAGCGGATTTTGAGATAGTCTTCTTCCATTTTGGCTCCTCAAGGCTAGAACATTGCTCAGGGTTGAGGCGGAATGAGGTTCAGCGAGGCTTACTATGCGGATGTTGAATTCATCTTTTGTGTTAGGGGCAAGCCCAAAATGGCACAAGCATCATCTAAAACACTGAATTGGCAGAGTTTCTCTAGTGGGCAGAAACAAAACTTGCCGTGAATATAGTGTTAGGGAGTGCCGTGTCGAAACCTCTCAAGACCATCGAGAATCAATTCGAGACCAAACTCAAAGTCATGAATACCGTCATAGTCACCCTCTATCACATGATGGGTGAGTTGATTGAGGTAGGGGTATTGGTCAGCGGGGATCTGTGAAAGGTAGTTCTCTGCCACTTCGGAATATTCTGCTGCCTCAATCGGAAAGTTAAGCTCTTGGAGTGTAAACCCATAGATGTGGCTGTCGATCGCATTCCATGCATGATCTGCCATCTCAAGCGAAAAGCCTGCTTCGCGCAGACAGCCCAACGTTGCATCCACGTAGCGCAACATTGCTGAGCCGATGTTAATCTGTGACATCAGCGCCATCGTCGCCCAGGGATGACGCAACAGTACCTCATGAGCCGCGATCGCCCGCCGTCGCATTGCTATCTTCCAGTCAGTTTCAAGGCTAGGCAACTCAATCTCGCTAACCACCATATCGACAATGCCACATAGCACATCATCCTTATTGACCACGTGGTTATAAAGCGACATCGCTTTGACTCCCAGATCCTCAGCCAGCTTCCGCATGGACAATGACTCAATACCGCCCTCGTCAGCTATGCGGAGAGCCGCGTGCAGCAACCGTTCCCGACTTAACGGGGCAGGAGGAGATGTATCAAGGTTGCTCGTCTTAGCCATTTACCGATCTCGCTATCGATTTTCAAAGTACAAAGAAAGTCATTCGTGGGGGATTAAGTTGTCATTCATCTTGACAAACTTACGGCGTAAGTTAAACTTACAGTGTAAGTCAACAGGGTAAAAACTGGCTCATTCCTGAGTCAATGTCCCCATTGGAGAGAAGGTCATGAAAACATCGAATGTCCCCACCGCTGTTCAAGGAGATAGCAACAGGAACGACAAAATGAGAGCGATCGTCCAGACCGAATACGGTTCAGCCGATGTGTTGAGGCTGGAGGAAATTGACAAGCCCGTCGTGCTAGACAATAGCGTACTGGTTCGGGTTCATGCTGCGTCTGTCAATGCTGGAGACTGGCATCTCATGCGAGGAACTCCATTCCTCAGTCGCCTCATGTTCGGGGGGCTACTCAAGCCGAAAATCAAGATCCTCGGCTTTGATGTAGCCGGACGGGTTGAAGCGGTTGGTAAAAATGTCACACAGTTTAAGCCTGGTGATGAGGTCTTTGGAGATTTGTCGGAGTGTGGTTTTGGTGCGTTTGCCGAGTACGTTTGTGCAACCGAAGCGGCATTGGTGCTGAAACCGATCGCCACAACCTTTGAAGACGCGGCAACGGTTCCTGGAGCCGCCCTTACCGCTTTGCAGGCACTACGGGATATGGGTCAGATTCAGTCAGGACAGCAAGTGTTGATCAATGGTGCCTCTGGTGGGGTGGGGTCGTTTGCCGTGCAGATTGCCAAGGCATTTGGCGCTGAGGTGACCGCTGTATGCAGCACGAAAAAAATGGACAGGGTGCGATCGCTCGGCGCAGACCATGTTGTTGACTACACTCAAGTAGACATCACCCAAAATGGGCAGCGTTATGACCTGATGCTGGATGCGGCAGCCTACCGTTCAGTATTCGACTATTTGCCATCATTGACGACCCAGGGAACCTACGTCATCGTCGGCGGATCTACTGCTCGACTTTTTCAGATCATGATTTTTGGATCTTGGATTTCGAGAATCAGTCGCCGCAGGGTGAAATGCGTAGTTGTAAAACCCAATCAAAAGGATCTCATTACATTGAGAGAGTTAATGGTTGCAGGCAAGATCAACCCCTTGATTGACCAGCACTACACCCTCAGCGAAGTCCCCGAAGCAATCCGCCACCTGGAACAGAGGCAAGTGGTGGGGAAAGTCGCCATTCGTGTTTGACATACAGCATCTCACCCCAAGGGATTGATTGGCTTGGTTGTTGGGATGATTTCCAGCTTTCCTCAAACCGCAGCAAAGCGGATTTTGAGGTAGTCTTCTTCCATTCTGGCTCCGGAGGGCTGAAGCGCTGCCAAGGCTTGAGGCAAAACCAGGTTGCGGCGATGGTTGCCAATGCGAATGTTAAGTTCATCGCCCGTTTTGCTCAGTTCTACCTGGCGCTTTTCAATGCCGGGTAGGTACACTTCCAGGCTATATTCCTGCTGCTCTTGCACAATTCGCATGGTGGTTTCTTTGTAGTAGATCTGCGCGGGATCTTCGCCATCAGGATAAAGGGTTTCCTTGAGGCGATCGAGGGCTTCTAAACCACACATTTCCTCAGAATAAAGCGGCACTTCTTTAATCGGCAGAGGTGAAAAATTATCGTGGATTTCTTGGCGATACTGCCGCTGGTTTTCCTTCCAACGGGCAAAGAATGGATCGCTAACTTCTTCAGGAATAATCCGATTTGCTACGACCATATCGGTTGCCACGTTATACAAACTCAGGTAGGCATGGGCACGCAGCGATTCCTTAATCACCATTTTTTCTGGGTTCATGATCAGCCGCACCGATGTTTGCGTTGGATCGGTGAGGATTTTTTCTAAGGATTCGATTTGTTCATAAAACTCGTAGGGTGCGTCCATAACCTCTTTGTTGGGCAAGGAAAAGCCAGCGATCGGACGGAAAAATGGCTCCACCAAAGGTCGTAATGCCACCGAAATTCCCTGAAACGGTTTGTAGAAGCGGCGCATATACCAACCGCCCACTTCTGGCAGACTCAACAGGCGTAACGCGGTTCCCGTGGGTGCTGAGTCAATAATCAGCACATCATACTCACCTTCATCGTAGTGGCGCTTCATTCGCACCAAGCCAAAAATCTCATCCATACCGGGAAGAATCGCCAACTCTTCAGCCTGCACGCCATCTAAACCCTGTGCCTGCAAAACTTGAGTAATATAGCGTTTCACCGCTCCCCAGTTGCCTTCTAGCTCCTTCAGGGCATCCAGTTCCGCACCCCACAGATTGGGACGCACCAAGCGGGGATCATGTCCCAGTTCAATATCAAAACTGTCTGCCAGGGAATGAGCCGGATCAGTACTGAGGACGAGAGTTCTGTGACCCATTTCGGCGCAACGTAACCCGGTCGCAGCCGCAACGGAGGTTTTGCCAACGCCACCTTTGCCTGTCATTAGAATTACGCGCATGGGTGCCACTTTCCTGAGAATTTGTTTACATTCTTTTACTTTAACACCGCATCTTAAGGGTGAAAGGTCTGAAGGAAGCGAATCTCAGCAAAATTGAGAATTTCTTTGGGGTTGCAAACTCAGGACTTTAGCTCTTAAACTAGTTAAATACAAAATCTCTATCGACAAACCGTTGTTTTGATAGAGATTACTTAATCACTAAAAGAAGGTTGTCTTATGTCAATTGGTATTGTGGAAGACCAGCGCCTTACCCAGCAGTTAATCCGAGTCCGAATTCCCAAAGATCATCACCAAGATCCAGTGATTTCTCGCTTGGTGTCGCAGTTTCACTTGACGATTAATATTACTGCGGCAGTTTTGGGCAGCAATGCAAAGGGGGACGGCTGGTTTGCGTTGGAGTTGCGGGGAACTCATGCCAATATTCAAAGCGCGTTAACCTATTTACGTGAACTGGACTTGGAGATTTGGGACGAAGCGGAGACGGATGGATGGTAAGGAGAGAAGTTTTGAGTTTTGAGTTTTAAGTTTTGAGTTCAGAGTTGATCGCTATCTGAAGTGTTGTTTGATGACATCAAGTTTGGAGCAATGCCAGTAGTCGATATGGGAGGTGATCAGTCCTTGTTCGTTCAAAGTTAGATCGCTCCAACCGCTGATGGCAATGCGGGGATTCCAGGGCAGTGGCGTATTCCAACTGAGCGTCCAGTCGCTACGGATGCGATCGCCATTTTGCTGAATATCATGGACTTGCATAGTGCAGTTACGAAACCAGGTTTGGATGAAGCGAATCATTGCCTGGTAGCGTTTGACTCCGCGAAATTGGGTCATGGGATCTTTGAAGAAAACATCTTCGGCGTAGAGGCTATAGGTTTGGTTATGGGGAAACCGTTGATAGTCTGCTTTTAGGGCTTCGAGAATGTTCATAGGGCTGAAAGTAGGTTCAAGCTTTTTTAGCAGTTTTGGCACGAGAGGGTTTAGATGAAGGAGTTGGCTCTGCGGAGATCGCCTCTTTATCCCCTCCGCCCGTCTGAGCCTGTCGAATAACAGCAGCCTGGGTTAACAAGGATTCTGCAAAGGCAATGACTTCTTGGGCAGATTGTCCACCTGCGAGTTGGGCAAGTTCTTGTTTGCGATCTTCGTTGGAGAGGGGCGTAATCCGCACGACGGTCCGAACGGCATCAGTAACAGAGGGGGGTGTGGTGTGCGGATCGGGGGGCGTATTGTTAATGGTTTCTGTTTTGCTTTTGCTGCCTCGTTTAGATTTGTCTGGTTTGATTGCGCCATTGTTAGAGGTCAAATCGTCAGTCGATTCACTGGATTCAATGATTTGTTTGCTGACTCGAAAATGATGATCTGCCATGGCCGCAACGATAGGCTGGTGGGTGACGCAAAGGACTTGGTGATGCTGGCTAAGCTGGAAGAGTTTTTCGGCGATCGCTTGGCTGACCCGTCCCGATACACCCACATCAATTTCGTCAAACACCAGCGTTCCCACGGGATCGACTTGGGAGAAACTCGCTTGCAGTGCCAGCAGAAAACGGCTCATTTCACCGCCAGAGGCAGTTTCGGTCAGAGGTTGCAGCGGTTCGCCTGGATTGGGGCTGAATAAATAGGTAATTTGATCGGCTCCTAGGGCAGTCGGCGAGATCGCTGCGATTCCGACCTGAAATTTCACCTTTTCCATTGCCAAGGGCTTCAGTTCCCCAATTAGGCGACTTTCCAAATCTTTGGCGGCAGTTTGGCGCAGATGAGTTAGCTCGGCACAGCGCGTTTTTAAGGCTTGCTGAGTATTTTTGACTGCTTGCTCTAGTTCTTCTGCGGATTGTCCGCCGCCCGTGAGTTCGAGGAGTTCAGTTTGCAGGCGATCGCGCAGATCAATTGCTTCTGCTAGGGTGGGTCCATACTTGCGGCAGACTTGCTTTAGCTCCGAGGTGCGATCTTGCACGTCGCTCAGCCGTTGGGGATCGGCTTCAATATTTTCACCATAGGCATTGATTTCCCGTGCAGCTTCTTCTACCGAGGCAAATGCGCCCGTCACCAGTTCTAAAATCGGCTGCAATTCGGTATCAATTTCCACCATGTCGGTCAGAGTTTTTTCAGCACGACCCAGCAGATCAACGCAGGCTTTGGCATCGGTGTCGCTTTGATAGAGAGTTTGATAGACCAAATAGCTTTGCTGCTGAAGTTCAACGCTGTGGCTGAGGCGCTTGGCTTCTTGCTCTAGTTGCTCTAGTTCATCTGGCTCTGTCAGGTTTGCCGAGTTCAGGTCTCGCAGTTGATAGTCAAACAAATCTAATTGTTGCAGACGCTCCCGTTCGGCACGACGACAGTGTTCCAATGCCTGCACCGCTTGCTGATAAACCCGGAAAGCACCCGCTACCTGTTCACGGGTTTTGAGCAAAGCCTCGCCGCCATAGCTGTCTAGCCAGTCGCGCTGTAGCCCTGGTTGCCCAAGCTGCACGGTTTGCCCCTGGGCGGTTAGTTCTACGAGGCGATCGCGCAGGTGTTCCATTTGCTGCTTGTTGACCAATGCCCCATTCACCCGCGATCGGCTGCGCTGACTGCCACCACTGGCAACGATTTCTCGGCTACACACCAGTGTTCCCGCTTTTGCCTCGTCAGCCGATGCGCCATCACGCGATGGTGTATCAATGTTTTGCGCGGTCAACCAACCGCAAAGATCGGCATCTAACCGAAAGGTGGCTTCCACCAACGCGCGGTCTGCCCCCGTTCGCACGGCGCGACTGGTCACCTTGCCGCCCAATACCGCATCGATCGCATCTAAAATGATGGATTTCCCCGCACCCGTTTCGCCCGTCAGCACGGTTAGCCCCGCGCCTAACTCCCACTCCAAGCGATCGACTAGGGCAAAATTTTCAATTCGCAGAAACAGCAGCATGGATACTTATCAACAAAGAAGGTGAAAGAAAAGAAGCGATCAGGCGTACTGCAAACAAAACTATGCCAAAATCCTATCTCATCCTATCGACCCTGCACCATAAACGGGGAAAAGAAGAAAATCCTCTATTTTCCTCCCTGAATTAAGCTGGCAACAATGTTGATGCTCATCGCCAAAACCATGGTGTTGAAAAAGAAGGAGAGGATGCTGTGGAGTAGGGCAAGCTTGCGGAGCGATCGCGAAATAATTTCCACATCCGACACTTGGCTGGTCATGCCAATCACAAAGGAAAAGTAGAGAAAATCCCAATAGTCCGGATCAACTTCACCCGGAAAGTCTAGTTCTTCAGCTTTTGCCTCTTGCAATGATTGGCTACCATCGCGGTAATAGCCGTGGGCATAGTGCAGCGCAAAGATCGTATGCACCAGCATCCAAGCGCTGAGAATGGTGACTAACGAGAGCGCTAGATACAGTGCAAACAGGATAGATGAGGTTTGTTTGCTTTCTTGCAGCATTAAGGCGATCGCTAGGACACTGACGACGGCGGCAGTCGTCACGACAATGGAGATCACCAACCGGCTGACATCTTGCTGTTGGGCAACTTTCCGCATCATGGCGGGAGTCGATCGCAGCATCACCCACCACGTCAGCACCAGCAAGCAAATCATCCCAGCATCCCACGCCGCCAGCAAGCGAATGGGGAGAGATAGCCATTCTGGGAGCAAGATTGCCGCGATCGCTGTGGTCACCCCTACCAAAAGCAAGCGGAGTTTTGGATTATGAAATGGGGTCAGTTGCGATCGTGCCATCGGCGTTTTATCTTAGCGTTGTGATTTTAGATGCCGCCACTAAAAGTTTCTCAGTCTAGGCGGAAATTAAACGGCAATCGGGCATAGATTTCTGACGGATCATTCATTCCCCTCAGCACCGTAAACTCTGTCTGAAGCTTTCCTAGCTCTTTGAAAATTGGACTTTTTGACCTGTTTTTTTGCAAGCTTTCACTAGATAGATTTTTCAGCAGTGTTTCCCCAAGTCCGCGTGGCTCTGGAAACTCGGTGAGCTTCCAGTTATCTCCCAGTTTTGCCCGTTGAGCCGCATCTTGAATGGCATCTTGCAGTCCGCCCATCTGATCGACTAACCCGATCGCCAATGCTTGTTTGCCCGACCAGACGCGACCTTGGGCAATTTCTGCCACTTTTGCTTTGGGCAATTTGCGCGACTCTGCGACCTTGCTAACAAATCGGTCATAGATGTGATCGACAGATTTCTGAAAAATGGTTAACTCTTGCGGCGTTCGAGGACGAGTGATGCTAGAGATATCGGCATAGCGCCCTGTCTTCACCACATCCCAGGTCACGCCGTTATCATTTGCGAGTTTTTGCACATTCGGACGTAAGCCAAACACGCCAATTGATCCGGTAATGGTATTGGGTTGGGCAAAAATGCGATCGCTAAAGGTGGAAATCCAGTAGCCACCGGAAGCTGCCACCCCGCCCATCGAAACCACCACGGGCTTTTTCTTGCGAGTTTGAATCACTTCTCGCTGAATTACCTCAGAGCCAATCACGCTGCCGCCGGGGCTGTTCACCCGAATCACCACCGCTTTGATATCGTCGTCCTGCTGAATTTCTCGCAACTGTTGAGCAAAGCGATCGCCGCCCACCTGATCAGCATCCCCCTCTCCATCGACAATTTCGCCCTCTGCATACACCACGGCAATTTGATTTTTGGATTGCCGCTCTCTCTCTAACGCTTGCTCTGCAACTTTGGCATAGCTCTTTAAGCTGATCTGGCGAAACGAGTCATCATCCTTTTCTCCAAGCTGTTGAAGCTGACTAATCATTTCATCTTCATAGGCTAGCTTTGTGACTAACTTTTGCTTGACCGCATCCTCCGCGTCTAAAACGGGTTGGTTATCCGTGACAGTCTGCAACTGAGTGGGGGTGAGCTTGCGATCTTTGCCCACTGCGGTCAAGAACTCACCCCACACATCCCCCAGCAACGCTTGAGTTTGCCGGCGGCTTTCAGGGCTGCGTTTATCTAGCAAAAATGGCTCTACGGCGGATTTATACTTGCCCACTCGCGTCACCTGCACACCTACGCCAAATTTCTTTAAGGCACCCGCATAGAACGCCGTGTTGGAAGCGAGACCGTTGAGTTCAAATGAGCCGTAAGGATTGATTGCGATCGTATCTGCCACAGATGCCAAATAGTACTCTGGTTCGCTCCAAGCTACTCCATACGCAATGATCTGTTTGCCTGTCGCCCGAAACCGCTGCAATGCTTCACGGACTTCTTTGAGTGCCGCATAACCCGCGCTGCTAGAACTCTCCATATCCCCATAAAGATATAGCGCCACAATCCGCTTATCTTTGGCAGCGCGATCAATCGCATTCAGTGCCATTCGCAGCGGTATTGTATCGGGAGTGCCGCTGAGTAATGCATCGCCCAGATTACCACTAGAGCCTTTCTGCCCATCGGTAATATCCACTGACAAATCGAACGCAAGCACAGACTTATCTTTGACTGGTGGCGCGGGATTTCTAGATGAAATGGACATCACTAAGAGTACAAGTCCGCCAATGCTTACGCCCAGAAAAATTAGCAATGCTAGCAAACTGGCGAAGGTGTATTTAAGAAAGTCGCGCATTCAAATCCTTTTCTTTTCTGCGGATAGCACAAAGACGCTAGTCTCTCCATGCTGGCGTGAAAATGCTCTAACGACAAGGGGCAAGGGGAAAGAAGTGAAGATAAGTTAAAGCATTTGCCTAAATGTCTAGCAAGTACGCCTGATTTTTTTGCTGACGTTTTGATTAAGTCCAAGTCGTGCAGATTGTGGAAGACCAATTTTTACGGAAATGTATTCAAAGAGGGACTGTAACGCGATCGCTGCTTAAATACACAGGTCGATCAATAGAACGACAAACTGCCAAATTCAATCTTTGATCTTTAAAGTTGCCCAGCGGAGTCAGGAGCCACAATTTCGCCCTCTACTTCCAACAGGCTACTATCTTCTTTAGCAAGGTCGGTCAGTTCGTTAAACTGCACCCCCATATCATCACAGGCTTGCTTCACAGCTTGCTTAAAACGATTCAAATCACTTCCATAGCCGCACAGTTCCGCAGCAGTTTCACTTCCTTGCTTTGCATTAGCACGAGCGCAATCGACCAATTCGGTGCCTTCCAGCGGCGTTTTTGCAGACATAGTATTTTTGTACGTTAGAACTATTGATTCTGTTTTACTCAATTTTTGCCCTTGAGCCAATCACCCCATAGACAGAAAAATTAGGCACTGAAAGCGATCGCTCACTCCAACTTTAACCATCGCCTCTGCTGACGTTTGCTAAACGGCTTGCTTAAATAGATTAGCCAGAGATTTTTTAGCGATCGCCAACCCAAAAACAGCCAACCCGAAGAACATATGAATGGTGAATCTGGACTCTCAGTTAGCAAGCCGACTTCGGTTTTGAAGAAATCGATCAAGGTCAATTTCAAAGATTTCTCCAAAGCTTTGGGGAAAGGTTTAGTAGACCTGGGTTTTGGCAAGTGGGATAGTCTGGCGGGAGATGGAGTTGAAGCTCTGACTGCTCTGGGTTTAGCCGCGAACGCCGAGGAAATTGCCTGGTTGCTGGTTTACCGATCTCTGCTTCAGGCAATGAAGACTCTGATTGATGAGAAAACTGAGTTGGAGCCGGAGAAATTTGATATTAAAGCCTTGCAAACCAACATTAATCAGGCTCTAGAAACTAGCAGCTTAACCATCAATAAGAAGTTTTTTGAGCATCCCGACAAAGACTCCATTGTTGAGGTGGTAAAACCTACCTTTATGGGATGGCTCAAGCAGTGTGGATTGAGTGAAGCGGATGCCCAAGCCATTAGCGATCGACTGCCCATCTACTTTGCAGGGGCACTACATGAGGAGTGGGGTAGCCATGCCAAAGACTATGGGGCACTGAAAGAAAAGCTGGATACTCCCTTTACGCAGGCAAATGAGCGCGTTCAGGCATGGCTGCGGTATGCAACCTGGCTGCAAAAGCAGGTGGAAGAGCCGATGTTTTTGGAAGCCTTCAGCCTGAAGCGGGTGTATGTGCCGCTACGGGCTTACTACAACCGTAAGCTTGAGGGACAGAAAGCTGAGGAGCTAGAAGAGAGACTTGTAGGTCGTAAGCAATCTGAGCGAGTCGTCGTCGAGCTAGAGAAAGAGTTAGAAAGCTGGCTCAGTAAGGCAGTAAAAACGGATGCGATTCGCTTGATTAGCGGTGGTCCCGGCAGCGGCAAATCGTCCTTTGCCAAAATGTTTGCCGCAAAGCTGGCAGCAAAAGGCACGATTCCCGTTTTGTTTATTCCGCTGCATCACTTTGAACCCTCGGACGACCTGATTGATGCAGTGGGCAAATTTGTCCAGATAGATGGGATATTACCGCACAATCCGCTGGCTGCCGAGCAACGGGAATCTCGCCTGCTGATCATCTTTGACGGCTTGGATGAGTTGGCGATGCAGGGGAAGATTGCCGAGAAGACCGCTCAAGACTTCGTGCGAGAGGTGCAGCGCAAGGTGGAGCGGTTTAACCAGCAGAAAACGTGTTTGCAGGTGTTAATTAGCGGACGAGAGCTAGTCGTGCAGGCAAACGAAACTGACTTTCGCAAGGACGGACAGATTTTGCATGTCTTGCCCTATTTTGTGCCTAAACAGGAACAGAAGCGTTACGTGGATGCGAAAAAGCTGCTGGAGCCAGACCAGCGGCAGCTTTGGTGGCAAAACTATGGCGCGGCGAGTGGCAGTGGCTACGCGGGCTTACCCACCGAGCTAGACCAGGGAAACTTGACCGAGATTACGGCGCAACCCTTGCTGAATTATCTGGTTGCCCTCAGTCTCAGACGAGGAAAACTCCAGTTTTCGGAAGGAACCAATCTGAATGCGGTTTATGCCGACCTGATCAAAGCCATCTATGAGCGCGGTTGGGCAGAACATCAACACACCGCCATTCAGGGGATTGAGGAAAAAGATTTTGTTCACATTTTAGAAGAAATTGCCCTCGCCGCTTGGCATGGCAACGGACGAACCACAACGGTGGGGAAGATTGAGCGTCATTGTAATAACAACAGCACTCTCAAAAAATTGCTGAACCGCTTTCAAGCGGGCTTTCGAGACGACTCCAAAGCAAATATTACTCGACTGATGACTGCCTTCTATTTCCGTCAAAGTGGACACGATCAGTCTGGCGACAAGACCTTCGAGTTTACCCACAAAAGTTTTGGGGAATACCTGACTGCCCGCCGGATTGTGCAGGAAGTGCAATACATTCACCATAGACTGCAAAATCGCGGCAAAGATCGCTATGACAACTGGGATGAGCACTCTGCCCTGTATCAGTGGGCATTGGTCTGTGGGGCTTCGGTTATGGATGAGTATCTGTTTAACTTTGTTTTGGATGAAATGCGCCTGCACTATCAGCAAAACCCGGGCGATGTTGCCGCTTGGCAGCAGACTCTCTGCAATCTAATTGGTTTTATGCTGTGGCATGGAATGCCAATGGAACGCTTAAATCCTCGACCTGATTTTCAGACGGAAAACAAGCAAGCTCGTAATGCAGAGGAAGCCCTACTAGCGGTTCTCAATACCTGTGCCCGGTTAACTCAAGAACTTTCAGAAATTGAATGGTCTTCTGAAACTTCCTTTGGTAGCTGGATCTCCAGGCTGCAAGGACAACGAGTAGATGCAACTGTGTTTTGCCTGAAGTGCTTAAGCTTTTTACCCTTGCAAAACTGCTTGCTTGCCTTCAAAGACTTCGTGAATGCGAATCTTGAAAGGGCGAATCTTCGAGGGGCGGAGCTTTTCGGGGCGAATCTTGAAGGGGCGAGTCTTCAAGAGGCGAATCTTGAAGGGGCAAATCTTCAAGGGGCGAATCTTCGAGGGGCGGAGCTTTTCAGGGCGAAGCTTTTAGGGGCGAATCTTGAAAGGGCGAATCTTGAAGGGGCGAGTCTTACAGAGGCGAATCTTGAAGGGGCGAGTCTTGAAGGGGCGAGTCTTGAAGGGGCGAGTCTTGAAGGAGCGAATCTGAGGGGAACCATCCTTGAGGGCAAGGTGCAGATCGCCTCAACTGAGGAAGCAGATCCAGAGTGATCGTGAGTTGAGGGTCTGTTGCCCTGAAGGATTCGGCGATCGCGATCGCAAATCGGGGAAATCGTTACACTGGAAAGGCGTTTGGTGGATGGTCGAGCGAGTGATTTGGCAGCCTAAGCGCGATCGCATTTTTCAGTTTCACCGCTAGTTTGGGAATTTTTTGAACGATGGCGCAGTTCGATATTCAAGCCCCGTTTGAGCCAGCAGGCGACCAACCCAAAGCAGTACAGTAGAGTGAACGCGATCGTCGTTGAAAGATACTGGCAGCACGCTCATGATGATGAACTCTAAAGACCTGATCATTCACGAACTTCAACAGGCACCAGACTTTCTTGTGGAGGAAGTATTGGATTTCTTGCAATTCCTCAAGCGGAAACATTCAACAGAGCGGATAGAGATCACCGTTCTCAGCGAATCCTCTTTAAGCAAAGACTGGTTGAGCCAAGAGGAGGAGGAGGCTTGGCAGGATTTGTAAAAGGTGATGTCGTGGTGTTTCCATTCTTTAGCCAGATTGGTCAATTCATTAAACTGTACGCTCATTGCATCACAAGCCTGTTTCACAGACTGCTTAAAGTGATTCAAATTATCTCCATAGCCGCATAAGTCCGCAGCCGTTTCGCTTCCTTACTTGGCATTGGCACGGGCGCAATCGACCAGTTCAGTGCCTTCCAGCAGTGTTTTTGCGAACAGTAGGATTTTTAGACGTTAAGGATTATTGGTTCGTTTTTACTGAACTTTTGCCCTTGAGCCAATCACCCATAGACAGAAAACTGGAGACGAGAAAACTGGAGCGTTGCTAATAGGCTGCGATCGCGATCGCAAACTGGGGAAATCGTTACACTGGAAAGGCGTTTGGTTGATGGTCAAGCGAGTGATTTGACAGCCTAAGCGCGATCGCATTTTTCAGTTTCACCGCTAGTTTGGGAATTTTTTGAACGATGGCGCAGTTCGATATTCAAGCACCATTTGAGCCAGCAGGCGACCAGCCCAAGGCGATCGCCCAGATTCTGGAATCCATCAATGCTGGCAACCGCTACACAACTTTGCTAGGCGCAACCGGCACCGGCAAAACCCACACGATGGCGCGAGTGATTAACACATTGGGTAGACCGACCCTGGTTCTGGCACACAATAAAACCTTAGCGGCGCAGTTGTGCAATGAGTTGCGCGAGTTTTTTCCAGACAACGCGGTTGAGTACTTCATTAGCTATTACGACTACTACCAGCCCGAAGCCTACATTCCCGTTAGCGATACCTATATCGCCAAAACCTCGTCGATTAACGAAGAAATCGATATGTTGCGGCACTCGGCAACGCGATCGCTGTTCGAGCGGCGAGATGTGATTGTGGTTGCCTCCATTAGCTGCATCTATGGTTTGGGGATTCCCTCGGAATATTTGAAAGCGGCGATTTCTCTGCGAGTGGGGGAAGAAGTCAACCTGCGGGGGGCGATTCGGGATTTGATCTCGGTGCAATATACCCGCAATGATTTGGAGCTAGGGCGCGGTCGATTTCGGATTAAGGGCGATGTGCTGGAGATTGGTCCCGCTTACGAAGATCGAATCATTCGAGTAGAGTTTTTTGGCGACGAAATTGAAGCGATCCGCTACATCGATCCGGTGACGGGCACTACCTTGCAAAGCATGGAAGGCGTGAATATTTACCCCGCTCGTCACTTTGTCACGCCAGAAGATCGGCTGAAGGAAGCCTGTGATGATATTGAAAAAGAATTGCGCGATCGCCTCCTCTTTTTAGAAACCCACGGCAAACTGCTGGAAGCTCAGCGACTCGAACAACGCACCCGCTACGACCTGGAAATTTTGCGAGAAGTGGGCTTTTGCAACGGGGTCGAAAACTATTCGCGTCACCTCGCCGGACGGCAAGCTGGAGAATCCCCCGAATGCCTGCTCGACTATTTCCCTAAAGATTGGCTGTTGGTAATTGATGAATCCCACGTCACTCTTCCTCAACTACGCGCCATGTATAACGGCGACCAAGCCCGTAAAGGGGTACTAATTGAACATGGGTTTCGCTTGCCCAGTGCCGCCGACAATCGCCCCCTGAAATCCGAGGAATTTTGGGAGAAGGTGAACCAGTGCGTGTTTGTCTCTGCCACACCGGGCGAGTGGGAACAGGAAATCTCCGAAGACCACATTGTCGATCAAATCATTCGTCCGACTGGGGTGCTTGACCCAGAAATCTTTGTGCGTCCAACTCAAGGGCAAGTAGATGATCTGTTTGGTGAAATCCAGGAGCGAGTGCCCAAGGACGAACGGGTGTTGGTGACGACGTTAACGAAGCGAATGGCGGAAGACCTGACGGAATATTTTCAGGAGCGCGGTATTCGAGTCCGCTATTTGCATTCAGAAATCAACTCAATTGAGCGGATTGAAATTTTGCAAGGGCTGCGGGAAGGGGATTTTGATGTACTGATTGGGGTAAACCTGTTGCGGGAAGGATTAGATTTGCCGGAGGTTTCCTTAGTCGCCATTTTAGATGCAGACAAAGAAGGCTATCTGCGGGCAGAGCGATCGCTGATTCAAACGATCGGACGAGCGGCGCGCCATGTAGACGGCAAGGCAATTTTATATGGCGACAACATGACTAAGAGCATGGAAAAAGCCATCTTTGAAACAGAACGCCGTCGCGCCATTCAGAACAAACATAACGAAGACAACGGCATCACGCCTTACTCCATTATCAAACGCCAAAACAACTCCATCCTCAAGTTTCTGGATGTGTCGCGCCGCCTTAAGGCAAATGAACTAGAAGAGGTCTACGTTCACGCCAGCGATATTCCCATGGAAAATATTCCGGATATCATCGTGCAAATGGAAGCTCAAATGAAGGAATCGGCGAAGAAACTGGAGTTTGAAAAAGCTGCTGAGTTTCGCGACAAAATCAAACACTTACGAGATAAGTTACTGGGACGTAAGTGAGGGAGATCGTCTCATACTTCGCAACTACTTAAAACTAACCGCGATCGCACAAGCGCTAACTTGTCAGTTCGCACGATAAGCTAGACCTACGACATTTTGGGAAATCAACATGGTTGCAACCCCCACCAAATCCCTGACGCTCAGCGAATTTCTTGCCCTGCCCGAAACTAAACCTGCCAGCGAATTTCTGGACGGCAAAATCATCCAAAAGCTAATGCCAAAGCGCAAGCATTCCATTATTCAAAGCGAACTATGCACTGCTATTAATCAGGTTGCCAAGCCGCTCAAGATTGCTTACGCCTTTCCAGAATTACGCTGCACGTTTGGCGATCGCTCCCTGGTGCCGGATCTGGTTGTGCTGGAGTGGCAAACCATTGAATTTGATCCAGAGGGTGAACCTACGGATGATGTTTTTGTGGCACCCGATTGGACAATTGAAATTCTGTCGCCAAACCAAAGCGCCAACCCAGTCATCGACAAAATCTTGCATTGCCTCAACCATGGCACTCGATTAGGCTGGTTGATCGATACCAGCGATCGCTCGATCCTGACATTTTCCCCCAATCAAACCCCTCGACTGTATGCCGATGAACAGCCTTTACCCATTCTCGACAAACTCATTCTATTGATCACACCAATTCAAATTTTTAGCTGGCTCAAGCTTGGACAGGATCAAACATCGCCGTAAATTCAAAAATTTTCTTAAAAACTGGAGTTGTTACTGATGGTATACCCTCAATTGTCAACAGCAAATGACTATGTGATGCAAGGCGATAGTTTGTTATTTGAAGAGCGATATGCAGAAGCAGTTGATTCATATACAAAAGCAATTCAGATTCAGCCATCAACATTTGAAGCTTGGATTGGCAAGGGCAAAGCCTTGAGGCAATTGAAGCAATATAAAGCGGCTCTAGAGGTTTATAACCAGGCAATTGAAATTCAAGCACATGACGCAAATGCCTGGAACGGCAAGGGAAATACTCTGAATAAACTGGGTTTATATCAAGACGCTTTAGATTGTTTTGAAAAATCAATTCAACTTGATCCCACCTATTACGATCCTTGGGTCAATCGAGGTTTTTCATTGGATAACCTGGGAAGACATGAAGACTTTGAGGCATCCATCAATAAAGCGATCGCGCTTGCACCAGAAAAGCCCCAAGCCTATCAGAACAACGCATTTCACTATGCACTGCTCAACAATGTCAGATTAGCGGTTGAAAATCTCCGAAAAGCAATTAGTCTAGATCCATCAAGCGCCAGCCAAGGGCTGCTATCTAGCCAGTTCTTTGATCCCATTCGAGCCGATGAGTTATTTAAGCAGCTAGTTCAGGAGAACGCATCGAAGTAAGCAACTTACTCTCACCGTTTTAGGAACTGCCCTCTTTGCCCAAGCCGCGATCGCAACCAGTAATAAAATACACCCGTTTTTGCATCAATCTAAACGCGTGACAGATTGCGGCTGAGCCAGTCAGCGTTTTCGCGCAGGATATGCAAAATACTGGTACGAATCACCATTTCCATTCGTAGCCGTTCCTGCAAAGGAGAAGAGGCATGAGCCTTAGGCTTGCCAAATGTTTCTTGTTCATCTTCGACAACATAGCGGTTGGGGACATTACTGAGAATATGGGCAACCAGCTTTTGGCGCAGTTCAGGCAGTGAAAAAGCAGTTTGATACGGATGTTCAGGGTATTCCTCTAAGACATATTCAATTTCTTGAAGAACTGCTGGCAACGTTAAATTGACTAATCCGTGGGACATTTTCACCTCTAACTATAAAAACTGTGGATGTAAGACGATGGATAACCAAAAGGCAACTTTTGCCGCGATCGCCGTTGACTTATAAAGTGGGCATGTCTTCACGACAATGGTCACAGCGCCAGTAAAGCCCACCCAAGCGCATGTGGCGCAGCAAAATTCTAGAGCAGCAGGGGCAAGTATGCCGAGCGTTCATAGCGCACGCGATCGCCGTTGTAGAGCTTAACTGTTGGCTGCGATCGAATTTGAGACGTTTTGATACGGGTATTGGATACTTCAATAAAGTAGTCATATTAAAATCCGAATTACTCTCCCTACTCCCCAAAACTCTCTGAAAGGCTTTCACCAATAGCTTGAGCAGGTATGTTCCAATAATCTAACGGTCAGATGTTTGAAATCGCGTTTGATTTGTATACGCTGAGGTTAGAAAGTTCAGTCTTTTGATAGAAACCCCCCTAAAGATAGATTTATTGCCATTCCCTCGCTTCAAGCTCCGTTTGGGATAGCAATAAACTGGCTTCAACATCCTGCCGAACCGCCGCCGTCACTTCACAGTTGCTATGCAGACAATCGAGCAGCAGTTGATTGGCAGCATAGTAGCGTTGCAGCACTTGCTGTTGTTCTGAGCTAAACTGCCAGTGCTGGTGAATCTGTCGATAGCTATTGATATCACTTTTGAGACGTTCTTCCCAAGCGGCATAGTGCCCCTGCCGCCATGCCTGAAACCGTGGCTGGTTTTGATCAATATCTGGGAATTCATCTTGGAGTTGTTGCAGCGATTTATGCAAACCCGCATCCAGCACGATGCCTAAAATATTGCTGAGGGCATTGCTACACAGATGGGCGTGGGCAAAATCTGGACTTTGGGCGATCGCACAGGATTGCAACACATCATCCAAAGCGGTATCCAAAAATATCCCCTGGTCGAGCGTACAGGCAAGCGCAAAATCAGATGCCATGTGAGGGGTGCGAGCCATTGCCAAGTAAAAGGCTCGCACCGTTGCATCTTGGGTCTCGGCTGGGATAATCTACGACTTTCGACTTGCCCATACCAAAAACTCTTGCAGATAAGCATCTTCGGCAACTAGAGCATCAATTTGCTGCTTCATCAACTGCACTAACGAATCAGCACTCCGCAGCATGGCAGCCGTCAACAAAAAAACTTCCCGCCAGTGAGGATCGGTGATGTGGCTGACCAAGCCACCCAATGCCTGCTCTAGGGATTGGAGGTTATAACTGGCAACAATATTACGTGCCGTGAAATATTCTTGAAACGCCAGATAAGAGAACGAGAAAATCCCCCGCGCCCGTTCGATGATTAATCCATGTTGCGATTCGATCGCCCTTAGCACCGCTCCACTTTCGAGGTGCAGTTCCTCGGCATCAGTCGAAGCATTGGGCAGATGTCGAATATAGTCCTCAATATATTGCTCAAGCGTCCGTTGCTCAAAAAAGTATTGCCCCTGCTCAAAGGTAGCTGCCGCAATCTGACTCAGCAATTTCAGCTTTTGGGGCAGGCGAAACCCTTGGTAAGCCTGATCTCGTTCCACCCCTCTCGCCTCATCCCATTTGCCCAGCAGTAAATCTAACCCTTCTTTATAAAAATCGGTTCGCTTCGTTGGAAATCTACCCTCCCCCTGAAATACCCAACACGCCATGTGCAAAAACAGAGGAGTCACCACCAGTCGGCGAAACTGCCAGTTTTCCGGCAAGTCCAGCTTTTCAATAAACTGATCAGACTGCACCACCCCTGCCGGAGCAGTCGTTTTAGTAAACGCCACAAACCATTTTTGGGCAAATGCCACAATTTGAGCTTGGGTAAATGGAGCCACCTCCACGTCGGTAAACCCGCGTAAGCTGAGCTTTCGATCGGCGGTACGGCAGGTCGCTACAAACCGATTCTTATGATATTTATCTGAAAATCGACGAATTTCTTTGAGGACTATCAGACTCTCTTCGTGCAGTACTTCATCAATACCATCCAATAGCAGCACCACCCGACCCGCTTGCAGCAGCGTCTCAATCGTCGAGGAGTCAGCAATGCCGTCTGTAAAAAACTCTTGACGTAGGTAGTTTAACAAGCTAAATTCGCCGTTGACTCTAGAGTCTTCAACAAAATGCCTCAGTGTGATGAAGATGGCAACTCGCTCGGCTTCCCACTCGCCTTGATTGCACTGAACGGCGAGATATTGCAAGAATGTGGTTTTGCCAGAACCCGGTTTGCCTAGCACTCTGACCTTTGAGTAGTTTTCTACGGCGGTAACGCCTAGCACTTGTACCTGGTCAACGTCACCCAAGCCCACGCGATCGAAATCTTCTGGTTCAAGAGTTTGTAGATTCGCAAGCTCTAACTGCTGTTGACTGGCAATGGCTTCCAAAATATTGACATCAATGTAGATATCATCCAAGCTGACAGGATGGCTGATGTCTAATAGCTGCAAGATGCCGCACTGATCTTGAATTTTGTCCCGACGCTGCGATCGCACCTCTTGCACTAGGGCATCCAGGGCAGATGGGGGAAAGCGAACCGATCGTCCGGTTTCAGGAAATTCTGCTGGCGGATCAAGGACAATCTCACGCCAATTTAACTCCAGCACCGAACAAATTTCTAAAAAAGTATGGCGCTCAACAGGTTGCCCGGTAAAAAATCGCCAAACAGGTTGACGTGTTTTCAAGTTCACCTCTCCCGCTAGGTTCTCCTGCGTCCATCCCTTGAGGGCAAAGGCTCGTTTTGCGCGTTGAATCTTTGTGGGTGCTATCTGAAGAGATCGCTTAGCGATGAGGTAAACCTCTCAGGTTAAAGTTTAATAAATCAAACACTCTTGTATACCTGAGACTCTAGAGCTTTTTTTGGATTAATTCCTCCCTCTACAGTGCAAGTTATACAAAATTTAGAAAATACGCTTTAGTATTTGCTTAAATATTTATTAAATTCCGTGAAATCAAACACTGCCTGGTTGAGTGCTGAACAGAACAAGGGTTATCAGAACAGCATAAAATCCTTGCAAAGCAAGCTCCTCAGGGATTTTGAACTTTCTGAACGGGACTGGCGCGATTCGAACGCGCGACCTGTCGCTTAGGAGGCGACCGCTCTATCCTGCTGAGCTACAACCCCAATTGAATTCGATTTAATCATAGCAGGAGCATTGAACTGCTTGGGTCGCTGTGATCATTTTGATAGATTCTAACCCTACCCACTTATCCCGATCCATCAATGGTCAATACAATGACTGTGATGTTATCGCGCCCACCATGCTCTTTTGCGGCGTTGATTAGAGCGGCAGCGGCTTTTTCGCAGACTCGAATAGATTTTAGCTGGGACGCAATCACTTGATCAGATAGTTCTTCGGTGAGTCCGTCACTACATAGCAACAGGCGATCGCTCGGCTGTATCTGCACCGGCTGAATATCAATTTGGCGCAAATCTTCCCGCCCTAAACATTGAGCTAGTACATGTCGCCAGGGGTGAACTCTTGCTTGATCCGGCGAAATTTCACCCATTCGGATAGCAAGTGCCACCCAGGTATGGTCTTCGGTAATCTGATCGAGCTTAGCGCCGCGTAACCGATAGAGCCGGGAATCGCCAATGTGGGCACACAAAGGCTGGTCATCCCGAAACAATAACACGACCACAGTGGTGCCCATATCGCCCCGCTCTGGATGGTGCCGCTGGTCGTCAATAATTGCTTGGTTTGCCTTTAGCAGTGCTTGTTCCAGAATAGTTTGGGATGATTCAGCCGTGTGCCAGTAGCTTTCTAAATATGCCTGAATGGTTTGAGTCGCAAGATGGCTGGCTTCTTCACCGCCGGCATGTCCTCCCATGCCATCTGCCACAATGAAAAAGCGACCTTCCGGATCGATATAATAATCGTCCTGATTGACTTTGCGGACAACGCCGACATCTGTTAAGCCTGTAGACAGACGCTTCATAGGGTGGTTACTAGAGTGTCAACAAACATGAGAGTGGTCATGGCATGCGATCGCTCCGATCAAGGCGAATCATCAAGCGGACAAGAGTGAACCCTGTAAAGGCGGCGGCGGCGGCAGCAGCTAGGGCTAGCCAGACATAATTGCTGACTAATAGAATCGTAGCCGACAATGTAAACGCACACACCAGTAGCGTATAATTTGTCCCCATATTTACACCACTTAATCGGCGTAAAATGCGCTCTGTTTCCAGCGATCGCGTCCGAACTCGAATATCGCCGCGCTCCAGTTTCTCTAGCGTCTCTTCAATTCGTCGGGGCAATCCTAGGGCGGTATTGCTGATTTGGGAAGCTTGGCGGCTCAATTCGCCTAAAATGTTGTTTGCATCCGTTGTAGGATTTCCATCTGCCATAATCTTTAGTGCAAAAGGCTTTGCAACCTCCATAAAGTTAAATTCAGGATCTAATCCCTTGCCAACCCCTTCGAGAGTGGAAAAGGCGCGCATAACAAAGGTAAACGTTGCCGGAAAGCGAAACGGCTGACCATAGGCAACTTCATAGAGATCATCGCTAATAGCTGCCACGGATTGGTTTTCAAAAGGCTTATCCATGAAGTTATCTAACATGAACTGAACCGAGCGACGGACGGGACCCATATCGCTTGTAGGAGTCAGAGCGCCGAGATCAATCAAAGAAGCCACGACGCGATCAGCATCTTTTTGAGCAACCCCAAAAAAGGTCTCTAGAAGCTTTTCACGCGTGACCAGTTTAACCTGTCCCATCATGCCAAAATCATAAAAAATCAGCGACCCATCTGGGTTAACTGCAATGTTACCGGGGTGAGGATCAGCATGAAAAAAGCCATCGTTTAAAAGCTGAATTAGGTATGCTCTTGCACCCAGTTCGGCAAGCCTACTGCGATCAAGTCCAGCCGCTTCTAGGGCTTCGTAATGACTAATTTTAATTCCCGGCAGATATTCCAGCGTCAACACCCGTGGAGAGGCATAGCGCCAATAGACACGCGGCACCATCACCCAATCTTCACCCCGAAAGTTACGGCGAAAGGTGTCGGCATTGCGTCCTTCATTGAGGTAGTCAATTTCTTCATATAAGATCTTGCAGCATTCATCGTAAATACCGAGCCAGTCTCGCCCTGGTCCCCATTTTGGGTGTCGCTGAAAGTACCGAGCAATTCCTTTAAGAATAGCTAGATCAATTTGAAACAGCTTGACTAACCCAGGACGCTGCACTTTCACCACCACATCTTCACCAGAATGCAAGGTGGCGCGATGGACTTGCCCCAAACTAGCAGCGGCAAGCGGGATTGGGTCAAAACTGAGATAAAGCTCTTGCAAAGATTTGCCCAAGTCTTGCTCAATCAAAGTTTTTGCTTGCTCAAAACCAAAGGCAGGCACTCGATCTTGCAGTTTAGACAGTTCTTCAACATATTCCGTTGGAAACAAATCGGCGCGAGTCGAAAAAAGCTGACCTACTTTAATGAAGGTAGGCCCTAAATCCAGCAGGGTGTCTCGCATCCAAATCGCTTGCGATCGCCGACGCTGTTCTCGTTTGGCATCCGTCATGCCACCGGGATAACTCCAAGGCTTACCATACAGCCATTGAGAATATAATAGCGTCAGCACAAAGCCCCAAATATCTACAAAGCGCCGCTGCCGAGAGTAGTTATTTCGGTTCCAGCGATAGGCTTGGTCACGGTAGGGTTTTTCTTTCACAGGTTTGATTGGCGGAGGCGGGTCAACGGATGTCGCTATTTGCTGAGGTAAGTATTCCCGCTCATAAGCCATGTCTCCCGCAATAACTGACGTTCCAACATCGTTACTTTCGTGGAAATGAACCGCTTTTAAAGCAGCAGCACCATCTTCCTCTAAACCCAAAACCAATTGTGGGTCTTTCCTATCTTTAGGAGCTTTCCCATTCTGAGCGTTTGCAGTGAATAGAGTATCCAAATGGGCAAGAGGCATATCGCCTTCAGGATGTGGCTCCATAGGCTGTTTAGACAGATTGGAGTCGTGAGGAAAAACAGGCACTCGATTCTTATCCCTAGGCTAATATCTTGGATGCTATCGAAGGATACACAAACGTGGTTATGAAGTGCGGCTGCGATATTGCTTCAGTTCGGAGCGCAACCGAGCCACTTCTGCCCGTAGTTCATCAATCACGGTTTGTAAATCATCCGATTGAAACGGGGATGCAGTTGAATAACTCGATCTCCCCTGGGTAGCTGCCGCTTCTTCTTGGGCTGCCCGTTCTACCACGCGATCGCTCAAGTTACGTAATTTCTCTCGGAGTTCTGCATCTTGCTTGCCCAACTCACTTAATGCATCCGTAAATGCAAGTTCTGCGTGATCATACAAGGTGTCTGCTAGCGCTCTGCCAATAAAAAAGGCATGAACAATGGGGTTACTCATCAGAAAATTCCTATACGCTCCGCTTGAATTATAGCGTGGATACTCTATTGCCGTGGAAGCTCACCAGAGTTGGGTGCGATCGTTGAAGGAGGGAGAACTGGTTCTGGTTCTGGTCTAACCTCCACAGGAGCGGGAGATGGAATGGTCACGGGGGGGCGTTCCGGTTCTGGAGTAGTGGGTAAGTTTGGGGTAGGCGCGATCGCACGCGGCGTAGGATCGATTGCAGGAACTTGAGGACTCAAATCTGAAGGTGCCGGATCTTCAATCACTGGCTTGGTTGTTGCTGACTCTTGAGCAGAAGGCGGGGCAATCACAGGAGTTTTAGATTGAGTACGTTGAGAGGTTTCCTCCCGTTTTTTAGGAATTTCAATCACAGGAGACGAATAAGACGTAGAAGGGGCAGTGGGGGGTGCCGCACCAGGCCAATTTTCAAATGGAGGAAAGGATTGCTCGGTATGAAAAATAGACGTGCCTGGTCCCGTCGAGGTCGCTGCCACTCGTAAGACTAATCCGGCTCCTAACCCAACTGCGGCAGCGATCGCCGCAGTTGCCAGCACCATTTTAGGAAATGTATTTTTCGGCGTTAGTGGAGAAGGAGTCATGCTTTGATTCGGTTGAGAACTAAATCGTTTGGTCGGCAAGGAAGCAGATTTTGCAGGTAAGGGGTTGCGTTCTGACGACGCTGCGGTGATGTCTTGAGGCGCGGTAGCGGCTTGAATTATTGAAGCATCTAAGACGGCATTCGCATCACGATCCCCAGAATGAACAGATGAAGGCAACAATGCCAGCCACTCCGCGATCGCTTGAGGGCGAGAATTAGCATTGAGTTCTAATCCCTGCAAGATAGCAGATTCTACCGCAGGGGTAAGATGAGGACATAACTGCCGAGGCGATGGCAGGGGCGATCGCTGGCGCAATGGAGCAGCCAGCGGCGCGTATCCAGTCAGCAAAAAGTAGAGCGTGCCTGCCAACGCATATATATCAGTTGCCGGAGTATGATCTAGCTGCGTTTGATATTGTTCAAGCGCTGCATATTCTTGCCCTGGCAATTGAACCTTATCAGGGGCAATACCCAACAGGGTGGGATCTAACAGCCCCATGTTAACGAGTACAACAATATTTGACCCCATCGGACGAATGATATTTTTGGGGGTGACATTCCGGTGAATCAGTCCGTTGTCATGCAGTACTGCTAATGCTGAACCGACTTGCTGAACATATTGAACTGCCTGAGATTCTGCCAATGCGCCTTGGGTATGCACCACTTCCAATAAGGTTTGTCCAGCAGTGTAATCTAAGACCGCGATCGCCGCATTGTCTTCTTCAAAAGAGTCAATCAGCCGCACTAACCCAGGATGCTTGCACTGAGCAAATCGCTGAATCTGATCAAAAAATCGCTGCTTTAGTGGGGCAACGTCTACGCCTAAATCAGGATTTAGCTGCAAAACCTTGAGAATGACGGGTCGGTTTTGCTGAACTTGAGTGCCTTGCAGGGTCACACCGATATCAGTTTGTCCCAAAACGTGATTGATCAGATATTTCCCACAATGGAGCATGTTTCCAATGGTCAGAGGCATGGAGACGTATGATTAACAAGTTTTTCCATGCTAACCCTTGATTGCACTGGACTCAATCTTTTCGCTGAAGTCTTCGATGAAGCGCGATCGCTCCAAACATCAGCGCTCCCAAAATGGTGGTCGGCTCTGGAACCTCTGCTGAACTGTTTCCGGCTGGAGCTTCACCCCCGGTATTAACTGGTTCGACAGTCACAGGTGTGACAGTCACAGGTTCAACTATGGGGGTCGGTATAATGAGAGGCGGTTCAATGGGCGTTGGATTGGTCACCACTACCTCTACAGGCGGCGGTGGTGGCGGTGTGAGATCAATAAAGCCCACTCGCGGCTGAAAGTTAGGACGCTGCAATAAGAAAAAGCGGTCGATCGGACTGGTATCTGTAAAAATGTAGCGAAAGACAACACCATCTCCAGGAACCACAATACCACCCGAAAAGTTGACGTAATCTCGTACATCAATTTCTTCTTCTGACGTGCTAAAGCGGGTTGAGGTAAACGGTCTAAACTGGGGCAAAAATTGACCGAACGATAACCCATCGGCTTCTGGGCTGGGGAAGCCGTACACTTCTTGTAGCTCGTGGTCTACAAAGATCCAGGGCGTGCTCGTCCGGTTGATGAGAACCGACTGAAAGCCAATTCCCACATAGGAACATCTGGGACACAGCCTGGGAAAGCCGTCGATGCTCATATACAGGTTCGTGTCGGGTCCATATACATCCTGTTCAATCGTGTAAAACCCATCAGGATCGATTCTGCCGTTAACAATGCTAAAGTTGCCTGAAATTTCACTGAAGCGCAACCCACCGAGCTGCAAGGAGACGGCTTGGGCAGAGGTGGCAGTGCCGATCGCGCTAGAAATGGCGATCGCGGCAAAAAATCGACAGATAAATGAATTCATAAATGCAGCAACCAGGATAGAAGGTCAGTAGCCGTCTGCAAAACAAAGTGTGTGTATTTTAAGACTGTAAATGATTCAAAAAGTTTCAAATCTTCCTGATCAAATCTATCAAGCTGTGTAGGGTTCGGGCGATAGTTAGGAACACAGAGGCTTAGCTGATGTCATAGCGCATCCGGATCAATCCCGCGATCGCGTAACCGCATCAGCAATTCTGCCAGTTGTTCGGCTGCTTGGTCAGCCCGCTCCTCTGCCTGGTCAGCCCGTTCTTCAAAGGTGGGATAGCGCTGTCCGGTTTCGTCGTACCAATACAACCATTCTCGTAAAATGCCTTGATAGGTGCCGCGATCTCGTCCAATTCCTAACCCAAGTTCTGGCATCCAGACGGGATTGCCAGCGAGTAAGTGATACTCGCCATTGATCAACTGGTAGACCTCTAAGGGCGGCTTTCTCCGGCGGCGAGACGAATATACCGCGTAATACAACACGCCCATTTCGGCATAAAACTGTTTTTTGGTGCTGTATTCCCGACGATACTTTTTGGACACCACCTCCAAGACAAAACTTGGAACGCGTCGCTCTTCCCAGAGGACGTAGCTGAGGCGAAGTTCTTCATCGGTGACGCGGCTGACTCCTAAGCTGAGAAATCCATCGGGGACGATCGCAGGCTTATCGGGATCGTAGTAAATTCCCATATCCACGCCAAAAAACCAATCCCAGCGATCGCGCCACAGCCACGCCAAAATCGCTTTGAGTAAACCGGGAATTAAGTCTTGAAGCTCATTATCCACAGGCGTATCATCGGAGTCGGGCAACTCTTCAGAGGATGGCAAACACAAGGTGGGGTCATAGAAGAACATGGCAAACCTCTCAACCCTTCTAGATTGCATTCTATATCAGGGCAAAGGTGACAGGCTGGCAGAAGCCCGAATTTAAATATCCAGGTCAGCCAGATTCAGCTTGGAGCCGTAGGTTTCAATAAATTCGCGGCGGGGGGCAACGCGATCGCCCATTAGCACGGTAAACACGCGATCGGCTTCAACGGCATCTTCAATCTCAATTCGCTTCAGGGTGCGCGTCTCCGGGTTCATCGTTGTATCCCATAGTTGCGTGGGCATCATTTCGCCCAACCCTTTAAAGCGCTGAATATCATACTTTGCATTAGCGGGGAAGGTGGCAATCACTTGGTCGCGATCGCGTTCGCTATAGCAGTAGTTATGGCTGCGCCCTCGTTCCACTTTATAAAGCGGCGGACAGGCAATATAAATGTAGCCCTGCTCGACCATCGCTCTTTGATAGCGGTAGAAAAAGGTGAGGATCAGCGTGCGAATATGGGCACCATCCACATCGGCATCCGTCATGATCACAATCCGGTGATAGCGCAACTGCGATGCATCAAAGTCTTCACCCTTAATGCCCAAGCCGAGAGCCGTAATCAGCGCCTGAATTTCGGTGTTTTTATAGATCTTTGCGTCGTCAGTCTTCTCAATATTCAGGATTTTGCCCCTGAGCGGCAAGATTGCCTGAAAGCGACGATTGCGTCCTTGCTTAGCGCTACCGCCAGCAGAATCCCCTTCCACAATAAAGATCTCTGATTCCGCAGGATCTCGGCTGCTACAATCCGCCAGTTTGCCCGGTAGAGTTGAAGATTCTAACACCGACTTACGGCGCACCAATTCACGGGCTTTCCGAGCCGCCTCTGCTGCCTTAAACGCTTCCACTGCCTTTTCGATAATGGCATCCGCCACACCGGGGCGAAACTCTAGATATTCGATCAGCACTTCGCCGACCAAGGAATCTACAATGCCGCGCACTTCCGTATTGCCCAGTTTCGTTTTGGTTTGACCCTCAAACTCTGGATCGGGCACCTTCACCGAAATCACACCCGTTAAGCCTTCCCGAATATTTTCCCCCGCCAGATTCGACTCATTTTCCTTAATCTTGTTGCGCTTGCGGGCAAGCGAATTCAAAGTGCGGGTTAAAACCGTTTTCAATCCTTCTAAATGGGTGCCACCGTCTACCGTGCGGATATTATTGGCAAAACCCAGTAAATTGTCGTTGTAAGCATCCGCACACCACTGAAGCGCGACTTCTACCTGAACGTTATTGCGCTCACCCTGCACATACACCACCTCATCGTGAAGCGGCTGCTTCTCACGGTTCATGTAGGTGACATATTCTCGAATGCCACCCTCATAGAAATAAACTTCGACATGAGGCTCGGAGGCTTTCAGCAGATCTAAGCGATTATCGGTGAAGGTGATGCGAACTCCGCCATTCAAAAACGCTAACTCCCGCAGGCGACCCGCCACGGTGATATAGTCGAACGCTGTTTCAGTGGTGAAGATCGTGTTGTCGGGCAGGAAGGTAATCGAGGTGCCTGTGCGATCGCCGGCTCCCGATTCAACTTCCAAAATCCCAATGGGAACGCCTCTCTCAAACCGCTGGGTATGGATGCCTTGATCGCGCCAAACCGTGACTTCCAACCACTCTGATAGAGCGTTGACCACAGAGACACCCACCCCATGCAGCCCGCCACTGACCTTGTAGCCACCGCCACCAAACTTGCCGCCTGCCCCCAGAACGGTTAAGACGGTTTCTACGGCAGATTTCCCAGTCCGGGGATGAATGCCTGTGGGAATACCGCGTCCGTCATCCGTAATAGTGGCTGAGCCGTCTGCATTGAGTGTGACTTCAATATTTTTGCAATGCCCTGCCAGCGCTTCATCTACCGAGTTGTCAACAACCTCGTACACTATATGGTGCAGCCCACGGGGACCCGTACTACCGATGTACATCCCCGGACGTTTACGAACATGTTCAATTCCTTCAAGGACTTGAATTTGCTCCGCACCGTAGTTATCTGCCATGCAATTAGCGCTCCAGCCGAAATAACGTGGTCTAAAACTGCATTTAAGCTTCAGAAGACCAAAACTATCTAAGATTATAGCACAAAAGGCTTATAAGCGCTTTTAGATAGGTATCCTGAACCGTTTATGGTGGGGTTTAACCATCACTTAACGGCTTCCTCGTATTCAACATTCATTTTCATGGTAAACCCGGCGGAAAATAATACTTTAGTACCAATGCTGATTGTGATTTGCGGGGCGACAGCAACGGGTAAATCGAGATTGGCGATCTCACTTGCAAAACGCTTGCATTGTGTCATTCTTAGCGCTGATTCGCGTCAAGTGTATCGAGAATTTAACATTGGTACGGCAAAACCCGCGATCGCTGAGCAACAAACTGTACCTCACTATTTGATTGACATCTGCGAACCGACAGAAACATTGACTCTGGCAGAGTATCAAATGCAGGCGCAGCAGTTAATTGAAACCATGCATCAAGCACCATCGATCTCGCCTTTGCTGGTGGGTGGAACAGGGCTTTACATCCGCTCCATCACCAGAGGACTCAAAATACCCAGAGTGTCGCCCCAGCCAGACCTGCGATCGCAACTCCAAACCTTGGGACAACCCCAGTGTTACGCCATGCTGCAACAGGTTGATCCGGCAGCGGCTACCAAAATTCATGCCCATGATCAAGTGCGAACGCTGCGATCGCTAGAAGTATTTTATGTGACTGGACAACCGATGTCAGCCCAGCAGGGAGAACAACCACCTCCTTACCCGATTTTGCAGATTGGGCTAGAGTGCGGCGATCGGGTTCAACTAGAAAATCGGATTACTCAGCGCACACACCAGATGATTGCTCAGGGCTTTGTGGCAGAGGTAGAGTACTTGTGTGAAAAGTACGGCGCTGATCTGCCGTTGCTAAATACGTTGGGCTATGCCGAGTTCAGGCAATTTTTGACTGGTGAAATTTCTCAAGCGGAGGCGATCGCAGCCACTATTCTTCATACGCGCCAATTTGCCAAACGCCAGCGTACCTGGTTTCGCGCCTACCCTGAAATCGAATGGTTTGATGCCGATGCCCCCGATTTAGAAGCGCAAGTCTGGCAACGGATTGAAGCCTTTTGAGTAGAAGAACACTGCGAATATCGGTAAAGCTTATTTTTAGAGCGTTTGAGGGCGACCAAGGGTGGTGATATATAAGACGGCTTCGTCAATTGGAATGCCCAACACTTCGTTGACCTGGTCATCAAAAAAGCCAGCAATGCCGCTCACGCCTAAACCGAGATGAATGGCTGCCAAGTTGAGGCGTTGACCTAACCGTCCAGCATCTAGATGCAAATAGCGATAGACGCGATCGCCGTAGGTGGCAACGGCTGCTTTTAAGTCTGCTGTGTGAAACAGAACCACCGCTGCATCCCGTCCTAGATCCTGTCCTAAACACAGAAAATGAAGCTCTTGGCGAAAATTTTTGAAGCGGATTTGGCGAAGTTCCTGAGAGTTAGGCGCGTAATAGTAGCAACCTTCTTCTAAGCCATCGACAGAAGACACCACCATAAAGGTTTCGACCAAACTGAGATCAAAACAGTCAGGAGTTCCATCTAGCCCTTGCTCAACATAGTGCTGGGGCTGGTAGGTGAAGTCTAGTAGCTGCTTCAGTTCATTGAAGGTCAGCGGCTCTCCAGTATAGGCACGAGTTGAGCGCCGTTTAATGATGGTACTTTCTAACCCTTCTAGTTTGGTTCCCCAGGCTATCTCATCGGTTGCGGTCAGCACTTTGGTACAAAACGGAAAATTGTATTTATCCGTGCGTTGCTTTTCGGTGGGCGATAGTTTCCAGTTGACCTTCATGGTTTCATTCAGATCAATCTGAGTGGCTTGATGAAAGTAGGAGAGTAGCTCACCATCAACAAGG
Source organism: Leptolyngbya sp. (assembly GCA_003249025.1). Taxonomy (GTDB): domain Bacteria; phylum Cyanobacteriota; class Cyanobacteriia; order Leptolyngbyales; family Leptolyngbyaceae; genus ULC077BIN1. The sequence goes on along the minus strand of QBMH01000001.1, from coordinate 17,980 downwards.
TCGGGATACTCAGTGTGCGTTCGAGTTGGAGTAATTGTTTTGGCAAGAGGAAGATTTTGGCGAACTTCTAGCAAATCAGCCAAGGGAAGCACCGCGATCGCCCCTTCTTGAGCAGCATCTAAATACAACACCTGATTGATGCCTTCATCCATAAAGCTACCAATGAGATGAGGGCGATAGTCATTCATGGCGCAGGTTAAATCGAGGTTGCCTAGTAAATGTCCACTATCCAGGCACACACGGCGATAGGCACGATCTTGATACCGCCATTGCGATCGCAAAAAGACTGTAGTGACAATCAATGCCAGTTGCGTATTTTCTAGAATAGGATGCCAAAAGCAAGCCGCCTGGAGTTTTGTCCAGGGATCATTTTCCCAAAAATGGATCAAGGAATGGGTGCGCGCTTGATAGTTGAACAACCCGGCAGGTAGTAAAGGAGTACCCCGCGAAATTAAATAAAGTTCAGCCGGATAAAGCCCACCCGCAGAGGGAGCCGCCCGCCGATATAGAGGTTCACCGACTATGGAGTAGTCTATTTTCGTTACGCTATAGCTGCAATACAAAAGCTGAGAAATCCGCTGCCACCAATCGCCTATGGGATCATCCGCAGTCTTTTCACGATGCTTTGTTAAAAATGGATTTAGATCGAATAAACTACCAATTTTGTATTCTTTGAACAGAATCGGTTGCTGATGCCAATCCGGCGGTTTGCTTTTTGCGTTAATCGTTCTGGGATCGTATTTGGTACGTTCGTGATAGTGCTGAGCGATCGAGGCAGTCGGTTCAGGCATATAGGAATTCGGCGTTTGCTCATCTCCTAACCCAATCTTGACACTCTCTTCTAGAAAAGTGCCACTTCTTTAGGGAGAAGTCACTGAATGCGAAATGGGAGGCTTTGCAGCAGACTCGCCCACTTGCTGGAGCTTCGATCGCCAAAGGACGTACCCAGCAATGCTTAGATGTAATCCATCGGTAGTTAATTTTTCTTTGATATAACCGTCTGCATCCGCAAACGCACTATGTAAATCTAGATACTCTACGCCTTCATCCTGGGCAACCCGCTCTAGTTTTTCATTAATCGTGCGAATCCAGCGACTGGAAATAGTGGGTAAGCGATCAACCCACAAGGGATGCTGGCGCTCTTTGGCAGCCGGATCTCCTTTGACGGAGGCAAGATATCGCCGACTGGCGCGATCGCCGCCGTGGGGCAAAATGGATTGAATTACAATCGCGGCTTGCGGGTGGGCGGCTTTAAGATGACGCACAATCTCTCGCTGATTGGCAACCAACGTTTCGCCTCTCACCCCTCTAATCAAATCATTAATGCCAACCATGACAAAAATAGTTTGAGGTTTAGTGTGATCCAGCAATTTAACTCGTTTCAGCAGTCCATAGGACGTTTCGCCCGAAATACCTTGATTGAGCCAAGTGGCTCCTGGAGGCAGCAGATTGCTGGGAAACCATAAACTTAAGGAATCCCCCGCTAAGACTTTTAATTTACTAGGGGATCGAGCCGCGATCGCCGCTGCTTCCCGTTTCAGCAGTTGCACCCATTCGTCATAATTCAACTGCCGACGCACTCCAACCTCGGTGTTTGGAGCGATAGAACTGGCGGGTGATGGGTAAGGTGATGGATAGGGTAAGGGTTGGTCAACCGTAGACGCACGCACCTGTGAAGAACTCCGCAAGCTATTTCGATGCACGCTAAGCAGCGCAATTGGGAGTAACAGCCCACTCACTAACCCTAAAGAAACAGCCCAGGTTGGCACACTAAAACGTCTAAACACTTACTTAGATCAAACACGTTGGATTAGATTGTAAAGGCTATCCTGGCAACGGTTACAAATCAGTTCAAAAACTGGTTGCAGCCACCAAGATAGCCTTTATTGATAGGTTCAGTATTAGAGCCAAGAATTAAATTTCAGTAGTCCTGCTGGAGAAGGCAAGTTCAGTTGCAATGCTTTCACCATAGGCTTCTTCACCATGCTCATGTACATCCAAACCTTCGTCTTCCACGTTATCCTTAACCCGCAGGGGCATGAATTGTTCAATCACCTTAAGAATGATAAAGGTGCCAACCCCCGCAATCACATAGGCGATTAAGACTGCCCAAATCTGAATCAACAACTGGTTAAAGTTGCCAAACAGTAACCCATCTGCTCCCAGCCCATTAACTGATTTGGTTGCAAAAACCCCTGTCAAAATCGCTCCAACGGTTCCACCCACGCCATGCACGGGATAGGTGTCGAGGGCATCATCAAACTGGATTTTTGCCTTAAAGTTGACTGCAAAAAAGCAGCAAATGGAGGTGATAGCACCAATGAGAATGGCTGAAACTGGAGTTACGAAACCTGCTGCTGGCGTAATGCCCACTAACCCCGCGACAAAGCCAGTGCCAATGCCTACAGCAGTCGGCTTGCCTCTGCCAAACCATTCTGCCAGTGCCCAAGCTAACCCAGCGGCTGATGCTGCGACAGTGGTTGCCACAAATGCGACCGTTGCAGAAGGACCAACCCCAATGTCTTTACCAATCCCGATCGCGCTGCCTCCATTAAAGCCAAACCAGCCAAACCAGAGGATTCCCACACCCAAAAGCACATAGGGTACGTTGTGGGGAATGATCGGCTTGATCGTATAATCCTTGCGTTTACCAATCATCTGAGCCGCGACGAGGGCTGAAATTCCAGAGCTAATATGAACCACCGTTCCACCCGCAAAGTCGAGAGCGCCTAGATGACCCAAGTATCCCCGTCCCCAGACCATGTGGGCAAGAGGGCAGTAGATGAATGTAGACCAAAGAATTAAGAACCACACGTAGGCTTTGAAGCTCATCCGCTCGGCGATCGCGCCAGATACAAGTGCCACTGTGATAATGGCAAACATCATCTGATATGCCATGAACAGTTGATGAGGAATGGTTGCTCCATAAATCGGCTCTGGAGTCAGCCCAACCCCATTCAAGCCAAACCACTGCAAACTCCCGATAAATTGACCGATTCCGGTTTCCCAGTTGTCTTTATCGAGCGCGACATGGGCAAAGCTGAGGCTGTATCCCCAGAAAATCCAAATGACCGCTACAATCCCCATGGAAACAAAGCTCATCATCATGGTGTTCAGGACGTTGCGCGATCGCACCAATCCACCATAGAAGAATGCCAGTCCGGGGGTCATGAACAGCACGAGCGCGGTGCAAGTTAACATCCAAGCGGTATCGCCCGTGTCAATCCCCGCATAAGGATTCTTGTCAGCCGCAGCAGGAGCTTGAGCGATCGCCATATCAGCCAGCGGTCCACCTAAGACACCTAAAACCGCTAAAAATGCTAAGGGGACACAAAATGCGATCGCCCATTTCAACCATGATTTTTGACCTGCCCTTCTACTGCCCCTGTCGGCGAAGTGCAGATAGAACTGCTTGAATGAAGAAACCAAATTGGAAAATCTAGAAGACGAGCGGCGATCGCCTCTAATCTTTCTCTGGTGCTTGAGTTTAGCCATTTTTAACCGAAAATCCTCGCAACTAACACAGAAGCAATGTAAAAGGCAGCACATCAAAAGAGTAAGAAAACACTCAATCGCTTGAGATTTATCACTATTGCTTGACTGCCAGCCATAGGACTCATCCAAAGTGAACATGCTAAGACAGGGTTGTATTTTGGTTGTACAACCCATGAAACAAGCAATGCTTTCTATAGATCGAATCCGATGGAGTAGATTGTGATTCCATCGGTTGATGCAAGTTGTATAATAAGTAACAAAAGCGCGTAAGGCGTTATTGCTGCAAAGACCCATCGAGCCATTTAGTATTCGGTACTCAGAAATGTTTCCTGTATTTTTGCCATTCAATAGAAAAGTGGAACCTTAAAATTTTTAATAAATCAAGATTCCACTATCTCAGGTAGTCTTCATTAAGATTTCGGTCTAGGTATCTACTTTTTCAAGCCCATGACCGCTCTATATCGCTTGGCTCAATAATTTCTGCTTGCCAGTCCAGAGCTATCAATACTACCGGATAGATCGGTTGGTAAACCTGTGCTGTCTTTAACAAACCCTGCATAGGCTTCCATGCCATGTTCGCCAATATCTAGCCCAATAAGCTCTTCCTCCTCAGTCACTCGGATACCTAGGGTTGACTTCAATACTACCCAGAAGATAGTAGAAACCAGAACCGTAAAGCCCCCCACTGTCATAACACCCACGAATTGATACCAAAGCTGCTCAATTCCGCCACCCAAAAGTAAGCCAGCCTTCGGACCTGCTGAATACAAAGCACCCGCTACGTCGCTCGGTCCCACGGCAAATAGACCTATAGCTAAAGTTCCCCAGATTCCACACACTAGGTGAACTGAAGTTGCCCCAACTGGGTCATCAATCTTAAGCTTGTCGAAATAGCCTACTGCAAACACTACTAAAATCCCACCCACCGTACCAATCACAGCGGCGGCTGGAATCGTCACAAAGGCGCACGATGCGGTGACGGATACTAAGCCTGCCAGAATGCCGTTGATGATCATGGACAGATCCGGTTTGCCTAGATAGAGCCATGCTGTGACAGTTGCAGCAATGCCACCAAACGCACCTCCTGTGTTGGTCGTAATGGCAATGTGAGAAATTAGTGAACCATCGCCTACTGCCATGGTTGAGCCAGGGTTAAACCCGAACCAGCCTAACCACAGAATTAGAGCACCTAGAGTTGCAATGCTCATGTTGTGGGCAGGTAGGGCGTTTGAATGACCATCGGCACCATATTTACCGAGCCGAGGACCAAGAATTGCGGCAGCCATCAAGGCAGCCCACCCTCCCACTGAGTGAACCACGGTGGAACCTGCAAAATCCCAGAAGCCCAACGTGGCTAACCAGCCTCCACCCCAAATCCAGTGTCCGGTGATAGGATAGGCGATGCCAACCAGTAAGACGCTGAAAATTAAAAAGCTAACAAACTTGATCCGTTCTGCCACGGCTCCAGACACAATTGTTGCTGCTGTTCCAGCAAAGACAAGCTGAAAGAAAAACTTTGCCAGCAGGGGCACCCCTGTCCAACTGAGCGCACTAAAGATTCCTTGATAAGCGTCTCCTGTGGCGGGGCTATTGTCTGCACCTGTTAAGAACAAGCCGCCGCCACTACCAATGAAACCGCCACCAGTAGTGCTAAACATCAATCCAAACCCGATCGCCCAAAATGCGACCGTAGAGAGCGCGAACACAATCAGATTTTTGGATAGCACATTCACAGCATTCTTCTGACGACAGAAGCCAGTTTCCAACATACAAAAACCAGCGTTCATGAAGAACACCAACATGCCAGCCACCAATACCCACATGGTATCGAGACCCACTTTGAGGGTTTCAGTGGTCTTTACTACATCTGCGAGCGTAGGTGCGCCTTGGGCAAATGCTTCGTAACCCCAAATTAATACAATGATCAGGGCAAGGGGAATACAGGCTTGAGCGCTGGGGGATAGCTTTCTGGAGTACCAATCTAGCGATCGCCGCTGGTTCGTTTGGGCTGGTGCTAAACGCTGCTTCCTTCGGGCTGAAGGCGGCTTAAACGGAAGTCTCATGGTCATTAGTAGGAATTCCTCACTGAGTTTGAGTTAACGAGTGGCACTTTGATGAATAGCATCCTAAATTACTGGTAGGAATATGAGCAAACAGAGAAATCAGCGGAACCTGAGCGATCGTAATACTTCAAAAAGCTCGAAGCGAACATTCAGATCCTGAACGCATGGATTCCCTGAGTGTTATTCCACTTTTTGAGGATGCTAAGAAGTAACAAAAATAACCCTTAATGAATTGCATCTTTTCCGACCAGGTTATTCTGCAAGCTTTTATACAAAATCTATTGTCCTTTATGAATGCTAATGCTTGGCAAATCTATGACTACCAAGCGTTAGCTGAACTGTCATTTTTTCTTGCTAATGGGTAAAAAAGTTTCAAATGACTTCTGTAGAATCTGTTTCAGTGATTTTCTGGGCTGGTTAGACTAAATGACTGGTTAGATTAGATACAGGGTTTGCTGATAGAGATTAAATGTGGAAGGCGGGACATATTCGCGAGAAAACGTCAAAAAAACTGACAAAGCTACCGTTATAGAGTAGATATGTCTAGGGAACTTATGAAGCTTGGTGAACTATGGGCAGCGTGGGCAAGTTTTTGATCAAATTCAATCGAATGAGTCCTTTTAACCAGAGATCGCGACTGGCGATCGCCGTGATTACTCCACTTCTGTTTTGTGCAATCGGGCGATCGCACCCTGCCTCAGCAACGCTAACTATTGCTCAATCATTAGATGCTAATAGCACCCTTGAGCAGCCAGCCCTTGAACAACCCGCTATTGTTGTGGAACCGCTGACACCTGCCACAAAGCCCGACTGCCAGCCAAACCAAGCGACTCAAGCGACCAGTGGACTGACCCAACTCGTTAGCAACATTTCTCAAACAGCCAACTGGACTGAGCAGCCTGCTTTTGGTATGGACGCGATCGTGGGTCAGATTGCGCCTCAGGTCATGGCATACCTCAACCCTAGCCCTTTTCCTGAGATTAATTCTCTCGCACGAGAAGCCAAAGTACCCGTCATGATGTATCACGACATCTTGCCGGAGAAGCTCGTATTCTTTGATGTCACACCGCAAGAATTTGAGCAGCACTTACAGTTAATCAAACAAAAAGGGCTAACCCCTATCAGCATGGATCAACTGGTAGTGCATCTCCGCACAGGAAGCCCATTACCAGCCAAACCGATTTTGCTCACTTTCGATGATGGCTATAAAGGGCATTACGACTATGTATATCCCCTCCTAAAAAAATATAATTACCCTGCCCTTTTCTCGATTTACACCGTCAAAGTTGGCAAACAAATGGGACGCTCTAGCCTTAACTGGGAGCAACTGCGAGAAATGGCGAACGATCCGCTCGTCACGATCGCCTCTCACAGCGTCAACCACAAGGTAATGGACGGGCTAACTCCGGCTCAACTGCTAATCGAAACTCAAGAGTCTAAGCGTATTCTAGAAACAGAGCTAGGCAGACCCATCCGCTACTTCACCTATCCAGAAGGCAAATTTGACAAAGCCGCTATGGAGGCTGTGCAATCAGCAGGATATGCAGCAGCCCTCACAATGAACGATGCTGACGAGCAACTGGCAGGTCAATCACAGAGCTTATTGGCGATCGGGCGAATTGGGCAATCTCGTATTCAAGAAATGGTTGATATTGCCTGGGGTGGTTCCCCAATGCCATTGATTAGCAGGGGATTCAACTTCACCTCCCCCATACAGCGATTTGATCGAACCATCAATCAAACGCCATTTATTTTTATTTCAGGCGGCAAGCCAGTCACCATTCACTACAACACCCGTGGGCAAATCCCTCAAATCATTGCAAATACTCCCGTCGTAGCCGCCGTAGATGGCACCTTCTTCTCATTAGAAATGCTCGAATCAAACGAGATGCTAGGTCCAATTTATAGCCAAAGCCATGGTCAATTTATTCCCGGGAAGCGCGGCGAAATTCCATTTTTAGAAAATCGCCCCCTCGTTTTAATCGGAACAGAATCAGTTCAATTTATTCCTTTTAACTTCAAAAAGCACAACACATTACAAGCGATGCAGGCAGAGATGCCCACTCTAACCGATGCTTTTGTGGCTGCTGGCTGGCTAGTTGAAAATGGAAAACCTCAGCCCATAGAACGATTTGGTCGGCTATATAGCGTCAACGAGTTAAGACATCGTGCATTTTGGGGGATTAACCAACAAGGACAGCCTCAAATTGGCGTTTCTACGGAACCCATCGGCTCTGTGGATTTAGGCATCGCGCTTGCCAAAGCAGGATTTCGAGATGCGGTCATGTTGGATTCGGGTGCCAGTACCTCTTTAGCCTTCAAAGGTAAGTCTTTAGTAGCCTATGAGCCGCGCGCCGTGCCGCACGTCGTTGGCTTAATTCCGCCACCGGGCGATTTAGGCACAGCCTGCCCCGTGGTTACGTCTTCCATGACTCCCTAATTTTTGCTTCCTTACAAAATTTTAATACGCTGTTTAGCTTGACCTTACTTTGCATTCTTTAGCTATCCTCTATGCCCATGCTATAGTTGAGAACTGCTGACTTTGTGTAAATAGGAATTCGGACGACCCATGGCTCTGCTGCAACAGCAAAAACAAGAAATTATTTCCTCCTATCAGGTTCACGAAACTGACACGGGTTCTGCGGACGTACAGGTGGCAATGCTAACTGAACGGATTAACCGCTTGAGTGGACACTTAAAAACCAACAAGAAAGATCACTCTTCCCGCAGGGGATTGTTAAAAATGATTGGTCAGCGCAAGAGTTTGCTGGCTTATATTCAAGCTGGAGATAACGCTCGCTATCGTGCATTAATCACAAAATTGGGTATTCGCGGCTAATCCGGGAAAAGCGAGTATGTCATCAAAATCTCGGGAGACATCGAAAAATAAAGATAAAGGTGAAGAACTTGCAGGACTGCCTCAGGACAGCGATCTTGTAAGTTCTCCACGTTTACCATTTGAGCCAGTTCAAACCCGTAAAAAGGTTCGTCAAAGTGGTTCGCAAGACCCAAAATCCGAAGCTGGCACGACCTCTACGAGACTTTCTCTAGAAAAAACGTCAGCAAAAAAACAGGGTAGACAGAACACAGCGTCGTCTCCTAGGAATTCGTCTTCTATTCCTGAAATTGTTAGTAGACGAATGGTTCGGCGAATTGCGCTTTTTTCTGGCATTCCATCGGGTCTTGGAATGTTGACATTTGTAATTAGTTACATTGTGGTCAGCCAGCACTACTTTAGGCTGCCGCCAGTAGTGGTTTTTTTGATTAGTTTAGGCTTCTTTGGATTGGGCGTTTTAGGTCTTAGCTATGGTGCCCTTTCTGCGTCTTGGGATGAAGATCGGGTAGGAACTTGGTTTGGCTGGAGTGAATTTAGAACCAATTTTGGACGTACGATCGCATCTTGGCGGGAAGCACGGCAAAAAACGCCGTAACCCTCTCAAAAGTTGTGCTTTGTTTTGTCATTTTGCACACCATCCACACCACACCAAGGATAGATACCCATGATCGTGATCATGAAAACTGGTTCTCCAGATGTTGAAGTTAACCGCCTGACTGAAGAGTTTTTAAGCTGGGGACTAAACCCTGAAAAAATTGTTGGTAAACATAAGGTTGTGATTGGGCTAGTGGGTGAAACAGTCGATATGGATCCCCGGCAAATTCAAGAATCAAGCCCTTGGATTGAAGAGGTACTGCGAGTCGAGAAACCCTACAAGCGTGCCAGTCGAGAGTATCGGCAAGGCGACCCCAGCGCAATCACCGTTTTAACCCCCAATGGAGCCGTTACCTTTGGAGAACAGCATCCGCTTGTGGTGGTGGCGGGTCCTTGTTCGGTTGAAAATGAAGAAATGATTGTGGAAACGGCAAGGCGCGTAAAAGCTGCGGGTGCCCAGTTTCTTCGAGGAGGAGCCTATAAGCCACGCACGTCTCCTTACGCATTTCAAGGACATGGAGAAAGTGCTTTAGGGCTGTTGGCGCAGGCACGAGAAGAGACTGGACTAGGGATTATTACGGAACTGATGGATGCAGCAGACTTAGAGCCTTTGGCAGAGGTGGCAGACATCATCCAAATTGGTGCCCGTAATATGCAAAACTTTTCTTTGTTGAAAAAGGTAGGCGCGCAAGAAAAACCCATTCTGCTAAAGCGTGGGATGGCAGCAACAATTGAAGATTGGCTAATGGCAGCAGAATATATTTTGGCAGCAGGCAATCCTAATGTGATTCTCTGTGAGCGGGGGATTCGCACTTTTGATAGTAAGTACACCCGTAACACCTTAGATTTGTCTTGTATTCCAGTTTTGCGATCGCTGACTCATTTGCCCATCATGATTGATCCCAGCCATGGCACGGGCAAGTGGGAATATGTGCCTTCTATGGCAGCCGCTTCTATTGCTGCTGGCACTGATTCCTTGATGATCGAAGTTCACCCCAATCCTAAAAAAGCAATGTCTGATGGTCCACAATCGCTCACTCCAGAGCGGTTTGACCAATTGATGCAAGAGCTTTCAGTAGTTGGCAAAGCAATGGGACGCTGGATTGAGCAGCCTGCATTAGCGGCAGTCTAGGCAGTAACCAAAATTCGATGATATTTGTAATAGGGGTGGTTTGCAAACCACCCCTAATTTCTTGAACAAATATATTGATGTCATCGAATTTCCAACTGACGCTCAACGCGAGATTTAGCATGACTGATCTGCCAGGGTTTAAAATTCGTGCCGCTGAAGAAAGCGATCGCGCCCAATTCATTAACTTGGCGCGACTTGCGTTTATGCCAACGCGATCGCAGGCTGACGTGGAAAAAGAGATGCAAGACGAGCTACTCAATCCACCGGGCGGACAGGGATGGGTCGTAGCTGATCAGGCTGATAATTTAGCCGGACGCTACCGCCATCTCGAACTAGCCTTATTTTTTCAAAGGATAGAGTTTCCGATGGCGGGAGTGGCAGGAGTCGCCGTTGCACCAGAGCGACGAGGGCAAAAGCTAGCTCAACTAATGATTGAACATGCCTTGCATCGGTTTCACGAGCAGCAAATCCCCTTATCGATGCTATACCCCTTTCAGCATGGATTTTATCGCAAATTGGGCTGGGCTTGGGTCGGAGAAACCCGTCAGTATCGAGTGTCTGCCCGTCACCTACCGCTTTATGCTGAACGAGTGAATGTAGTGCCCTATCAAGATAGCTTGGAAGCCTCTATCAAGGCGGTGTACCAGAAAGCTGCACAGCAACATAATGGCTGGTTGCAACGAGAACCGAATCGTTGGAAAGGATACTTTAAACCTGAAGGTGGACAAGAAATCTACGGGTACGCTGAAGCGGGAACGCTGCTAGGCTATGTGGTGATTGAGTTTACCCATTTGGAGCCAACCAAAACTCAATGGGCGATCGCGGTACAAGAATGGGTCGCTTTAACCGCTGAGGCTTATCGTGGACTGATAGGTTTTTTGGCATCCTTGCGCGATCAAGTCACTACGATTGTTTGGAATACTGATCCCCAAGACCCGTTTCCCCATCTGCTGAGTGAGCAACGACATGATCCGGCATTACCTCCACAACCGTTTGGATTTGGTTTAACCCATCGGTTTGGAGCAACGGGAGGTGGGTTTATGTGGCGCTTGGTGGATGTGGTGAAAGCATTAGAACTGCGCCCGATTCATCCTGGAAATCCCTTTGCGATCGCCTTTCATATCATCGATCCAGTGTTGGGCAATCAGCAGATTTCTATAGAATTTGTTGATCAAAAAATGCACTGTACCCAACAGCCTGCCGCTACCCGCCTAATGCTGTCTATTGAACACTTAACTCAGCTTTTTTGTGGAATGCGATCCGCCGTAGAACTGCACTGGCTAGGAGACATAGACATTGAGGGCGACTCTACTTTGCTCTCAAACCTAGATGCCGCATGGCAGGCAAAGCCCCCCTTCTGCTGGGACTTTTTCTAACTTTTGTCTATTCCTCGTCCGCTGACTCATCAAACTTTAGAGATTGCAATTCATGAAGTTGATATTCCATGCGCTTCAGCGATCGCATCAGTTCCGGTAGCGTATTTAAGTTTTCGGGCAACAAAATTGCCTGGGTATGGCTATGAACATATAGCTCATTAATTTTGCTCTGCAACTGGTGAGCAAAACCCATTGCTTCTTGCCCCATGCTAACCAACTGCTGCTGTTTATAAAACTTGAGTGCTGCTCCTCGTAGGACTTGCAGCGTTGCCTCTTCACCATGCTTTCCCGGAATCAGTCGCAAGCGTAATAACAGCCGATGGTTTTGATAAAGCCGTTCAACTTCTACCTGTCTAGTTTTTTGAACAACACCCATCGAGGACTCAGTTAATACTTTTAACTCATGAATTACGCCATCAAATTTACTCATGTCCAAACCATTAAGGACTGCTTGCACAGCCCCATTTTGGCTCCACAAAATTCTTCCCTGCTGCGATTGCCGCTCTAAATAAAGTCGCCCAATCCCCCAATCTAAGATGCGAGCGAGCAATTCCTGGAGCAATTCCTTTGGAGAAAGTGCCGCCAACATCTCTGGTGGATCGGATAAATGAGTCGGATGAATCTCTAAGCGAACTAGGGTTTGAGTGGAACTCTTCTGAACCGACGTTTCAGTGATGTTAGCGCCCACCAGCGTCGCATCGACGGTTGTTTGAGTTAGGAAATCGTCTGCGATCTCCACGGACGGTAAGGTAGTCGGGCTATCTACCACCAATGTCGGGTATTCATAAGCAGCTTTAGAAGAGGCTTCCTGAGAGATAGAAGGCTCTTCATTGTTCAAGGTTTTTCCTTCCGCAAACCGCTCGACCGATTGCTCAGCCAGTTTCTTGGCAATGCGTCTAGCCACAGGCTGGGGTGCAGCACTGACCGCCTTTTTTTGAGTATCTGCATAGTGAAGATAGGCAGACAGCGCTGCATAGTGAATGTCAGACGCGATCGGTTGGGGCACCAAAGAGCAATTCATGTACGCCAAAATCCGACGAACATAATCCAGCGCAGTCGTATCATCCATATCCACCATGCCTAGCTTGAGCCGACTTCCTTCAAGCGAAAGCGGCAAAATTTGGTGATAGAGGCAAGCTTCAAACGGCAGAATGCTATCAACCAAGCGAAAGGCTTGCTCAGTATCAACTTGAGACATCCAATCAGCTTTTAGCCTAGCGGCATCGCTTTGCTTGTCAGTCAGGGAACTGTGAGGGGCTAATGGATCACCACTTGAAGACACCATAGGAAATCAATGTACTGGGTGAATCTTAATGACACTATGCTAATCTGCCGATGAATTTTAGCGAACTATAACTATTAAATTTGGCATTACACTATTTTGATGTAATTTCTTTATCAAGAGTTATTGTTCATCATACATGCCTAGTCGCCTGTCAATTTTAATCGAGTGGGAAAGAAGTAAAGGAGTTAAAACGTCAAGTAGATGCTGGACTTTTTCACCCCTTTACGGCTTTACTCCTTTACCTATCATGATTGTTTTACAGACCAATAGCCAAAGGATCGGTCAGCTAAACACATTTTTTAAGATTGATAGGCTGTGGTTAATGCGTCCCATTCCTTGGATGAATTTTCAGCGATCGCGCTTATTTCAGATCTGCAAACAATACCCACTGCTGAATGGATTAATTTTTATTTCTAAGCAGCGAGTTCTTTTTCGATCGCGCTGATTAGTTCTGCGGCATCGGGAGCCACGGCACTTTTATAGCGACCGACTACTTCACACTGCTTATTCACCAAAAACTTTTCAAAGTTCCAGGCTACATCGCCAGCCGGAGCGGTTTGAGTCAAACGGGCATAAAGCGGATGCTGTTCAGCACCTTTAGCATGAACCTTATCAAACAGGGGAAAGGTTACGCCATAGCGAGTTTCGCAAAATTGGGCAATTTTATCATTGCTGTCCGGTTCCTGAGCGCCGTAGTCATTACAAGGAAACCCCAAAACCTCCAATCCTTGAGTGCGATACTTTTGATACAGTGCTTCCAACCCTTTATATTGAGGCGTGTAGCCGCAATACGACGCTAAGTTGACAATTAGCAACACTTTGCCTGCATAGTCCTTCAACGATTGTTCGGTGCCTGTGATCGTCTTGACCGAAATATCTGCGATTCCCGTAGGGATCGTTTCACGAATCGCGTTGCTCATATCCATTCCTGAAATTGTTTGCCATCAATTATCCTAGCGGTTCTGGGGGGAAATGCAGTTTTCGGGTTTCAGGTTTCGGGTTTCAGATTTCGGGTGCTAGGGGAAGAGAGGGAGCAGGAAGGAGAGAAACTCAAAACTGTGGTTCTATCGCTTGGGAAGGAGTTTTAGTAGACCATTCCACAGCAGGCGTATGAATTCTTCGATCGCAAAAAAGCAAAAATCCAGTAGCCGCATGATTCGTTCCAACAGGCTTAGCTCATAGCCCATTAGCGTGACTTCGGTATCAATAATTTCTGGGATGGGGATTTCTGGATTAAGGGCGATGTCTGGCGATCGCGGCACTTTGACTATAGGCTGATCCGCTGGCTCAGACGTAATCTGCGTTGCATTTGCAGCCGTTATGGATGAAGTGTTGCGATCGGAAATCGTCAGTTCATCATTCAATGATGGCTTAGGTAATTGCTTAGGATGACGAGTAACCGGGGCTAATGCAGCGGTAACGAGATCGCGGATTTGAGTGAAATTAATTTGACCGAAATTAATCTGAGGTGCAGACGGCAATATCTGAGGTGAAGTATCCGCTAGATCTGCTTCCTTAAATAGGTTGGTGGCGATCGCCACAGAACTCTGCTGCATCCATGCCATCAACTGATAAAACGGACGAACACCAGGGAAAACCGGACTGTTAGCACCGGGCGATCGCACCGGAGCAAGCTGAACTGTCTGATAACGCAAACGCAAATAGCGACGATAATGGGCGACTTCCCAGATAATTCGCTGCTGCAAAATCGTTTGTTGGTCAGCATCCAGAATATCCAGAATTTGATTGCGATTAGTCACTAGCACCAGCGATCGCGGTTCTAATTGTGTTGCGATTCCACGAATAAAAATGGAGAATAGGGCAGATGGGTTTTGCGCTACCCGTAACGGCGGCAAATGGCTAGATAAATCAATTTCTGTCAGATAATCGCGCACTGCCAGCATTGACTGCCGCACCGGGGCATCCACAGCCAGGGAAACTGAGTCAGAGATTGCAGGCAAGGCGTGAGTGGCGGTTGGGCGCAGATTGTCGAACAACCGCCGCGCTCCTCGCAATGCCCCAATAACTCGATTAAGCAATCTTTTAGGACGACGCGATTCCCGTAGGGATCGTTTCACGAATCGCGCCGAAGCTGCCACTTCCAAACTAATCCGCTGCGCTAGTTCATACTGCTGATGCGGAGGTAGCACATCCAATATTTGATTAAATTGAGTCACCAATACAAGAGTTTGGGTTTCCACTAAACAGGCGATCGCCCGAATTCGTGTCTTTTGTGGTTCCAACCCAATGGGTAACCGTTCTGACAAAGAAAAGCGCTCTATCGTATGGAAAACTTGCTGTAAAGCAGTTTCCGCTGTTAACTGCAACGGGGCTGATTGTAGTGGAATTTCAATCTCGTCGAGATTTTCCGCAGGTAGCAGGCTAATCGGATCGGGCTGGATCGCCTGACCCAGGGTTTTGCCCAGCGATTCCCCTAGGGATCGTTTCACGAATCGCGCCGATTGAAACAGGGCATACGCCGGATATAGCAAAATTTGGGCGCTCCAACTGGCAGCAACTTGCAACTGTCGCACTGTTTGCTGACGGAGATCGAGCCATTGGCGCGTCTGGCGCAACAGCTTACGGAAAAACTGGCTTTGATATGGCTCAGATGGCATGGCAAGTGTAGCGATTCGTGAAACGTTAGCAAGCTTTTCCACAGGACTTCCTCGGAATCGCCCCGTTTCCAAGTAGCACCCGTTCAGAGGAGTGGTGGAGGTTAAGCAACCCAGCCGAACTTCCCCATAGTAAAACCTAACGCAATCTTTTCGTAGCGATCGGCAAACTCAACACCGTATACTAGATGAGTTTACCCGGACTAGATTAAACTCTTGGGCGTTGACCTGCGTAGCTACGTTTATATTGATCGGCTGCAAGCTCAGCACGCCGCTTACCTAGGAACCGTCTCGATTGGGTTTCTTCCCCTTCCAGGTGATGCTTCCCTGTGGATTGAAATTTCTCCTGGCATCGAAATTAACCGGATTACCGATGTGGCGCTGAAGTCGGCGGTGGTGCGTCCCGGCGTACTGATGGTGGAACGTCTCTATGGCTTACTAGAGCTTCACTCGACCAATCAAGGAGAACTTCAGGCAGCAGGCAAAGCCATTTTAGATACCCTAGAAGTGCGCCGTCAAGATTGCCTCAAACCCCGCGTTCTCTCTAGCCAAATCATTCGCAACATTGATCCCCATCACGCCCAACTGATCAACCGCACCCGCCGAGGACAAATGATTATGTCAGGGCAAACGCTTTATGTGTTTGAGGTGGAACCCGCCGCTTGGGCAGCATTAGCAGCCAATGAAGCGGAAAAAGCCGCGTTGATCAATATTTTGCAAGTGTCGGCGGTGGGAAGCTTTGGGCGGTTGTATTTGGGTGGAGAAGAACGGGATATTTTGGCAGCTTCTCACGCGGTGCTATCGGCGATCGAAAGTGTGGCTGGGCGATCGCCCGATACTAGGCGATTGGAATAATTGGGCTACATCCAATGCGAAAATAGATTTAGAACAAGAGCGCTTTCCGATGAATAAAGGGCAAAACGCGGATGGCGGACGTTAGGTATTTAACCCAGTTAAAGTGGCAATTAGTAGAATCGCTGCGACGGAATGGACATGATCCCGTTGAGGAAGCAGGAGAGTCTGTTGGCATAGAACGGGGGCGATCGCCCTTGCTTAATTTCCCCAGCGTGGATCTTAGCCACGCCGAATTAGTCGATGCGAATCTCAGCTATGCCAATTTTAGTTATGCGAATCTCAGCCATGCCAACCTGATTGGAGCCAACCTAACCCAGGCAAACCTGCGCGGAGCCGATCTTAGCCACGCCAACTTGATCGGCACTGAGTTACACCAAGCCGATCTGCGTGAAGCGGATCTGACTGGAGCACACCTGCAACGAACTGATCTAAGCTTGGCGCTGTTGATGGGTGCTGAGTTAGGCAACGCCAATCTCAACGGTGCCAATTTACATCAAGCAGAACTGAGTCACACTCATTTTTGTCAAGCAATCCTACATCGGGCTATTCTTACCCAAGCCCACTTATGTAGTGCTTATCTATTTGGAGCTGATCTCAGCGGCGCGAATTTGGCAGGCGCGGATCTCCGGTGGGCAAATCTGCGGAAAGCGAATTTGACAGATGCAAATCTACAAGGGGCAACTTTGCAAAGTGCAAATCTAAGTGGTGCTTGCTTGCATCGTGCCAACTTGCAAGGAGCCAACTTACAAGGAGCGATTTTTGCCAAGGCAACGCTTACCTATGCCAATTTGCATTGGGCAAATGTAGAAAATTGCTACTTTCATCCAGCGTCAGTACAAGGGGTGATTTGGGGCGATCGCCCAACTTCATTCCGCTAAATGCCGTCATCCGTAAGATAAAGAGAATTTTGGAATGAGAACAGATCCGCAGCCTCAATAAAGAGTTAACTGGTTTTGGCTATGGATTTTTAGGCGTACTAATTTTCAGTCTGACCTTGCCAGCCACACGAATTGCAGTTTTTGTGGGTTTGGGTCGTGCGATTGTAGCTGCCGGGTTGTCATTAATTCTGCTAGTCGTTACCCGCCAAACTGTTCCGCCTCTACGATTTCTACCGAATTTTTGTATTGTCGTGGCTGGAGTGGTGATTGGGTTTCCGTTGCTGTCTGCGATCGCCATGCGTGATGCCCCCGCTTCCTATGGAGCAGTCATTACAGGGTTATTGCCGCTCTCAACGGCTCTGGGTGGAGTCTGGCGGGCAGGCGAACGACCCTCTCTAGCGTTCTGGATCTTGCAGGCTTGGGAAGCGCGTTGGTCATTGGCTTTGCGCTGTTATCCGGGGGCGGCTCGATTCGGCTAGTGGATCTGGCGTTGCTAGGGGCAGTAGGGGCTGCGGGTTTAGGATATGCGGAGGGTGCGGTTCTATCACGCACAGTTGGCTCGTGGCAAGTCATCTGCTGGGCTTTGATCTTATCAACCCCTTTGCTGCTGCCGATTGTGTTGCAACATACTCCGTCTGATTTTTCATCGGTTTCATTGAGTGCTGTACTAGTGGCTTTCCAATGATTAGATGATGGGTGAGGAGGGTAAGATAGAAGGCGATCGCGTTACCTAGTGGAATGACCAAAAAATATATTGTTGATCTGACTTTAGAAGAGCGTGAATATCTCGAAGAATTTACCACGACTGGACGACATGCAGCTTATCAAATCACCCGTGCTCGGATCTTACT
>QBMH01000019.1 GCA_003249025.1 Leptolyngbya sp. | reverse complement strand
TTAACGAACTCTAGCCCAATGTCACTACCTCACTCAAAAATGGGCGAACCGTGAGTGACAAGTGCTGATTTAAGGTTTGCACGACTTCAGGATGCAAATCTTAAAGATGCTGAATTAAATGGGGCGAATTTAATCTGTGTAAGGTTGCGGGCTGAATACGGTCGCTCAGATGTGAAGAGTTTAACTCGGAAACAAATTTCTACGACTTCTTATCACGAATCAGAGTTGCCAGATTATTTGTTGCAAAATCTATCTGTTGAGGAAAAAGCGGTGGAAATTGCCAACCCAGCTACACTAGCACCTTCATCTATTCAAAATGAAGCAACTGAGGGGCAACAGAAACTTTCTTGAAGGGAGTTTTCAGTCCTCTGTTTGGTTTGCTGAAGGTGAGGGCAGCAAAACTTTCAGCTTCGCACTGACTTCTGCCATCACTGAATCTGGAGCTTTGCAAATAAACTCAGCTTTCCGAATTTGCCAGTCGAGAGACTTTACCTGGTCAGCTAGAATCACGCCAGCAATGGGTAAATCATCTGGGAGTGCTACTTCAAACGGGTAGCTTTTAACCTTAGTAGTAATGGGACAGAAAATCCCCAGCTTGACTTTGCCATTGTAGCTGGCAGGAGAGAGAACAACCGCTGGACGGCGATTTGCCTGCTCTCGTCCGGTCTGAGGATTAAAGTCAAGCCAAACCAGATCGCCTGAATCAGGAATATACGCTGCCGTCACTACCAAACCTCTTGTCCAATCGTCTCTCCGGTGTCGATCGCCGGATGCAGATTATCAGGTGTGATTTGCGCTAATAGATCGCTTAAGTCATACCGCTTGGGACTAGGGTGAATCATGAGTTTGCCATTGACGATTTCGATTTCAACATTCATGCCTGCTGTCATCTGAATTTCCGTTGCGATCGCGTCAGGCAAACACACTGCTAATCGCCCATTCCATTGTTGAATCTTTGCTTGCATCGCTCTAGTAGCCTCAGCATTTGGTTTTATTTTGGCAGCAATTGACTGTGTTTAGCCAATCATTTCTGTGAATCCCTGAACAATACTAGAATCGTTGCAGTATCGCCCCAATTTTCCTATGCCCGACACTCCTAATCCCGCGATCGCCCGTCAAGGTAAAACCACCGAACACACCCTTTCTCTGGGCGATCGCCAAATTCCCTATACCGCAACTGCCGAGTGGCAAACGCTGTATGAAAACGAGAAGCCGATCGCCGAGATGTTTCATGTGGCGTATCTGGCAAAAACGGATTCTCCCTCGCAGCGATCGCTCACCTTTGTCTTCAATGGTGGACCGGGTGCTGCCTCTGCCTATCTGCACATGGGCGCTTTGGGACCCAAACGCATTGCATTTGGCACCCAGGGCAGCTTGTCCAAACCGCCTGTTCGCTTAGTGGATAACCTGGAAAGCTGGCTGAGCTTTACCGATTTAGTGTTTATTGACCCGATCGGCACCGGATTTAGCCGCAGTTTGCCATCGGATAAAGAATCCCCTGAAAAACCTGGCGAGAAGCCGGAAGGCAAGAACGATAAGCCCAAAGAAGCAGCATTTTGGGATGTGGAGCGCGATTTGAAATCCTTGGGAGAATTCATTCAGGGATTTTTGTCGCGGCAAAAGCGCTGGCTGTCTCCCATCTTTATCGCTGGAGAAAGCTACGGTGGTTTTCGAGTGGCGAAACTTGCCCGCAAACTGCAACAGGACTTTGGCGTGGGGCTTTCGGGGGCAATTTTGATTTCGCCAGCGTTGGAGTTCAGCTTGTTTGATGCCAACGATTACAATCTGACGGGCTGGGCAACCCTGATTCCCTCTTTTGCAGCAACGGCGGCACACCACGATCGCGCTCAGTGGGCAGGCAATATGGGTGATCTCCAGGCTCACATTACCGCCGCAGAGCAGTTTTCTCGCAAAACCTTCATTCCCATGCTGGCGATGGGCGACACGCTGTCCCCAGATGAACGGCAGAGTACCTATCAGCAGCTTGCGGACTTGATTGGCTTACCTGTTTCGTTTGTGGAGCGCCAAGCCGGACGGATTGGGATTGAAGCTTTTGCCAGAGAGCTATTGCGCGATCAGCACAAAATTGTGGGCTTGTATGATGCGGCGATGACGGCGATCGATCCCTTTCCCGATCGCTTGCAGTATGAGGGCAGTGATCCGACTTTGGATGGAGTAGATCGCCTGTTTACGGGGGCAATCAACAGCCATCTGCGCGATACTTTGGGTGTGGAAACCGACCTCACCTATCACCTGCTGAATATTGAAGTGTTTAAAGCCTGGACGTTTGATCCCAAAGGCGAGTTAAAACAGGGCTTCGCTGGCGCAGTGGACGATTTGCGAGTGGGCATGACGCTGAATCCCTACATGCAAGTGGCGATCAACCACGGCTTTTTTGATCTGGTTACGCCCTATTTTGCCTCAAATCATCTGGCGGATTTGATGAAGCTGAATCCAGAGGTGCGCCCCAACTTAACGCTGAAACATTACCCCGGTGGGCACATGTTTTATACCTGGGAAGCCTCGCGGCAGCAGTGGTTCGCCGAGATGCAGGGCTTTTATCAAACTGCGATCGCGTAACATTTTGCGTAAGTGGCATACCCTGCGTAAGGGCGTGGCATTCGGTAGTTGATCTGCGGTTGAGTCGCCCAGTAATTGCCCGAATGCTACGCCCTACGATCTACTCAATCCCTAGGCTACAAGATGTTTTACCTTTGCCATGATGCCCACTGGATCGATGCCCTGATGGGGGAACTGCTCCCATAATCCGCCACAGCCTTCTTCATGAGTGCCGAGGTAGGCGTATTTGGGGGTTAAGCCGCGCTCCAGTAGCCAACTACCAAAGCGGCTGCCCAACCCAGTTTTGCGGTTAAACGCCTCCACTACGATGACAAAGGGAGAGGCACCAATTTTGGCGATCGCCTCCTCATCTACCACATTCAACGTCGATTTGTTGATTAGCCCCACATCAATGCCTTCTTGCTTCAAACGCTCCACAGCATCCAAAGCACGATACACGGCATCTCCCACCGCGACAATGTAGCCAGCAGTGCCTTCCCGAATCACCTCATCCTTGCCGGGAGTGAAGGTATAGCCCTCGCCAAACAGTTCGCCGCCCTCAGGATTCAGCAAGATTGGCGTTTTGGAGCGGGTCGAGAAGATAAACCGTAGTCCTGGATCAAAGAAAACCGATTCGACGCAGGCTTTCATCTGGTTGGCATCGGCAGGGAAGTAAAGCTTGGTGTCATAGCCATCATCCAAGCCATTGTCGGCAAAGAAGTTGTTGATACCAAAGTGGCAAGTATTATCTGCCATGTCATCGATGCCAGAGTGGGAAAAGTGGCAGAGCAGATTGGAGTAGTTCAGCCGCGCCATGGTGATTTCGGAAATACACATTTCCAAAAAGGCGGCAAAGGTGGCGAAAATACCTTGTTTGCCTTTTTCCATGCCAAACCCAGCAGCCGCAGAGAGGTTGCCGCGCTCCATAATGCCTGAGGGCAGGAAGACTTCAGGATGAGCATCGTGGATTTTTTTCAACCCGCAGGAGCCTTCCAGGTCACTGTCGATCACCAATACTTTTTCTTTACGCTCGGCTTCACTCATGCGTCCCAAAACCGCAACCACCGCATCACCAAACACGTTGCGGTTAGAATCCCACTTATCGCCAATGCCCAGGAATTTGTAAGGATTTTTGGGTGTTTTAATATCTTTCAGGACAGCGATCGCATCGGCATGTCCGTGTTTTTCTAGGTAGGCGATCGCCTTCTCCACCGAAATCACATCATGCCCGTGGGTCGAGCCTTCCAGCCCTTCAATCCCAACGCACATCGGACGCTTGTTGATCACTGCGACGGGTCCAGGCGTGTTGATGGCTTCTTGGATACGGCTATATAACCCATCTATGTCTTCGCCATCGCCTTCTAATACTTTAAGTCCATGCCCTGCCAGGGTTTTGGCAACGGTGAAACCGGGGAGATATTTGGAGGGATGCCCCGCGATCGTCACATCGTTATCATCAATAATCAGCTTCACATTTAGGTGTTGTGCTACGGCTAGCCGCGCCGCTTCGGCATCGTTTCCTTCTTGCTGGGAGCCATCGGAACCCAAGCAAAACACGGCTTTCCCCGGATTCGCTAACGCCACCCCATTCACATAGGGCCACATGTGCCCTAAGCGACCGGAGCTAAATTTCACGCCGGGAGTCAAGCCTAGTTCGGGGTGTCCAGGCAATTTGGAATTGGCTTCCCGGTAATGCATCAGTTGTTCAGCAGGGAGTTCTCCATGCAGCGCCGCCATCAGATATTGAGTGCCAACTCGGTGTCCTGCTTCATCAAAGAAAATCGGCACAACCTGATCAGCGGCTCCGCGAAAGAGCGCATCCAAAATCACCACTTCTGGCACGGTGTCATAGGGTCCGCCCGTGTGACCGCCTACGCCCCGCGCTGCCCCGGTTGCTGTAAAGAAAATAATGGCATCACGGCAGAGTTGAATATTCGCTTTTAGTGCCTCCCGTTCGTCATCGGTTAAGGTCGGTTTGGTCGGGTCTAGTGCTATCGCTTTGTAAGCACTCAGATCAATGGGAAAGCGAACGGATGTTGCTGTCATAACGTGATTTTTCCTATACAGAGCAGTGGAGGAGAACGGAGCAGACGAAGTTTTTGGGTAGCCTTGAACCACGAGCAGCGATCGCGCCCAAGGCGAGAACTCAATGCTTTAAAGGTAATCGTTCCAATGCCTAGTGTAGTGTTTTGCAGCCCACATTCTGCGTTTTGACTGCAAATTTGTAAGCGGATTAGGAGGATGGGTAGTACAGAATTTTCATCAGGGCATTGCGATACAAAATTCGTCCGGTTGCATTCAAATGAACGCCATCGGCTGTTAAGTTTGCTCTGAGTTCTTGCCCTTGATATAACGATTCCAGTCCTTGGGTCGTCATGATCACCTGTTCATTAATGGCGACTTCTCGCAGGAGGGCATTGATTTCTTCAACTCGTGCAACAGTGCCTGCCAGAAATATTTTGCGGCTAGCTGCCAAGGTGGAATAAAAGGCAGGCAGAACAATAATGCGAGTGGCGGATAGCTTATGGGCAAGGGCGATCGCTTGGCGTATATTGGCAACAAACTGATCATTGGTAATGTCATAACAGGCATCGTTTGTGCCCATGGCAAAGATAACTTGCTGGCAACGGGTGGAGGCGGTAACCAGGTTTTGCATTTGGGGTATCAACGAAACGCTGCTCATCCCGCTAATCGCAAAGTTGAAGGTGCGATCGCCCAAGGTGTTTCCTAATGCGGAAGAGATAGAATCTCCGAACAAACAAACGTTATAAGCTTGCCCTTGGGAAATGCGAGTGCGATACTGCACTTCATCCTGCCACCATTGCTTCGAGGTCAAATCGTCGGGTTTCGGAGCCACTCCTGCCACGGCTAGTAACTCTGGAACGATCGTCGATGGGTTGATTTGGAACACTTGCCCCATCTGCAATCCAATAGACAATGCGATCAGCAACAAGATGGCATTTACCCCCAGCAATAGCCGTGTTAATGCTCGTCTTACCATGCCGATTGTCCTTTTTTGAGAGTGCATTGATTTGTAGAGTAGGTACTAGGTGTCAGATTCTAGGGGTGAAGAGGCTTATGTGCATAGGTTTAGGCTCTGTTGCTTGTCTTCATTGTTCTGGGTATCGCTATACAATACGCGATCGCTACCTAGGCAAACTTAAGCAACCTAAACTAATGCCTAAATTCCATGACTTTTACCAATCACCCAGTGCCGTCGGAAAAAGCGCGATAGGGAAGACTCCTCTAGCGTCAGGCAAATAGGGCGACCATGGGGACAAGTGCGGGGATTGCGAGTTTGCTGCCATTGGGTTAACAGGGTTTGCATCGCTGAAAGGGACAACACGGTGCCATTGCGAATGGCGCTACGACAGGCGGTTGCTACTTGGGCTGTTTGCAAATCACCGCCCAGGCTGAGTTCGGTGAGTGCGTCTGCACAATCCGATCGCGCTGCTAGCAGGGCAGGAGCCGATCGCGCCACCCACGATTGTTCACCAAAAGGTTCCACGTCGATCTCAATCCGCTGCAATTGCTCCACTTGAACATTGGTCAACCCGTTAAGAATAATTGGCGTTTCCAGCGGCACAATTTGCCAGCGATCGCACAGTTGCTCATATAGCACCCGTTCATGGGCAATGTGTTGCTCAATCATCCAAATTCCCGTGGAGTGTTCCGCCAAAATATAGGTGTTGTGAACTTGGGCAAGCGCTTTGAGAGTGGAGGCTAGGGGATGGGGGCTAGAGGCTAGGAATTCATCTTGGTCACCTTCTATTTCTTTTGACGGTTGCGAGGTATTCCATCCACCTCCAGTTTCGGCGGTTTTGAGTAGGTGCCCAATGCGATCAGAGTAAAGCGTTTCTGGCAAGGAGTTAGGATTTAAGCGCAACGCTTGGTCAATTACGGCAGCAATCTGCTCGCGCCAATCATCTAAATGGTGCAGATAAATTTCTGATTTGGCAGGATGACGGTTCCAGTCAATCTGCGCTGGTGGCACCTGCAAATGGACAAAGCACACCGGATAGCGATCTCGGGGCAACGTTCGCCGAAATGCCGCCAAAATGGTTTGTTCAATCTCCGGCAGGTGGACTAATCGCCCATTCACCGCAACACTCACCCAATCTGGACGACGACGATGGCAGCGATCGGGTAAGCCAAGTAAAAGATAGAGAGAGGGAGTGAAGTTTTGAATTTTGAATTTTGAATTTTGTAAGTTCTTTGGACTGGCTTTGCCAACGCGTAACATCTCCGCAGGAAATATTTTGAGTTCTAAGTTTCGCTCCCCTTTTTCTTCTTCCCTCTTCCCCGACACCTGAAACCCGCAACCCGCAACCTGCTCCACCTCTTGCAAATCGCTAACTTCGACTTCTCGTAAAAGCTGGGGCAAAATTTGACGGGCAGTTTTGCCAGAAAATAGAGTAAACCAGCCGCGATCGCCTTGCTGCACTTGCCAGGTCACTTGAGGATGGCAAAGGGCAATGTGATGAATCGTGGCTTGTACTGCTTTAAGTTGATGAGCAAAAGAGGGCAAGCCTTGACGACGAGTGGGCAAGCTAGCAAACAGATGATCAACAGTGACGATGGTGCCCGGTGCGATCGCTACAGGTGCCATTTCCACAGGCAACCCTTGAGTATCGTAAGTAACTTGCCAACCCTCACGTTCTTGACCTAGATCAGCATCACTGGAAAATGGCAATGGACAGCTAGCGATCTGCAATTGGGCTAACTGCGCCAAGCTGTGCAAAGCTTCACCCCGAAATCCAAGGCTGGTAATATTCCACAAATCTTGGCGATCGCGAATTTTACTCGTGCTATGAGGACTCGCTGCCTGCTTCAAGTTCTGGCAATCCATCCCAAGCCCGTTATCTGCCACTTGCAGTCGCCACTGCTCTGCCCAAACCGACACTGTAATCCGAGTAGCACCCGCATCTAAGGAATTTTCCACCAGTTCTCGAACAGCCGCAGCGAGAGAGTCAATGACCTCTCCAGCAGCAATGAGATGGATAACCTCGGTTGGTAATGGATAAATGCCAGATTGCATAACTCCAGTGTAGGCGAGGGGCAGGAAGCTGGTGTAAGAAGATGAGTGCTGAGTATTGTTCGCGTAGCATCTCCGTTAGGAAAAGTGTTGAGCCTGAAAGAGTAACTTGTAGGGTAGGTTGATGCAGGAACGCAGCACCGAAAGCAAAATGGCTATAGGTTTGGCAGAAGAGACACTGCAACAAGTGGTTTTTCAGATTGATTTATTCCTGCTTGTGTAGCCTCAAAGGTTTTTTCTTCGACTGCACCCGGCTCACCCAAGGGTTTTGGCGGACTCTCGTTATAGCTCACCATTACTCCGCCAGCATTTCCAGCTCGCACAGTAATTTGCTGCTTGGCTGCCCAAGTTTGCTGAGCGCCCTCCGATAGCACCCCCTCAAATTCCATTTTTCCATCTGCAACAATCCGAATCCAGGATTGGGC
Source organism: Leptolyngbya sp. (assembly GCA_003249025.1). Lineage (GTDB taxonomy): Bacteria > Cyanobacteriota > Cyanobacteriia > Leptolyngbyales > Leptolyngbyaceae > ULC077BIN1. The sequence continues at coordinate 29,707 of QBMH01000019.1, read as the reverse complement.
TTTTAAAGCCAAGTCAACGCGAACGGGTTTGTCAGATCTTGCAGTCGCAGAGGGTAGCTCTGTTTTTCCAATCGCTTTACTTGCGACAGCACCCGTCGTTTTTTGGCTGGGTGAGGGAGGACCATACAATTCAGTCTTTTGAGTTGGCAATTGCCCTGTTCCGGGCTGTCGAGGCAAATTGGCATAGCGAAACGCTTGCGACGAAGAGCGATTAAGGGCATAGGACAACCCGCTAACGGCACCCATGACCAAGAGCATATAAATCAAGTACAGGTGCAGGGGGCGTAACTGCGCTTCTACAGTACTGTTCCAGGTTGGTTTAGGAGATCTTAGATCCGTTTGGGCAGGAAATGCGTTGGCAACCTCTGCGCCATCTGCTCCGATCGCATCAGCATATCGTCGAATAAACCCCTGAATATAAACGGGTTCGGGAAGTTGGGTCACATCTGCTTCTTCGATCGCCGTTAAAGTCTTCACGGGAATCAGCGTTGTAGAAGCGATCGCTTCTAAAGACAACGGTTGCGCTTGTCGAAGGCGGCACAAGTAAGTGCCAATTTCAGCCAATAATTGCGCTTGTTCTTTACTCAATTGAAGAGTTTTATCGTTCATGCTCGGCACTCCTCACCCACGCTTAGCGTCTTCTTCGATGTTAAGTCAATTTGGGATCTCAAAAAACAAATCTCAGGGCTTGTCAAAGGGCGATAGTCACCATTCTCAAGTTGAGACTGACTGGCTGATTGCAGCCGAATAGAACCAATGGCGGTACGGTGCAGCGTTTGGACGGGATGCCCTAACTGCTCTGCAATTCGCCGAATTTGGCGATTACGTCCTTCTTTCAAAACAATCTCTAATAAGGTTCGGCGATCGGGGTGCGATTTCAGGACAGAAATATCTGCGGGAAGGGTTCTTTTTCCTTCTAACAATACTCCCTGTTGCCATTGCTTTAAAGCGAAGAGGGATGGATAGCCCTCAACCCAAACTTGATAAGTCTTAGGAACATGATATCGGGGATGAGTCAGATAGAACGTCAAATCTCCGTCATTAGTGAGCAGCAATGCCCCAGTAGAATCTTCATCCAACCGTCCCACTGGATGTATTCCTTGTCCTTGGCGCAGAACAGGGGATAGCAAATCCAAAACAGTCTGTCTTTTTTGGGGATCATCGCAGGTAGAAACAACATTCCTCGGCTTATTCATCAGTAGATAAATGCGCTGTGGAGACGCGATCGGGTTAACCACAGCACCATCCACTGAAATTTGAACAGCCGTTGGATCAACTTTTTGACCTAAGTAGGCAACTCTGCCATCTATTTCTACTCGTCCTTGTTGAATCAATTGCTCAACTTGACGGCGAGCCGCAATGCCCCATCGAGAAAGTACTTTTTGAACCCGTTCATCCATGCGTTAGCGGAGCTTTGCTTTTGCAATTTGCGCGTTTGTTCTGCGAATACCTGATGCCTTATGACAAGCGGTGAGTATTCTCACTTAAATATAGTACACTGCCCCTTAACAATTCTCAGCATTAGTAAGGTTATCATCATTCCAATTCTCCAACGCCTTGTTTTAGGGGTAAAAATACCTCTAGCCAAGCTCCGCCTGTTTCAGGATGATTACTAGCTTTCACCGAGCCTTGGTGAGCTTCCACAATTTGACGAGCGATCGCCAATCCTAGCCCTGTGCCGCTATTTGCTTGAAAAAAGTCCTGCTTCCAACTTTTTTCTGCCCGCTGAGCCTCAACGGGTTGGGAAGCAACGCTGTGGTCTGAAGACAAGGCAGGTGTTTGATCGGTTGTCGTCGCTTTGAGCAAAGGTTGGCGGGTACGAGAGGGATCAACGCGATAGAAGCGCTCGAATACTTGGGATAAAGCGGCTTCTGGAAAGCCCGGACCCGCGTCAATTACTTCTAGATGAACCTGTTGGTCTGTGTGCTTGGCGGCATCTGACTGATTGGCTTGACCCACTGAAATCTGTACTCGAATATTTTGCTGGGTGGGGCTGTATTTAATGCTGTTATCTAACAGGTTTAATAAAACCCGGTGCAGTCTGGCTTCATCTGCCAAGATTAACAGGCGATCGTAGCCCACATAATCTAACTGGATCTGCTTTTCTCGCGCTAGGGGTTCTAAGCTTAGCCAAGCCGACTGGACTAGACGGGGAAGATCGACGGGTTTCAGCGTCAAACGAGCAGAGGGCTGCATTCCAAGCCGATTGAGATCTAGCAAGTCTTGCACTAATCCACTGAGGCGAATCGTTTCATTTAATAAACGGTCTACCCAGTCGCGAGTGGGCGGTTCTAAGCGAGATTGCAGGGTTTCAGCCACTAGCCGAATGGAAGTTAAGGGCGTTTTTAGCTCATGGGCGACATCCGAAATCCAGCGATCGCGCTGCTGGGTCAACATCACCACTTGTTCTCGGCTTTCCAAAAACACCGCAACACAGCCATCTGGCATGGGGGTGCCGTGACCTCGCAAAGGACAGGGCTGTTTTTGCGCCAGTTTGGCATAGTCGGAATCAACCGGATGAAAAACCCATTCGCTCTGGCACGGTTGTTGAGCATGGCGAGTTTCGTCAATCAGGGCATCCAATTCATAGGAGCGCACAAGTTCTAGGAGCAAACGGGGTTTTCCAGAAACATAAGGCTGCATACTCAGCAGTTCACAAGCTTTACTGTTGCAAGTCAATAGCTGATTGTCTTCATCTACTTGCAAAAATCCAATGGGTGCAACTTGGAATAGGGCTTGCAGGCTTTGCAATTCGGTTTGGAGAGAAAAATGGACTTCTTGATAAGCCGCGATCGCCCGTGTGAGTCGAGAGGTAGACGAAAATGCCACGGGAGCATCCGGTCGCCACTTCTGCACAATACGCCACAGCTTGGCGTTAAGCCGCAGCCATCGCCATTCTAAAAATGCCAGCCCCGTCAGTAGCCCAATCAAAACCCATATTTCCATGGCAATCGAATAGAGTGCAGCTAGACTATCCCATCATTAGGGCTATCGTTATTCTAAGCTGCTAATCTTAGGCGATCGCTGAGTTCACTGGGTGATCTGTTTTGCTCTCGGCATCGTGATCAATCCAAAGGATCAATCTAGTGTATAGTTGTTTGCCCTTAATCAGAATGCATCAGCCAAACCGATAGCCGAACCCTCGAACGGTGACTAAATAGTCTGGGTTGCTGGGATCGCGCTCTAACTTTTCACGCAGCCAGCGAATATGGACATCAACGGTTTTGCTATCACCAATGAAGTCAGGTCCCCAAATGCGTTCTAGCAGTTGATCTCGCGACCAAACCCGACGCGGATAGCTCAGAAACAATTCTAAGATTTTGAATTCCTTAGGAGAGAAATTGACCTCTTCACCTCGTACTATGACGCGGCATTCTTGTGGATATAGAATAATCTCGTCAAATTTTAGCAGGGGTTGTTCTGGCTCTGCCTGAAAGTGATAGTGACGACGCATCAACGCTCGGCAACGAGCAACGAGTTCTCTCAGTCCGAAGGGTTTGGTCAAATAGTCATCTGCGCCCACTTCTAACCCGACGACGCGATCGGTTTCGCCACCCTTGGCGCTAAGCATTAAAATGGGGACATTATTGCCTTCACGCCGCACCACGCGACACAAATCTAGCCCATTCACATAAGGCAACATTAAATCAAGAATAATCACATCAAATTCAGGATTGGGGTGCCCTGAAACAGACGTTTTTCCAGAGCGAAAGTCAATCCCATCCTCTTGATGCAATAAGTCAAGCGCAGCCCGTCCATCTGCTGCTGCAACCACGTCGTATCCTTCCTCAGTTAAGGCAAGGGTAATAGTTTCACGGATAAGTTCTTCGTCCTCAACAACTAAAATTCGCCCGATGCGAAGTCCGTTTTGAGCTTTGGCTTGAGCTTTGGTTTGGTCAGCGGTCAGCGTAAGCGACATGATGGTGCTGGCTCCTAGTTATCCGAAAAATTCTACCATTAATAAAAGTTTTAGTAAGCTCTGATACTTTCTAAATCGAAGTTTTAAAGGTTAAAAAGACTACTTTGAAGATGGGTTAAGTTGATAGGCATTCAAATTTCAAAGACAAGGGGCTTAAGCCCTCGTTCAAAGAGTTTGCTGAGTTTTGAAAACTGCAACTTAAATGACGATTAGCTTATTGCAAAAACAGACTGGGCGATCGTGACTGATTTATGGGCGATCGCTGAACTGTTAAGCCCCAAGAAATGACGTATGAGGAAATATGTCTTGGACTTTTTGAGACACAACCTAGATGGAGAATAAATAAACAGACATTTGTTAATAACGCCTTGTGAGGAAAGGAAACACCGTCATGCCGTGGTTTGTGAAGATCGAGGAAGGGATTGTTGATAAGGCAATTTTTGATCAGTACGTTCCCGCCCATAAGGAATTTGTGCAAAGGTTAATTGCGAAGGGGCATCAGGCGAAAACTGGCTATTGGGGCTGTCGGGGTGGCGGCATGTTGCTGTTTGAGGCATCCTCGATGGATGAGGCACGGGCGATCGTGGCGCAAGATCCTTTGGTGATCAATGCGTGTGTCCATTACAAGCTGTATGAATGGTGTGTTGTGGTTGAGTAAGAGTAAAAACTTAGGGCGTAGGCTAGGAAGCATTTTCTGGGAGCGGGATGAATTCTGTTTCTTGGGGTACTTTGGCAAATCGATCTGCTTGCCAATCTTGCTTTGCCTGTTCGATGCGCTCTGGTCGGCTAGAAACAAAGTTCCACCATTTATGTCGATCGCCCAGCGGTTCACCCCCAATAATAATGCAGCGCGCTTCTGCTTCCGAGGCGACTTCAATCGGGGTGTCAGGGGCGAGAATTGCCAAGCGATGGGGTTCCAGTGGTTGATGATCAACCGTTAGACCTGGTGTAACGCTATAAATGGCGCGATCGCTATATCCATCCGGCAACATGAACTGCGTTCCAGAAGACAGCCGCACATCTAGATAAACAATCGGCGAGAAGGTGTTAACAGGCGAAGTGTAACCACAGGCTTGCCCAGCAATCAGGGTGAAATCTACGCCATTGGCTTGCCAGGTGGGTAAATCGGCGGCGGGATAGTGATAGAACCCAGGCTCAACTTCCTCATATTCTTCGGGTAGCGCCACCCAGGTTTGAATGCCATGTAGCCTTGCCTCTTGGCTCCGAACCGCAGCGGGTGTGCGTTCAGAATGGACGATCCCCCGACCCGCTGTCATCCAGTTGACCGCTCCAGGCTGGATTTCTTGAACGTTGTTCAAACTATCGCGATGCAGCAAGATCCCTTCAAACAAATAGGTGACGGTTGCCAAATTAATGTGGGGATGGGGACGAACATCGACTCCGTGATCGGGTGGAAAGACAGCGGGTCCCAAATGGTCAAAAAAGATAAAGGGTCCAACCATCTGGCGATCGCGGTGAGGTAAGATACGCCGAACTTCAAAGCCACCCAAATCTTTCACTTCCGATTCAATTGTTTGAGTAATGCAATTCGGCATAACGGATTTGCTTGCCTGTTTTAGGTAAAGGTTGCAATGCTGCTTTTTAGTATAAACGCGCTAGATACAAGCCAGAAATACTCTATTTTCTCCCAACTCCTAACTCCCAACTCCCAACTCCATTAGGGTGATACCCGCAAAAGGCGTGATTCGATGCTTGCCCAGGTGCGGGGCGAAACTCTGACAGCCGCTTGTTTACAGCGCACGAGCAGCCAATTGGCGTAGAGATAGCGATCGAGTTTTCGTAGTTCTTCAGTGGAAAGGCTGATCCAGGTGGGATCAAGTTTGAGCGTGCTAAACCAGGTATGAAACACTTGCATGTGGAACTCTTGCAGGACGGTTGCCGATTGGCGAATATCGGGCGATCGCAGATTCAATGCTTTTAGCTGCGTCACTAATTGCTGGAGGGTCGTTTCTTGAAATGCCTGTAGCTTGCCCAGTTCATCGGTAAAGGTTTTAGTAAATGTTTTGGTGAGTGCCTGCCCCATGGGGCGAGTCGGCAGCGATCGCGTCAGGGCGATCGCCAACGCACGAGTGGGGATCGCGGATCGAGCGGGGGTATTGTCTTCGGTGTATGAAGACTCTAGGGTGCGAATATTTGCCAAAGTACGCGCCAGTTCCAAGGTACTTGCCAGATTGGGATCAAGCACCCGCGCCAAGTTCAAAGCGCGATGATTGACCAGCGCCAGAAACAAGGCAGTCGTGCGCTTAGCGGCAGGTGATAGACTACCCGTCGATTCGGTAGTGACTTCCTCAGTCCATTGCAGCAACGCTTTCAGCTTGGGCGTGTTGATGAACGTGTTTGCCTCTGCTTCCATTGCCAACAGCAGAGCATCCGCGCCACTCCGCATCACTCCCGCCACGAGCAAAAACACTTCTTGCCAACGCTCATGGGTTAAATGCTCTTGCACCAGGGTTTGGGTGAGGTGGTGGTCGTCAATATACTGGGCTGCCAGATACTCCTGCAAGGTCAGGTGAGAAAACGAGTAGACTTCCTGTGCCCGCTCCACGATGATTCCTTGCTGAATGGCGATCGCCTCCAGTACCGCTTCTCCATCTAAATGCTTGGGTGCATTCAGATTTTCCGCCAGAAAGGTACGAATTTGCTCCACAACTTCGCGCTTCGTAAAAAATAAGCGATTTGCCTCAAAGTGTTTGTAGGCAATCTCTGCCAACATCATCTCTTCCAGCGCAATGCTGAGATCTTGGTAAATCGGGTCGCGCTGAATTCGTCGTTCCGATGCCCACTTTTTCAACAGCACATCAAGCGCTTCACCATACAGTACCGCTCGATTTTTGGGAAAGGTTTGGGAATCATCAAATACCAAACACAGCAGGGTGAGGAGGAGGGGCGTGTGAGCCAGTTCTTTGGTGGCGGCATATTCTGGCTGCTGCAATAAATGCCAACAGCGCTGCGCCGTATTCAATTTCACATCTTCTTCCGACTGAAACCATCGGTGAATAAACTGCTTCACCTGCTCGTGGTCAAAGTCTGCCATCGCCACATCGGTAAATCGATAAAAGTTGTTGCGGTAAGCGGCAAGGCGACAGGATGCCACAAACCGATTTTTGTCATATTGGTCAACAAAATTTTGAATCTGCTGAATGGCATGGGTCATCTGTTTGGTGGGCACTTCATCCAGCCCATCCAGCAAAATCAGCAGGTTGCCTGCCTCCAGCAGTTTGGTGGTAACGATCTCTGGCGATGGAATGCCGCAAATGCGAAACTCTTGAGCGATCGCCTGCTCAATCGCGATTTCATTCGAGGAAAAGTTTTTTAACTCAATCAGCACTGGGATGCACTCATGCACATAGCCATTTTCGAGACTATTGCCCTTTAGCGCTTCCAAGCCCATTTTTCGTAAAAAGGTGGATTTGCCTGCACCCGGACCCCCCAATACCATCAAATATTGCTTGTCGTTGGCAACTCGTAGCCCATCGATTTTTTTTGCTTTTTTTTGAAAGCGGCGATCGCCCTGTTCGCGAAATGCCTTTTCTAGATCTTCAATCGAGTCAAATCGGCTAATGCTCTCTCGATCCAAAAATCGTACTGCTGTATACACTGACTCTAAAGGGACTGGCTCTCGCATTCCCAGCACTTTCATCATGCCGTGACGTTTGGCATAGTTCCAGGCATATTTCTCCGATGCTTTTTGAATAATCCGCGCGGCATCGTCACTTTGTGCTTCTACCCAACTGGCAAATCGGATGCCCCCTTCACATAACACACGGCTGCAAATGGAGCCAATGGTTAAGGCTGCCGCCGAGATAAACATCTGCTCAAATGCCATAGGGAGATTATCCGCTGCAAATTACTAATTGACCGTAAAACTACTGTAGTCCACAGTCCTGTTTGTCCCCACCCGATTTTGAGTGAGGCGATCGCTAACAACCTCACACATCTAATAAAATAGGCAGAAAGATTCTGCTCATTCATCCCAAACGGGATACTATACGAAAAGATTCCGCTATCTACCTAATTAGGGATTTTATGCAAAAAAATTCCGCCTACGTAAGAGGTATATGGCGCAGGAGCATACTGCCAAGCGCGTTCCGGACATTGCACGTATCTACCCATTCAACACTTAAGAGCATAGGTTAGATCGAGATTGTGGAATTCAAACAACGCACCTTAGTAGCAATTGCGGATATGATCTGCGGAAATTACAAGGCGGAGGAGAGCTTTTTCGTTTATCGCAGCAGCAGCCATCTGACGCGCTTCTTTCAGGATTGCGATACTGAGTTTGTCCATGACGGCTCTACGCGCAATCATTGGGTCGCTGACACCCTTTGGCAGATCTTGGCGGAGCCCCACACAAACGCCCAGACACCACCAGCGACCTTCTCTCGTGTTATACAAGCATTGATGGATCCAGCAGACGTGCTGAATGAAGGAAGTGACAGACCAAGTGCGCTAGCTCTACTCAATAGTGCCTTGGCGCGAGAAGGTTTCGAGGCTTTCTACGGTGAAGATGGGCAATGCTATTTACGACACATTGCAACTAAAACAATCGTGTCGGCAGCCACTGACCCACACCGCCCGTTCTCAGCCTCCGAGTTGAAGAGAAGGGTGCATCTCCTCGCCTACTTAGATACAGCATCGGAGGACGAACTCATCGAGGAGGTTCTACTGCCCCTATTCCGGCAGTTGGGATTCCATCGCATCACGGCTGCTGGACATAAGGATAAGGCACTGGAGTACGGAAAGGATGTTTGGATGAAATTCACTCTCCCGACGCAACACGTTCTCTACTTTGGTCTCCAAGCAAAAAAAGGCAAGCTTGATTCCTCAGGTGTTACCAAATCGGGTAATGCAAATGTAGCTGAGATTCACAACCAAGTCACGATGATGCTAGGGCATGAAATTTTCGATTCTGAAATTGGAAAACGAGTTCTTGTGGATCATGCCTTTATTGTTGCTGGTGGAGAAATCACTAAAGCTGCGCGGAACTGGCTTGGGAATAAGCTTGATGCCTCGAAACGTAGTCAAATCCTCTTTATGGACAGAGAGGATATTCTGAATCTTTTTGTCGTCACAAACTTACCACTTCCACAGGAGTAATTTCTGAGGCTCCTGCTGCTGAGGATAATGAATTTCCTTTTAAGGTACTTTTGCGAAGAAGATAATAATGTGATGCATAACAACTCTGGTGCGGCGGATTAACCTAAGCTGCTTGAGATTTGATACAGAGAAAGTATCAACCGCTGATTTGAGCCGTTGGGCTGTATTTCACCATTGGTTTAGGTGTGGGTTTAAGGCTATTGGTCAGTGTTGCGATCGCCCAGCAATTCTCTAGTTCTTAGTTTTCAGATTGTTGGTAAGGGTTGAGATCGCTCTGAATAAAATCAGAAGTCTTAACTTTACTCATCTTCAAGCTATGCGGGAGTTTTGTGCATTTGTCGTTGAATAGGAAGCTCAATCACAAACTCTGCTCCCTGACCCGGTTGAGAACAACAATACAAGTTGCCGCCATGTTTCTCCACAACAATTTGACGGGCGATCGCTAATCCCAATCCGGTTCCTGTACCGACTGCTTTGGTCGTAAACGATTGATCAAAGATGCAGGCTTGCACCTCTGCCGTCATGCCAGGTCCGTTATCAGCAATGCAAATCAAAACCTGTTGCTCATCTTTAGAGAGCCGTGTGCGAATTTCAATTCGATGAGGATTAGCTTTAAGCGCTTCAAAGCTGCATTTTTGCTGCGATTCTTCTAATGCCTCAATCGCATTTGCCAGTAAGTTCAAGAAAACCTGATTCAGTTGCCCAGCGTAGCACTCAACGGTTGGCAGTTCTCCGTATTCTTTCCTGACTTCAATGTCAGGTCGTCTCTCATTAGACTTCAGACGATGTTTAAGGATTAAAAGTGTACTATCAAGACCTTCGTGAATGTTGAAGGGAACGGGGCGATCGCTATCGGTTCGCGAGAAAATTCGCAGACTGGTACTGATGTGTTTGAGACGATTTACCCCCTCCTGCATCGAACCGATCAGCTTTGGCAAATCTTCCCGTAAATAGTCCAGATCAATTGCCTCCATTTCAGCGCTAACGTCTGGATCAGTCGTAGGATACTTCTCCTGATACAAGTCAATCAAGCCAAACAAGTCCTGCACGTAATCTCTAGCAGGTTGCAAATTACCTGCTAAAAAACCCACTGGATTATTGATCTCATGGGCAATCCCGGCTACAAGATTGCCCAGAGCCGACATTTTTTCATTCTGAATGAGTTGCAGTTGCATCTGCTGAAGTTGCTGAAATGCCTGTTCTGCCCGTTCTTTTTCGTGAACCAGCGCCGAGGTTCGTTGTTGCACCCGCACTTCTAGGGCCTGATTACTCTGTTCGAGCAAACGTTTTGCGTCTTGCAGATCCAGTTCCGCCTGTTTGCGTAGGGTAATATCGGTTGCGAGTAGCGAGTACTGGCTAATGATTCCTTCCGAATCGCAAATAGGCTGTCCATCCATCAACAACCATGCTTGAGTGAGATGTCCTTCCTGCTGATAGGCAAACTCGAACTTAAAGCTTTCACCTTTGATCAGTTGTTCCTGAATATAGGTCTTCTGTGGCAAATGCTGAGCATTGAGAGAGAGAATCTGAAAGAACTTCTGTCCAACCATTTCCTCAAGCGATTGTTTGCTGTATGAAGAAAATGCTTGATTCGCCCATAGAAATCGTCCAGCGCGATCAATCAGCGCCATGAGCAAATCTTCGCGATCGGCAAGAGCTTGTGCTATGACCATAGGAAACTTAACCATACTTGGCATACCCAGGCTAAGAATTTGCGGCGAAGCTCACAGAGCATCACGCCTGCCTGCAACATAGGCTAACAAGATACGACTGATATCGTCCCGAATTTGGCGAAACACCACGAGTTTTTCATTTTCAGTTCCTACTGCCGAAGCGGGATCTGGAAAACTGAAGTGATGGCGCTTGGTTGACGCAGGTAAGACCGGACAACTTTGATCAGCATGGTCGCAGACGGTAATTACCGCCTCAATTGGCTCATCAAAGAAAGCATTGATGTGTTTGCAGGTATTTCCAGAAATATCAATCCCAATTTCTGACATCACTTTGACTGCCAGTGGATGAACCTCCGCAGCAGGGTTCATGCCCGCACTTTGAGCCTCAAACAAATCATCGGCTAATTCTCGCAAAAACCCTTCCGCCATTTGGCTGCGGCAAGAATTACCGGTACAAAGAATGATTAAGCGAGGTTTCATAGGTTCTTTGAGGAGAATGTTGGGTTTAGTTAACCAAGGAATGTCATAACCGCTACCTTCATGGTTGAAGTTACCACCTGTTGTTACAGTACCCAAAAAGCTTGAGAGATGAGTAACTCAAAGCTAAAATCGCCTCCTCTGGAGTCTCTGAATAAGATGGCTAACTATCCAAATGCAGCGGGCATCTGAAAGCTGCTAGTTTTGAGTTCGACATCTGCCACCGTTGATTTGAGCCGTAGCTTGCATCTACCTATTATGAATGCACAGGTGTCATTACCTCGGTTATGTCGCCGATCGCCCAGTATTCTTTTGGTCTGTAGTTTCGGTGTTATTTGTGTGGAAATAGTGCGATCTGGTTTCGTTCATTACTACGGTGGGCTGCTCAAATATGCGATCGCCTCAAAAAATCAGAATCCAGCTAGCCACAATCCAGATTGTTCAGAAAGTCTGATGAATTGGCGGGAATAAGGGAGCTATCATCACAGAACAATCCTCACGGATTAAATTAATATCGCCTCATGGCAGCCTGTGATTTTACCTATTTTGTCTCCGCTTTTAGCAGCTTCTGATAGTGCGCCCCTCCTGGGAGACATCCGCGTTGATATGGCGGTGGTCGTGTTAACCCTGATGTTGTCTGCTTTTTTCTCCGGTTCCGAAACGGTGATTACGGCGCTGGATAACCTCAAACTGCGATCGATGATTAAAGAACAGGGCGATCCCGATCGGCTTTTTACCTTAGTTCTTCACAAACGGCGACGCTTCATTACCACGCTGCTGGTCGGCAATACTCTCATCAACAACACCACCGCCATTCTCACCAGTAATCTATTTATGCTGTGGTTTGGCAATCAGGTGATCGGGATTGCCACTTTTGTTGCCACTTTTTTAACGCTCACCTTCGGTGAGATTGTGCCAAAGTCTTTGGCAATTAATAACGTCATCCCCCTGTTCAGGATCGTAGTGCGCCCGATTTATTGGATGTCGCAATTATTATCTGTCCTTGGCATTATTTGGTTGTTTGAAACTATTACTCAGTCTGCCATTCGCACTTTTCAAGGAGGCGTAGTCCAAGAAGGGGAGTCCGTCAAAGATCTGCAATTAATGATTGAGATTTTGGGCGGTAAAGGGCATCTTGATTTGAATAAACACAACATCTTGAATAAGACTTTCATGCTCGATGAGCTTAGCGCCAGGGATATTGTCAAGCCTCGCGTTGACATGCGAACCATTTCGCGAGAAGCAACCCTACAAGAGTTGATTGATCTTTGCCTGGAAACTGGATATTCGCGGGTGCCGGTGCAGGAAGAATCGAAGGATGAGATTGTGGGGGTTGTGAACCTGAAGCGGGCACTACAACAGTTGAACCTTCGCCGCAAAGAAGGGCAGCCCGATGCCTTGGTGACGGAGGCAATGGACCCGCCTGTTTATGTGCCGGATACGAAGCGCCTAACCGATTTGTTGAAGGAAATGCTGCAAGGGCGGTTGCACCTTGCGATCGTGGTGGATGAATATGGCGGCACCGTTGGGCTGGTCACGTTAGAAGACATTTTGGAAGAATTGGTGGGTGAAATTTACGATGAAAGCGACTATCCCAATCGAGGTGCTTCCCGCAATATTATGGTTGGCAGTCGTTTGAGTAAGGGAAGACGGTAGGGGAAGTTTGGAGTTCGGAGTTTGGAGTTTGGAGTGATCAGGGGTGAATATCGCGGCAGAATTGATTCACTACTTGGTCAAGCTGAACGGCGCGGGATGCTTTGAAGAGGAAGCGATCGCCCCTTTTAGCGAGTCCTTTTAACCGTTCAGCTAATTGGGATTGGCTGGTAAAGTATTCAGTTGGAATTCCCGCAGCACCCGCCTTCATGGCGGCAGCTTCAAGCGGGTCAGCGAGGATCAGGAGGTGATCAACTTGGAGTTGTTGAGCCGTCAACCCCACTCGTTGATGAAACTCTAGCGATCGCTCCCCCAATTCTTTCATTGTGCCCAACACTGCAATATGTCGTTTCCCAGGGGTTTGCATCAATAAATGCAGCGATGCCAGCATGGATTCCAGCCCCGCATTGTAAGTTTCATCCAACACCACAATGTCGTCTGGCAAATCATAGCGTTGGGCGCGTCCACCGGGAAGCTCCACGGCGATTCCTTTCGTAAGCGGCGACCAATCTAAACCCAAGACTTTAGCCACGGTCAATGCTGCCAGATAATTCAGGGCATTATGGCGACCGGGTAAGGGCAAGGGGAGATCGATGCCATCGACTTGCACCGTGTTTGGGTCAAGCAAGTGTCCGTGAATATCTCCCCCGTCTAGCCCAAACGTCAGAGTTTTGCCCTGCCACACGGTGGCGGCTGTTTTGAGGAGTAAAGGATTGTCATGGTTGAGAATGGCGATGCTGTTAGGAGAAAGTTCGGCGAGAAGTTCGCATTTTGCCTCGGCGATCGCCTCTTCTGATCCCAACCGCTCAATGTGGGCAGTGCCAACGTTGGTAATCACAGCAATATCAGGTTGAGCAATGTTGCATAGTAATGCAATCTCTCCCCGTCCGCGCATCCCCATTTCCACGATCGCATAGTCATGGCTGGCATCCAGTTCTAATAAGGTTTTGGGGACTCCGATCTCGTTGTTGTAATTTGCCTGGGTTTTTAAGACTTGGGTTGGGGAGCCGGGAATAGAATGGGAGAGAACAGCAGCAATTAGCTCTTTGGTGGTCGTTTTACCTACGGAACCCGTCACTGCAATGACTGGAATGGTGAACTGAGTGCGCCACCAGCGGGCGATCGCCTGATATGCCGCTAATGTATCTTCTACTTGAATCAGCAAAAATGGTTGCTCAGCCTGTTGAGTAGCAAAATCTGCACTTAAGAATTTGTGGTCTACCATTGCCGCGATCGCGCCCTTCTCAAAAGCAGTAGTCACAAACTGATGACCATCAAATTGCTCGCCGCGTAGTGCCACAAATACTTCCCCAGGCTTGATGGAGCGAGTATCGGTGGTGATCCCCGTTGCTAAAGTCGTCCGTGTGCCATCGTCTAATGAATTGAATACAGTGGCGTTGAGCAAATTAATAAGCTGAGTTAGGGTTGCTTGGCAGGGCATAGGGCGACAATCAAAAAAGGTCTAGCTGTTATTGAACGTCTAACCCTTCCCATTGGCAAGTCTTTAATAAAAAAAATGGAGAGAAGTTATTCTTCCCTCCAGATCTCTCACCTCATCCAAGCTAGTTATTGGATTCTCATAGAAATCACGAATAACAAGCTTGAAACCTTAAAATGTTGGAAACCTTGTAACTGCCTCCCAATCCAACATTAAACTTTGCTAGCCCTAGTTTCAGTTGTTATTCCTGAGTGAAACTTTCGACTGTTCGTAGATTTTTGATAGGGCTGATAAAACATTTTTTCTACGCTGTAGTGAGAACCCAGGGACTCAAGCACTAAAGCAATAATGCGATCGACTTCTGCCATGGTCATATTGGCAGACATCGGTAATCGCAGAATGCGATCGCTAATATCTTCCGTTACGCTCAAATCTCCAGATGTACGACAATATTTCAACCCAGCCGGAGAACTATGCAAAGGAACATAGTGGAACGTCGCTTGTACGCCATTGTCCTTGAGGTGCTTTAAGATTGCCGTCCGGGTTTCTAAACTATCTAGCAACAAATGATAAATATGAGCATTATGTTGGCAATGATCCGGAATAAGAGGACGACGCGCCACCTGCTCAAACTCTAACCTCGTAAATGCCCAGTGGTATCGCGACCAAAACTTTAATCGTTGCTGAGTAATTTGCTCACCTAGTTCTAACTGAGACCATAAAAAAGCAGCCATCAGTTCACTAGGTAAGAAAGAAGACCCCACATCAACCCAAGTATATTTATCAACTTCTCCTCGAAAAAATTGACTCCGGTTAGTGCCTTTTTCCCAGATGATTTCTGCTCGTTCAACTAACTTAGGATCGTTGATAACCAGTGCGCCGCCTTCTCCCGAAACAATATTTTTAGTTGCATGAAAGCTAAACGCTGACATGTTTCCAAAAGCACCTAGCGGCTTGTTTTTGTAGGTCGCAAATGATCCTTGAGCCGCGTCTTCAATGACATAAAGTCCATACTGGTTGGCAACATCTAAAATGGAATCCATCTCCATCAAACACCAGCATAATGGACGGGAGAAATAGCTTTCGTTTTAGAGGTAATTGCTGCCTCAACTTTGGTTTCATCCAAATTGAGGGTATCCGGACGAACATCCACAAAAACGGGAACTCCTCCTCTTAAAACTACCGCATTTGCTGTTGAAACAAAAGTATAAGATGGCATGATCACTTCATCACCCGGCTGGATATCAGCCAAGATAGCTGCCATTTCTAACGCCGATGTACAAGAATTTGTTAATAATACTTTTTGGCTACCCAGGTGCTGATTTAACCATGCTTGACACCGTTTGGTAAATGCACCATCACCAGAAATTTGTCCACTAGCGATCGCTTGTTGAATGTAATCTAACTCGTTGCCAGTAGTGTGCAAACGTGAAAAAGGTATATTTGTATTCAACATGAGTGTATGTATAAAAACGATAAAGTGAACAAATCAGTTAGATGTTTGGCTACTCGTTGAGATCGCAAAAAGGAGTGGTAAAGCAATTTCAGCAAATAAGCTTTGATGAAAAAAGCAACTTTCAGTCTACATAGTGCATTGATTAATAGACATTTATCAATGCACTATATAAACGCTGTACTTGCTTTCTCTCCTGAACTTTATTCGCGATTCGTTTATGCTTTGACTAGAATATATACGTAGAGATTGTCCCCTGCAAAGCTCTCATAAAACTCTTTACAGTACCTTTACTTAAGTAGAAACTCTCACAAATCGTTTCAAAGACTTACTCATTAAACAATCTGTAGAAACGCCAGTTAGGCAGTTACTTTTTGTAGTTACGACAACTGAGGTCAGTAATATCCACATAAATTTTCTATAAAGCTTTCCTACTCGCACTGGAGTCTTTTGAATGATTTACCCTCTTATTTAAGAGAATCTTTAAAAGATCTAGCTGCAAGCTTGATACATAGGTAAGCTTCTCTCAAAAAATGGTCTTGAGCGTGCGTTGGTTTGGTAGAAAACTTTTTATCAACCTCCAATGACGCAGAGAGTTAATTGGAATTATGTAGGATAGATTACGTTAATGGCTTTATAAGCAATCGCGTTGTACCGCGATCGCCTTCTGCATGACTCACGATAATGAGGGTGCGTCTTCCTCGCTCTCCATTCCCAACTCTGCACCGAACTGGCTACGTTTGCAAAAAGCGTTGTCAGTCGAAGCCGATCGCGGCTTTAACGACCTGCAAGGCAAAGAGCATCGGTTCAGCGAATTTCTCAGCCTCTCCCTGAATCAACCCCCCGAATCACTTCCTGCCGATGCTCAACGCCGTTGGCAAGCGCTTAGCAGCCAGTTCGTCACCTATTCGGAGATGAGTTTTGCCCAGCGGCAGCACCTTGTAGCAGACACGCGCCGATTTTTGCATCAGGCAAGACAAACCTGGGAGCAGCGAAGCGGAGATGCAAGTAATCCAGGAAATAGTAATCAATCCCTGCAAAACTCAAGCTATTCTCTGCGAGAGACGCACGACAACAAAACTCAAAACTTTTTAGCTAAAACCCCGAACTCTAAACTCCGAACTCCTCCCCCCCTCGCCCCTCTCACGCTGGATCAACCTCTGACTTCTCTGGCGGGTATAGGTTCAAAAAATGCGGAGAAGCTAGCGAAATTGGGACTTTTAACCGTGCGAGATCTGCTCTATTATTATCCGCGCGATCATATTGATTATGCCCGTCAGGTGAATATCCGCGAGTTACAGGAGGGCGAAACGGTCACATTAGTCGCGTTTGTCAAGCGCTGCACTTGTTTTAGTAGTCCTCGTAACCCCAAGCTGACGATTTTAGAGTTGCTGGTGCGAGACAATACCGGACAACTGAAGCTGAGTCGGTTTTATGCGGGGAGTCGCTACAGCAATCGCGGCTGGCAAGAACAGCAAAAACGGCAGTATCCACCTGGAGCCGCGATCGCAGTTTCAGGGTTAGTCAAGCGCGGCAAGTATGGCGTGACGATTGAAGACCCCGAAATTGAGGTGTTGGATCACTCTGGCGGTGAGATTGACTCGCTGAAAGTAGGGCGACTCGTGCCCATTTATCCGCTGACTGAAGGAGTCGGGGCAGATTTAGTCCGGCGGACTATAGTAGCGGTTCTGCCTGCCGCTCTGCAACTTCAAGAAGCACTGCCCGATTCCGTGCGATCGCAGTATGGATTGGTGAGCATTCATGAAGCGATCGCCCATATTCACTTTCCCCCCGATCGCGCCGCCCTCGATGCCGCCCGTCATCGGCTGGTATTCGACGAATTTTTCTATCTGCAATTGGGCTTGCTCAAACGCCGCAAAACTCAGCAACAGATCCAGGCAAGCGCAGCCCTAGCTCCCACTGGCAAATTAATTGACGAGTTTTATGCCCTGCTGCCGTTCCAATTCACCCATGCTCAAGATCGCGTCGTCAACGATATTTTGAACGATCTGCAAAAGACGACCGCCATGAATCGCTTGATTCAGGGGGATGTGGGATCTGGCAAAACGGTGGTGGCGGTGGTTGCCATGCTAGCCGCCATTCAATCGGGGTATCAAGCGGCAATGATGGCTCCGACAGAAGTGCTTTCCGAGCAGCATTACCGCAAGCTGGTTGGCTGGTTCAACCTGCTGCATCTGCCTGTAGAACTGCTAACGGGTTCAACCAAAGCGGCTAAACGCCGAGAAATCCATTCCCAGTTGCAAACGGGCGAACTATCGGTGCTGGTGGGCACCCATGCCCTGATTCAGGACTCGGTAACTTTTCAGCGACTAGGCCTGGTGGTGATTGATGAGCAGCATCGGTTTGGGGTGCAGCAACGGGCGCGACTCCAACAAAAAGGAGAGCATCCTCATACATTAACCATGACTGCCACGCCCATTCCCCGCACGTTGGCGCTGACGCTGCATGGCGATCTGGATGTCAGCCAGATTGATGAACTGCCACCCGGACGAAAACCCATTCAAACGACGGCTCTGGCAGGAAAAGGGCGGATGCAGGCATATGACCTGATGCGGCGGGAAATTGCCCAAGGACGGCAGGTGTATGTGGTGCTGCCGCTGGTGGAGGAATCGGAAAAGCTGGATTTGAAATCGGCGATCGCAGAACACCAAGAACTCCAAGAAACGGTTTTTCCCGAATTTCAAGTGGGCTTGCTGCATGGACGCATGAGTTCGGCTGAAAAAGAGGCTGCGATCGGACGCTTTCGCAACAACGAAACCCAAATCCTGGTTTCCACGACAGTGGTTGAAGTGGGTGTGGATGTGCCCAATGCCTCTGTCATGCTAATTGAACACGCAGAACGGTTTGGGTTATCCCAACTACACCAATTGCGGGGTCGGGTGGGTCGGGGTGCCGATCAGTCATTTTGTTTGCTCATGAGTAGCTCCCGCAGTGAAACGGCTCGTCAGCGGCTGAAGGTGTTGGAGCAATCCCAGGATGGATTTTTTATTTCAGAAATGGATATGCGTTTTCGGGGTCCAGGTCAAGTGTTGGGCACGCGCCAGTCGGGATTGCCAGATTTTGCACTAGCCAGTTTGATCGAAGATCAAGCGGTGCTGGAACTGGCACGAGAAGCTGCCGAAAAAATAATTGCTGAGGACGAAACTCTCAGCCGTTGGAAATGGTTGCAACAGGAACTGGACTACCGTTACCAACGCTTGATGGGCGGCGCAATTTTAACTTAGGCTTGTCAGGTTTCAGGTCTCAGGTTTCAGGTTTTAGGTGGAGAGGCGATTTCAGGCAGGTGAGAAAGGCGATCGCTTAGGCTTTGCTTCGGCTTGATAAATGCGCGGACGTTTGGTGGGCG
Organism: Leptolyngbya sp.; assembly: GCA_003249025.1. Classification (GTDB taxonomy): domain Bacteria; phylum Cyanobacteriota; class Cyanobacteriia; order Leptolyngbyales; family Leptolyngbyaceae; genus ULC077BIN1. The sequence continues at coordinate 10,609 of QBMH01000019.1, read as the reverse complement.
GAGGATTGAGGCTGGGAGTAGCTTCTTTTGCGTCTGGAGCAGATCTTGGTAGTTTGAGATAGTAATACTGCTCTCCCTTTTTGCAAATAGAAATGGTGGAGTCCTCGGCTTCAAAGCTGTAGAGAGATTGATAGTCTCCATGCTGACGGCAAGCTGCTTGGGCGGAGGCTCCAGGTGCAGGAGTGGCGATCGCATTTCCGGTAGTGAGTGCCATAATTGCCAGGGCGATCGTGGAAAAAAGATCACGCTTGAGTTTCATCGCTTTGCCTCCTTAAGAATCAGTGAATGATGTACTGACCTTACAGAGGGCAAAGATAGTTTTATGCAAAACTCTTAGGCGACCAATAAGTGACTTAAGAGGCGGTCTGCGCTCCAATCTGCTTTAACACTTTGCCAGGACTCACAAACGATAAGCCGCGCCCTGATTCAGTGCTAATCATCACAGCTTCCACAATGGGATCAAAGACTGAATGCTCGCTAACCCATTCCACCAAAAAATTTGCACCTAATCCGCCGCTGACTTCATTTCTAGGCAGAAAATAATCCGCAGATGCCATAGAACTCAGTTCTGAAGGGTTCTTTAAAAGATTTTTAATCTGCTGACCGCTCGTGTCATAGTAGTCAATTTTTGTGATGATAATCGGATGCTTGAGATCCGTGTTGCGAATGCTCAAAGTGGTTGCCAAGTTGATGGCTTGATTTTGCGTATCGTAATGGTAGATGTAGGAATAGACGGGGACATAAATAGTTTGACCCGCCAAAATTTTTTTGGACTCTAGAGTCACTGGTTTCAGGGTTGATTTTCCCATGTGAGGCACAGGCGGCTGAGTCGTTTGGGCACCCAACCAGGTACAAGCAGCCAAGCTAACCGTCAAAGTCAGGATTAAACTCCATTGAATCCATTGCTTAAATCTCTGCATCACCATTTTTTGCAACACTTTATCTTCCTGGCGAAACAAACATTTCCATCATAAATATCGGCTGATTACAGGATTTCTATCGGCTGATTACAGGATTTCTACACGCGATCGCAGTTTTTTCTAAAATCTGTTGGGGATTGATCTTCCTAAATTACTATCCTTTGCCAATTTATAAAAGCGCGCCTGAACCCATAAAACATGACACACACTGTTACACAATCTAGTATCAACGCTTAAGCAAGCCGACGTTGCTGTCTTGCTAGAGCTACACTAAGGGAATTCTTCATAAAATGCTTATGCATTTACTTGTTCATGGGTCTATCCTCTCTTCCCTCAGATGACCGAGCACCCGTAAAGCTTGGCAAGGACGACACAACGATGCATCGACAATTGAAGGAGACGTTGAACAAAGGCTTTTATGAAGCCTGTAGTGGGGTCATTCAAGCTCTACTACTGGCTTGTGAGTGGCATCTTGCGACTAATGCAGACGTATTAACTTTGGTCATTGCCTGTCCTAACATGGCGGTTAACTGGCGAGTGTTAAGCAATCTAGTTGCGCTCGGTCATTCTTTGCAACGGTTCACCCCAAACGCAAAAATCTGCATCTGTCCTCCCTTAGGCATGGGCATTCCATTTGAACTGCGGGTAGACGAGATTTCGATATATCGCGATCTGTTTTAGTGATTTAGCCTATCCTCCCTGCAATGCCTTCAAGGATTCTTCCACATGTCCCTTGAAATTAAGCTGAGAGTTAAAGATTTTTCTGACTACGCCTTGGGGGTCAATCACATAAGTAACGCGACCAGGAAGTAGCCCAAAGGTGGAAGGAACGCCAAATAACTTGCGAACTTGATTACCTGTATCGCTAAGCAAAATAAAGGGAAGTTGGTGTTTTGCAGCAAACTTAGTGTGAGATTCAGGTGAATCTGCGCTGATACCAATCACCTCTGCGCCTGCATCTTGAAACACTGTGTAACTATCGCGAAAGGCGCAGGATTCTGTGGTACAACCGGGGGTGTCGTCTTTTGGGTAAAAATAAAGCACGATCGCTTTTTCACCTAAAAGCTGTTTAAATTCGATCATTTGTCCGGTTTGGGATGGCAATGTGAAATTGGGAATGGTGTCGCCCTCTCGAATTGGCGTAGCCATAATGCGTTGACTCCTGACTATATAACTGACACTTAGATAGTACAGCGATCGCTCTATCTGCACTTATATTTACGAGTAGGAATGATTTGAGCAAACCCGCAATCCCAGAGCATAGATCCAAATCTGACAAAGTTTCGTATCCTCCTTTGACAACGATTCATCCACTTGACTAAGAAGTGAGTAGACATTTTATAAGGGCTTGATTTTGACCTAGGCATCGATCTGAAATAACTGCTCAACCGCTTTCACTTTATCCGTCTGTCCTTATTTAAAGAAAGTGTGAGGAAACTCTAAGTTTCACGCTAGCTTGATAGAGGGTAGGTAAAATTTGGGAAGTAGCAGCAGTAGATTTTATGCTGCTTGCTTCACGTATGGTATTCAACCTAGTGAATACTCAGTGCATCAGGATAAGGATCATGCTTGATACGGGTCAAATAGCACTCAATAGAGAAGCTCTGATGTTGTTTCGTCAGGGACTCGCCGCCGCCTCTTCTTTAGACTACGAGCAGGCGGTTGCTTATTATGATCGTGTACTAGATATTCAAACAGACTGTTATGAAGTCTGGTATGAGCGAGGATTAGCTTTAGAAAGTTGCGGCGATTATATTGAAGCGATCGCCAGCTATGATCGCGCCTTAAGCTTAAAACCTCGTCCTTCCTCTGCCTGTGAAATTTGGCATGAGCGGGGCAATGCTTTTCATTATGGCGTAGGTGATTATACTCAAGCTCTTGCTTGCTACGACCAAGCATTAAAACTAGATCCTGACCACGAACAAGTTTGGCACAATCGCGGTAATTTGCTTCTCTATGGCATGAGCTTGCCAGAGGACGCGATCGCCTGCTATGACCGGACTTTGGCAATTAATCCAGAGTATGATCTAGGCTGGCGAAATCGGGGGAATGCCCTCGCAGACCTGCGTTGCTATGATGCCGCGATCGCCAGCTATGATCGCGCATTGGCATTGAAACCAGGCGATCCCGTGTGTTGGGAAGCTCGGAGTTTAGCGGCTGGCAAATCAGGATTGCCCTATCAGCAGCCCACCACTAGCCCCATTTACACCACGGGCTATGGGGATCAGACGTTTGTCGAGGGCGATACTGATTCCAATATTGTTTTTGCCTCTGCCCATGGAATTGAGGCTGAAATCTCCCGTACATCTCTAGGACAACCATTACTAATCATTGAAGATGACTGGGGTAAACGAGAAATTTTGCTGGAGCGCGATCGCTATTCGATCGGGCGTGATCCTAAAAGCGATATTTGTTTACATTCTCAGTTTGTATCGCGCCAACATGCGATTTTAGTGCGGGTTAACCATGCCAATGAAACGGTGAGTTACCAAATTACGGATGGCGATTCAAGCGGTAAACCTAGCACTAATGGCTTGATGATCAATGGCAAAAAGTGTCGCTCAACGGAGTTGCAGTCTGAGGACGCGATCGTGTTCGGTCCGAAAGTACAAGCCACTTTCAGAATGATTCCGGCTGGCTTAATGAATTTCCGTTAGGGTGAGTTCGTTGTTCCCTAAAGCCGATGATAGCAATACATCTCACTAGCTGCCCGGTGCAGCAATGAGTGACGATAAACCAATGCTGGCATGTCTTCTGCATAGCCACCCCCAATCACGCAGGCAACGGCATATCCTTGGGACAAGCAGGTGCCCAACACTTGCATATCGCGGCGAAACAGTCCGGTGTCGCTGAGGGCGAGCTTGCCCAAGCGATCGCCCAGATGCGGATCAACGCCAGCATCATAGAACACGAGATCGGGCTTTACTTGAGTTAGCAAATTAGGCAAATAGGCTGCCAGAGTTTGCAAATACTCATCATCTTCCATCCCTTCAGCCAACGGCACATCCAGATCACTTTGCTGCTTGGTGCCCGGAAAGTTAACAGCACAGTGCATGGAAAAGGTAAACACACTAACATCTGACTGAAAAATAAAAGCGGTGCCGTCTCCCTGATGCACATCCAAATCCACAATCAGGGCAGTTTGAATCAATCCTTGGTGTTGCAGGTGGCGAATCGCGATCGCCATATCGTTAAAAATACAAAACCCCGATCCATAGGCAGGAAAAGCATGATGGGTTCCGCCTGCCGTATTGCACGCCAGTCCTTGTTTTAACGCAAGTTGTGCAGTCAAGATTGTTCCGCCGACCGCCACGCAAGTCCGGTTCACCAACGCAGGACTCCAGGGTAAGCCGATCCGCCGCTGGGCTTTTGCATCTAAGCTGCCTTCACAGTAAGCCTGCACATACTCTGGCGTATGCACTTGCTCGATCCAACTTTGGGGCGATCGCTCTGGCAGATAAAACTGGGCGTGAGTTGCCACTCCATCCGCTAGCAACCGCTCATAGAGCAACCGAAATTTGGACATGGGAAACCGATGTCCCGCTGGCAGCGGTGCCCCATAATCGGGGTGATAAACGAGAGGCAAGTCCATGATTAAAGAAAAGTCCATTGATCAAAGGTGGCTGCCTGACCGCAACCGACACCCTTTTCGTCTAACACAGTCCACAAAATGACATTGTGAATTGAAAACCGTTGCCCCGTGCTGCAAATTCTCACGCCCTGATAATTGTTGATAAAGCCATTGGCTTTTGCTTGCTGCAAGAGGCGATCGCGGTCTGCCCGTTCCATCGGTTCCGCCGTCAGCCGTGAGGGCGTTTGGGTAAACTGCTCCCACTCTATCCGCCATAGTTTTAATGCCTGCCGATTGCCATAATTCAAAATTGGATCGGCTTCCGCGCCATGAGACACCACCACAAAAGGCGCTTCAAATAGCGCCTGGGAAAGTGCGGTTTGATCTCCATCGTTCGGCAAGAGCGGCGCTCCTGTCCAATGGTAAAAACTGCGAAGTAACCGCTGGGTGTGACGGATCACCGCTTCTTGCATGTTCATCCTCCTTGATCCCTGTTCCAATTCTCAGATTCTTGTATTATGAAGATAAGTTAAGAAACTTCCCATCACCAACCCAGATACACCGTGTTGACCCAACCCTCCGTTCGCGATCGCTCCTTTGAAATTCAGACTTGGACTTGGAAAGGATACCAAATTCCTTATACCGTTATGGGCAGCGGACAGCCGTTGCTGTTAGTGCATGGATTTGGGGCATCTTTGGGGCATTGGCGTAAGAATATTCCAGTGTTAGCCGCTGCTGGCTATCAAGTGTATGCGATCGACCTGTTGGGGTTTGGCGGTTCCGATAAACCTGCGCTGGATTATTCTCTGGATTTATGGCAAGAGCAACTTAAAGATTTTTGGACAGCACACATTCAACAACCCACCGTGTTTGTCGGCAACTCGATTGGCGGTCTACTCTGCTTGATGCTGCTGGCAGACCATCCTGAACTGGCAGCGGGTGGGGTGTTGCTTAACTGTGCGGGTGGATTGAACCACCGCCCTGACGAATTTAATTTGCCGATGCGACTGGTGATGGGAGGCTTTACCAAAGTCGTGAGTTCAAAACTAATGGGTCCATTTTTGTTTGATCGCATTCGTCAAAAATCTCGCCTACGCCGGACGCTCTATCAGGTCTATTGCGATCGCACGGCTGTAACCGATGATTTAGTCGATCTACTCTACAATCCATCCTGTGATCCCGGTGCCCAGCAAGTATTTGCCTCTGTACTCACGGCTGCGGCAGGTCCTTCTCCCACAGAGCTATTGCCCAAGGTGAAAGCGCCGCTGCTGGTGCTGTGGGGCGAAGCCGATCCGTGGACTCCGATCGCTGGAGCCGCCCTGTATCAAGAATTTGCCAAAACCCATCCCCTGACATTCATTCCTATCCCCAACACGGGGCATTGCCCCCATGACGAAAATCCTGATGCGGTCAATCCTCTGATTTTGGATTGGTTAGCCCACCTCAATCAGAATTTAGCCTGCCAAAATTCCAGTTCTACCGCTTTTACGGATTAAAGTGGATCAATTGATTTCTAAATTAGTGCGAAGGCTTTGTTCTTGTTGCTTCACGGCGGCTAACAATTCAGCATTTTGTAGGATTATTCCTACTTGATTATTAAAAAGCTCCATATATCTTTGATCAGTTTCATCAAAGCTCGTTTGAAAGCAATCTGGAGTCTCTTTTAGATAGACAAAATCGATTTCTACTTCTGTGCCTGGTTTCTTTTTATTCAGCAATTGGGCGACTCCAATTAGTTCTCCATCCGGGTTAAGAATAGGAACACAGAGTAAACTATAGGTGCGATAGCCGCTGTGAATATCAATTTTTTGTGCGGTTTCTAAATCGGGGCGATCGCCCATATCAAAGGGAATATTTAAAGTTTTACCCGTTTCAGCAACTTGTCCAACATACCCTGCTCCCACGCGCACCCGAATTTCTCGGCGATCGCCATTTGCCAATGGCATCTGAGCATAGAGTTCGTGAGTTGCGCGATCGAGGAGCCATAGGATACTGCGATCGGCGTTCATTAGCTCTTTAGCCGCTTGCATCACCCGTGCCAAAATTTCTTCGGGTTCCAAACTGCTTTGGCTGACTGATCGCGTGGCTGCCATCAACGCCGCCGCAACTCGCTGCCCTCTGGCAGTAGTGTGATAGGAGCAAAAACTTTCCAAAATCATCCGAATCAGGGGCGTATTGGCGGTGAATTGTTGCCTATCTTCATCCGTGAAACCGTGGGGATCGATGCGAGTTGCCAGATCGGTACTGGAGTCCTGATCCAGCTTGAGTTTATTCAGCAGTTGAATCACCCCAATCAGTTTGCCGCGATCGCTCATCAGCGGCATTGCCAGCATGGTGTAGGTGCGATAGCCATTTCGTCGATCTTGCTCCTTTGCCGTAGCAGATCGAGGATCATCATAAAAGTCGTAAGGAATCAGAATTGCCTGCTGCGATCGGGCGACTTCGCCCACAATCCCCTGGTCGGCTGAGATCCGAATTTCCAGCGATCGCCCTCCTGCGGTGGCATCGCTTTGTTCCGACTCTGCCACAATTGACCACAGTTCATTGCGCTCGTCATCCAGCAGGAAAATAGTGCTGCGATCGGCACTCAGAGATTTGCCCAGTTTCAACGTAATCGATCGCAGCGTGGTATCCAGAATGTCATCAAAACCCTGATTATCCATCACCTGATTCAGCATCGACAGGGTTTGCAGCACGACACTTTGGGGGTGGTTTTCTGCCTGATATTTCATCGCGGCAAACTGCTGAGCATTGTAAAGTGCTACACCCACTTGGGCGTTAAAAATTTGCATGTATCGCTGGCTATCGTGGTCAAAGCTCGCCTGAAAGCAGTCTGGAGCTTGGGGCCAACCAGCCGGATCGTAATCAGGAAATTCCCCTTGGCGACGCTTATTCACCAGTTGGGTCACGCCCAGCAATGCCCCATCTGGACTCCAAACGGGCATACAGAGCAGGCTACAGGTGCGATAGCCAGTTTTTTGATCGGTCAGTTTGGCGGTATCAGAATCGGGATTTTCATAAAGGTCGAAGGGAATATTCAGCGGTTCGCCTGTTTCGGCAACTTTTCCGGCAAACCCTTCGCCAATTTGAATTCGCAGTTCTTTGAAGGTGCCATCTTGAAATGGAATGCGAGTCCAAAGCTGATTGTTGACGCGATCGATCAGCCAAAGTGTCGTGCGATCGGCGTTCATCAGTTTTTTTGCCGCTTCCATCACCCGCCCAATAATTTCGTCTGAATCGAGGCTGCTTTGAGACACCGATCGCGTGGCTTCTGTGAGCGCTTCCGATGCTTGCAACCGCTGGGTCAATTTATAGCAGTCTTGACAACGCGCCAAAATGCGAAGAATGGCGGGGGCATATTCTTCTAGCTGGTGTTGCTCTGATTGGGTGAAGCCGTGGGGATTGACGCGATCGCTCAGCGGCATCATGGCATTGGGCACAGCGGTGGGGCGATGGGACGGTGAGTATCGTTTCAGCTTGTTGACCAACTGCACCACGGCAACCACTTTGTGATGATCATTCATCAGTGGCAGCAGGATTTCATTGTAGATATGGTAGCCATCACTGGTTTCCGACTCGTCCCGCGACACCTTTTTTGTGATGTTAGTCACCTGCGCCTCTATGCCCTGATTGGCAATGATTTGAATGTCGGGAAAATCGGCTCCTTCATGCCGAGCGATGATCGACCAAATATCGTTTTTTTCTTCATCAATAAAGAAAATGGTAGTGCGATCGGCACCTAATAAATCACCCATCCGCAGGGTAATTGATCCTAAAATTTCGTAGAGAATATCAGCAAAATCTTTGCCTTCCATGACGCTGAGCATGGAGAGCAGCTTTTGTTCCTGACTGGAGACTACTTGCATGAAGTCTGCTTGCAAGTCTGTCAGCGCTTTGATCACCCAACTGTAGTTGAAAACAGTGCTATAAAGTTGGTTGCTAATGCGGATTTTTCCAGCTTGTTTGACGACTAATCCAGACAGACGTAACTCCATTTGTTCGGGAGTATTTACGGCTTCCACTTCGCCTTGTTTCAAAAGCTGTTGATAAACATCAACTACGCCTCGGCTGCGTTGCCCAATTCGGAGTAATCGATCGCGGATGGCTTTCAAATGGGGTGGCTCATCAGTTGCTTCCCAATTGTCAATCAGATGCTCTCGCACAAATTGATCAACCCATGAGCTTTCTTTTCCGGTGGGAATTGTTTGTTCAGAAATGTAGATTAACTTACACAATTTTTGAGTTAAAAAAGGTTGTCCGCTTGTCCATTCTAGAATTGCTTCCAGCACTGTCCAAGGCTGACTAGAGTTATGAATTAGTCCATCCACTAACGGTTTAGCTTCCGAAAGCTTAAAGCCATTCAACTCAATGGCGCGACCAATGTTGAATGGAGTGCGGTTTTTATCTTGAATCAAGTCTGAAGGAGTGGCAACACCGAGTAAGGCAAAGGTCAATCGATTATATTCATTGCAGGCACGAATGAAGGCAAAAAAGTCTTCAGTCCGAAATCCTAAGCTCAAAATACTATCGATTTCATCAATGAAAATTACTACTTTTTCGGGAACTGCTGCCAATAGTTCTTGTTCCAAAAATTCGCTTAATCGTTGCACAGGCGGCAGATATTCGCGATCGCGCAGCCAACCTCGCAACTCTACAGGCAGGTTAAAACTGGTGACTAATCGCCGCATCAACCCCGCATACCATTGATCGGGCGTAATCTCTTGGCTACCAATTTTGTTGAGGTCGATCGCCACACCCACAATACCCTCCGCCTGCAAGTAATGGAGCGCCCTCACCCGCAAACTCGTTTTGCCCATTTGCCGCGAGTTCAACACATAGCAAAATTCCCCTGCTTTTAAGCCTTCATATAAATCGCGATCGGCTTGCCGCACGACGTAACTAGGCGCATCGAGGGGCAGGTGTCCGCCAACTTTGTAGGTAAAGGGTGAGATAGACATGGGCAAGTTCGATTGTGGAGGGTGGAATTTGATTTTCAGATTCCTGTAGGGGCGTGGCATTCGGGCGATCACTTGATGACTCAATCAAAGACTAGCTGCCGAATGCTGCGCCCTTACTCTTTTTCTAAGCGATCGCGGAAGTAGTGACGATAGAGGTCAAAACGGGGGGTGACTTCGTTTCCTTGGAGGTGAACTAAGCCCATACTGTGGAGTTTGAAGGCGAGGATGGAATCGAGTTCCGTGGGTTCGGAGTTAGTGACGACGCGGTTAAAGGCGTGGGCGAGTTCAGGATGCTGTTTCAGGTTCCATAGGTGGCGGCGCAGGTGGTCGCCGTAAATGCCTGCTTCGGTGGGGGCAGTTTGGATTAGATCGCTGAGAGTGAGCGCATGTTGGGCAAGGTGATAGAGCGCCACCCGAACGAGGTAGGGATGTCCTCCGGCGATCGCCATCAGTTGCTCAACCTGTGCGGTCTGCCAGTTCAATCCATGTCGCTGCACCAGATCTGCCACTTGGCTAGGGTTAAATTCCGATAGCTCAATCGGCAAGCCGACGTTAAAAGGCGATTGGTTGCCATCCAGGGGAATATAAACTTCGGTGGAATGCACCACGACCAGACGCAACTTTTCCCATAAACCACTGTCATTGCCACCATATCCGGCTTCTTCATACCAGGCACGCAGCAAGCCAAAGAAATCATCGGCAATTTTAGGATATTGAAAGACGCGATCGACTTCATCCAATCCCAGCACCAAAGGACTTTCGATTTTGGATAGGAGGCAATCTTCAAAGTACAGGGTGCAATTATCTTTGCTGCCATAGGTATCGGTCCAATATTGGTCGATTTGATGGGGCAGGCGGAGTTTCCGGGCGACTTTGCCACAAAACCATTGCAGCAAGGCGCTCAAGCTGGAAAAAATGCCCACATCCGCATGTTGAAAGCTGAGGGGCACCGTTTGAAAGCCCTGCTCTCTTGCTTGATACAAAATTCGCGACATCAGCGAGGTTTTGCCCATTTGACGGGGTGCTTTGATCCGAATCAGGGTTCCCGGCTGCAAAATTTCTCGATAGCACTGGGTTTCATGGGGCGATCGCTCAATATAAAAAGCAGAGTCGAGGCGTACCTGTCCTTGGGGGAGTTCGGGATCGGCGGTGGGGGAGGG
>QBMH01000199.1 GCA_003249025.1 Leptolyngbya sp. | reverse complement strand
CAAAACAAGCCAGAAATTCCTTCCGCCATGGCGATCGCCCGAGAAATCAAAGGGGTCATTCAACAAGAAACCGGACTGACCGCATCCGCCGGAGTGTCCATCAATAAGTTTCTATCAAAGATTGCCTCTGGGCTAGATAAACCGGATGGGCTATACCTGATTACCCCCGAAGCGGCAGCAGCCTTTGTGGCTAACCTGCCAATTGAAAAGTTCTATGGAGTGGGTGCAGCTACAGCACAAAAGATGCAAAACCTGGGAATTCAGACGGGAGCAGACTTGAAGCAATGGGCAGAGGCAGATTTGGTGACTCACTTTGGTAAGGCAGGCAGGTATTACTATGGAGTCGCGAGAGGCGTAGATGATCGCCCAGTCAACCCCAACCAGATTCGCAAGTCGATTGGGGCAGAGCAGTCGTTTGCCGCCGACTTGGAGACCATTGAACCGATGATTGCTGCTTTGGAAAAGCTGGCAGCAGAAGTGGTGACTCGCATGGAAAAACACCAGCGGTATGGCTACACGTTGACTCTGAAGATTAAATACGCTGACTATCAGCAGATTACGCGTGCCCAAACCATAGATGTGCTGTTTAAGGATCAGCAGAGGCTTTGCAATCGGGCGATCTCGCTGTTGGAGGAACACTTGGATCGATCTCGCAGAGTTCGATTACTAGGACTCACGGTTTCCAACCTGGCAGAGTCAACCCTTGCTCCGCCAGTTCAGCAACTTTGTTTAGAACTACCACCCTTTTTTCGGTGATATTCAGTTGTTAGGCTATGAAATGCGGTTGAATCCTTTATCTGGCCACGCTTCCGCACTAAAACCAGGTGTAAGAAGTACTGCTGCTGAGCCTCGCTTCAATAGATTCTCTGAAACTCAATCCAAATAAGGCTTTTCAGCCTATCTTGCACTTTTTGGGTGTATGTCGGCTCAACCCCAACTAGACCAAATTATATGTAGAGAAATATTTGCGGAGGCAGAAAGCCTCGCGGATCTGCGCCGCTGTTTTATTGAAGGGGATATGGCATCCTGGGACGATCCCGAAAGAAGTTGGTGACAACCCTCATTCCAGGCTTCCAGGTGGCTAATGACCGAATCGTTGTCGTATGCCTATTCAAGGGGGACTCTCACCTTCAAAAGAATCGACAGTATAAGATTTTCCGAATGTCAAATCATGTAAATAATTTGTTATATTGATTTACATAACGTAATATACCGCTTTGGGTGTTGTTCCTAGTTGACAGTCCGAGAGCTTACGCAATAAGCGTAACGAGCCGTTTCACTCCAGAATAAATTGCAAGACGGTTAGGTTACATCAGGCTCACAGTTTTACCCAAATCAGTTTACAGGAGGCACATGTGAATCAGGCGAGCGAACTCACCCTAGAGCAAGAATTCAGCATCAGACTTTTTGCAGATCAAGTCCAAGGGATGTCTCATAAACAAGCTCAAGATTTTTTGGTTGAGCAGTATCGGCTCATGATGATTCAGGAAACGCTGTATCAGAGTCTACTGAAACACGAGTGGAAGTTAGATTTAGATCCTGCTTCTATCTAAAACAGAAAGTAAGCTTCACTTGTCATAGTTGATTTACTTTTCACACCCACCTAGTTTGGAACACTTATCATGGCAAGTCCAACAAAAAACATCTCTGCTTCTAACACTCGCAACGGTTGGGCTTGGGGATTTACTCCTCAGGCTGAGAGTTGGAATGGACGTTTTGCAATGATTGGTTTTGCATCTGTTCTTCTAATTGAAGCATTTTCTGGTCAGGGTACTCTTCACTTCTGGAATCTGTTGTAAGCTAGCGGATTAATTTGTAGGTTGGCTGAGCAAAACGCTTTTCGCTGTAGTTTACCTGTCATCACTGATCGCTGAGTTTTTCACCGTCATTTAATCCGAGTTTAGAGGAAGCTTTCTTCAAGCAAATTTGAGTTTGATAAAGGATTTCTATGACCACGCGCTCACGTATCAAGAACCGTAATGTGCTGAATTTTGCTATTTTCAGTTCATCCTTTAATCAGTTTCTGGGCTTGCTACGCCGCACGTTTCTGATGGGCTTGCTGATTAGTTTAATTTGGCTACCAGGACTATCGATTAATCCGGCACTCGCTATCTCTAATGTTGACGTTGCTGCTACTGAAAAAGCTGCTTCTCAAATGGTTGATGCCGCTGCCAAAGGCGATCGCTTAAGTGCCTTAATTAATTGCTTACCCAAACAGCTCAGTCAACCTAGCCTTAAGCAAGCTTTGAGCGAAATGGGCAACGACCAAATTGAGAGAGCTTTGAACCTCAAGGCTACCCCTAAGCTCAGTCAAGCAGAAGTCGATTTGGCGAGTTGCCTAGATCGTAAATCAGCGTAGATTGCATCTTAATCTACAGCTTTGTTCATAACAGTTACAGCATTCTGACCGTACCCTTTACCCTAGGTGAAATATGGCTGGTTTATTTGGATCTATTCTTATCCCCCAAGCTATTCAGGATAAATCTAGCGTTGATGCTCTGAAGAATCGATTGGATTGGGGAGAACCTGCTTTGACTATTATTGATGTCAGAAATAGAAACGCTTTTAACGCCAGCCGAATTGTGGGCGCGATCGCGATGCCCATTGAGGAACTTGTTGATCGTGCCCGTGCCAGCCTCGAATTGGTTCGGGATATTTACGTTTACGGTGACACAGATGAGCAAACGGCTGAAGCCGCATCTAAACTGCGGCAAGCCGGATATCAACATGTTGCCGAACTGATGGGTGGTCTAAAAGCCTGGAAGTCAGCTAAATACCCAATTGAAGAGATTCCAGCGATTAGCGTTTGATTTGATTCAATCTGATTAGCGATCAATTTGCTCTTGCCTCCTATTTAATGTGAGTTGGCAAGAGCTTTTTATTCAGTGGGTTTGTGGATCTAGGCTTAGTTATAGCAGCGGAAAAATTCTGGTCGTTAGTGAGCGGTTGGAATGAACTGTCCCATTTACGAGGTCTAGTCAACTACTGCTGAGAAGCCTGTAATGGCGTAAAACCGTTGCTTATGACTTGAACTGTCCCATTTGTGGCTAAAGATGGGACAGTTCAAGCCAACAAGTACTCAAGTAAAGTAATCGCTGAAAGCTTTAATTCATGAGTCTTTCAGCCTTAACGACCATTTTTTGTCCGTTGCTAAAACTAAGCCTTCAAGCGCGCCATGCTACGCGAACGTACCTGTAATGGCTTGAATGCGGCTCGAAAGGAAGGGCGCGTTGGCGGTCGTCGCCCCAAACTCAAAGCACACCAGGAAAAAGAAATCCAACACTGGGTGGATTCAGGACAAAAGACCGCTGCCGATGCGGCTCGGCTGTTCAATGTGCATCCGTCTATGGTATCGCGCTTGCTCGCGCGTAATCAGGTGATTGCAGAGAGACTTGAGCCTTAAGTACATTTACTGTTCCACGGCTCCCCAAACCCCTTGATCAGCAGCAATCAGAACGGTAGCTCCTTATGACCCCAAAATGAACGAATCGTTGTCGTATGCCACTTTGAGTCTTTTGTACTAATCGCACACCATGGAAGTAAAATTTCATTGGGATTAGTTTATAGGGTACGTAAAAATAACGGATGAGCTTAAGTTTTGTGGATATATGTGCTGGTTTGGGAGGATTTCACGAGGCACTATCTAGCTTTGGGTTTGAGTGCGTCTTTACGTCTGAGATCAACGAAGAACTAAGAGAAAATTACAAAAAAAACTTTCCTTCAGTTGCTCACTTAACTTATGGTGATATTCGAGAATTCAAGAAATTAGTTCCAAAACACGATATTTTATGTGCTGGTTTTCCTTGCCAACCTTTCTCGAAATCTGGTCTTCAACGTGGGTTCAATGATCCAACGGAAGGGACTATTTTTCATGAAATTCTGGATATCTTAGAAAGGTGTAAGCCTACATACATTTTCCTAGAGAATGTCGGTAATTTTGAACGTCATGACTCCGGTCGTACATGGGAGGTCGTAAAAGCTCGACTAGAAAAACTGGGATATAGTGTCCGTGGAACAACTCATGTAGGAACTGGCGGATCAGGGCTTTTATCTCCTCACCATTTAGGATTTCCACATTGTAGAGAGAGATTTTTTATCGTTGGTCTTCTAGGTGCAGAATTACCTCCAGATCCTTTTCCTGCTAGAAACGTGCAACCGCTAATTCCTCTAGAAAAATACATCAAGCTGAATACAGAGCTGTCAAAGCAAGAAAAACAGGAAACAGCGCTTTCTCAACAGCAGAAAGACTGCATAAGCCATTGGAATCAATTGATTAAGAGCTTGCCTGAAAAGCTAGTTGCTTTGCCATCTTTCCCCATTTGGGGAGATGAATTTGAGGCGACATATCCATTTGAAAACTACACTCCTTATGCTGCTACAACTAAGGAGTTACGAGCATGTTTAAGTGGTCATCCCTTAAAAAGAAGGATGAGAAAAGATGAATTGTTAGCACTTCTGCCAAGCTATGCTCAAACTCCACAGCTTCATTTCCCTGAGTGGAAAATAAAGTTTTTGCGGCAAAATCGAGAGTGGTTCAACAAATATTCCAAATTCTTTACAAAAGAATGGTTAGATGCTCTCAAGCAGTTCCCGCCCTCTTTGAGAAAGTTGGAATGGAACTGTCAGGGGGAATCAAGGAATTTATGGAAGTATGTTTTGCAGTTTCGCCCTTCGGGTTTACGAGTGAAACGATATTCCTCGATTCCCTCTTTGGTGGCTATGACAGAAACACAGATACCCATTCTTGGACCTAAGAAGCGATTTCTTTCGCGAACCGAAGGACTGTTACTTTTAGGATTACCAGAGAGACACATCTTGCCTGAAAGACGAGAAAGAGCATTCAAGGCATTAGGAAATGGGGTGCATGTAGAAGTGGTCAAAGCGATTGTTGAAAGCGTTTTGTCCTCAACTACGCTTTCTGATGGAACTAGCAAATTGAATAAAAATCTGATTCTAGATATAGGGAGCAAACAAAGCCTTAAAATCGCTTCATAATTCGCCACCTACAATTGCTTCTGGAATCGTATCTGGTGGAGTAAAAATCTGAACTCTGTGCCCATTTACAGTTTCATGAGCAACTTCTTGAGAACAAATTTCACGGAGTGCTTTCCAGAGCAGAGCCGACTCATAATGCTCTAAGTCAGCAGGAATGTGATCAAGTAAAGAACTAGAACAAACGACAATTAGCCGTTCCTGAGCACGAGAAAACGCTACATTAGAGCGATTTAAATCAAGAATAAATTCCACATTTTTACTAATTGCAGAAGGGTCACTTGCTGTAGCCGAAACAATCACAGTTGGGCGTTCACCGCCCTGCAAACGCTCTACGGTATCAATCACATCTACAACATTCTGGTAGTCTTCCAGTTCACTGGTCAATAGTGTTCTTTGTGCTCGATGTGGCGTGACAATAGCTACAGAACCTTCAGGAATTTGAGTATGATGGGCTTCTAAGATATGTCTAATAACTGCGACTTCAGTTGGATTATTCTTTCTGGACTGTCTTTCAGAATGTAAAACAAGGTAAAGTCCTGTTGAGTCACTCCATAATTTCTCCCAATTTGTTGCGCTGGTAGTTCTTCTAGAACTGTTACGTGTCGGACCTGTTAGGTGAATGCCATCTCGCACATAAAGCCGTGCCACTAATTCTCGAATTAATGGCGGTAATCGGAAAGTAAAACTTAATCCAGAGCAAAGGATCTGAGAATCTGGAACCCCTGGATTTTGCTTGATGTTTAAGATAGCTTGGTAGGCACTAACATATGGCTGATATGCAACTACAGGTGGACGATCCTCATTCTCCCAATCATGCGCCATGATCGGAGATAGCTGACGATGATCACCAGTTAGCATGATTTCACCGTCTGTACTGACTATTGTTGCTAAAGCTAATAAATGAGGGAATACCATCATACTTGCTTCATCAACAATCAATGTCGAGACAGGGAATCCTTTGAATGTTGATTTACTGTCCAGCTCCTGAGTCATCTTCAAGATTGCACCAGTTGTACCGCCAATAATTAATACAGATCCATCTCTAAATTCTTGAATATTTCTTAGATAAGGTTTAACGAGTGAGCGGATGTTGGCTCCTAGAAGAGGCAATTCTTCAACTTTTGCATCCACTTTGCTGAGACAGACGTGGGGCATAGTCAACCCCACGTGACTAACTGCATCCTCGAAGAATGACACCACTCTGTCGATACGCTGGAGGAGGTTATTGACAGCAGTATGAGTATGGGCCGCTATCAGAATAATGTCTCCCAACTGTTTCTTCCCTTCTGCATGAACTCTACGTCGTGCAAGAATCCTGAGTAAGGTAGCAGCAGCAGTTGTCTCTGTTTTACCTGTGCCAGGTGGTCCTTGAAGAAGCTGAATTCTTGTTGTCAAACCTTCAATTACTGCATTACATTGCTCCTCTGCCAATTGTCGCCCACCTTGCAGGTGCAAATTTCTTAGCACTTCTTTGTATTGATTCATATCAGCAGGATCAATATTTTCCTGTGCTGGAATCTGGGCTTTCTCAGGGTGAAACCACTGGTAGACGTGGCTATTGGTTACAGACTGAAGTCGATTGTCTACTCTAGGAGCAACAAAATCTGAAGGACTTTCATCTAAGGTTGCACGATCAAAGACAGTTCCAAGATCTGGTTTTCGACTGCCTAATCGATACAAATCGCTTTTTGGGAAGTCCACGACTGACAAACTAATTTCACCAGTATCCCAGTTAAAATCTCTGATAGTACAGGTGATTCCCCCAGCCGTAAGCTGCCTGAATGTTTGTCCCCGATTTGGTTCAGAGAAGGGACTAAGCCTAACAAATGCGCCTACACTCAGGTTACAGTTATTCCTAAAGGCTTCAAAATTAATATCAAATCCAGTCAGGTTAAGAGTTGCGGACAGAAGTTTTTGCCCCTGGGAAATGACATTTTCCACAGGAATCGTTTTGCCTGTAGAAATTCTGTATAGAGGAGGCACAAGGTGCTCAGCGATCCAACTTGTGAGTTTTATGTGTTGGTCAAGTTTTAAGAAATCAAGCGCTGCTCTCGCAGTGTCATTAACACCAAGGCTGAAATCAGGGAGATCTTCAATGACTAAACTTGGTTTACTAATTTCCCGATTCTTAAATCTGATTCTCTCTTCAATCCAACGAAGGGCATGGACACGCGCGCGCAGATACTCACGAAGTTTGTTAGGTTTTTGAGCATGATTGTAAGAATTTATAGCCCGACGTACTCTTGCATCCTGAACCTCAGTTGGGTCTGGTAAAGTTCTCCAAAAAGCTCTCCAATATGGTGCGCTCAATGAATCGTGAAAACGGCTACGAATCTCAAATTTGTGACGTATTCCATTTCCTTCCCTAGTCCAAGCAGGAACCGAGGGATCAATCCATAAATCAGTTTTAAAGTCAAAAATGTCCTGAGTAAATTCTTGATGTAGAGGGGTTGATTGTCCACTTACGCGTCGTTGCCAGTGATATGTATTACCAAACCATTTGAGCGATGCTGCAACCGAAAGTCCTCTGCTCGTCCAACCAAGTGCAAATCGTTGGTCAATTTCCTCTTGCAGACACGAATAGATTAATTGTTCCAAGCTATCCCGGCATCCCAAAAGTTCTCGTAAACTTGCCAACAATCTAGAACTAGCACGGGAGCAACCTTCAACTAATTGCCCCATGTCTGATCTTGACCAGATGTAATAGTGAATTGGTGCTTCTTTGACCTCAGCCACTTCTGCGATCTTATCAACTAGGTCAGACAGAAAAGCCTGAATTAGCGTACGCTCTGCACTTGTATCAGTTACGTAGTCACCTGACCACGGATCAGTTTTAAAGTAGATGACATCTTTGCTTTGCAATTCACGTTCTTCGTAGATTGGTCGGTCGTTAGCATCTCGACCAATTTCGTTGCGTTCCTGAACAATAGGATTAGGTGCTCTTCGCACACGACCTGTTTCGGGATTTAATTCTCCATCTACCCACCCCGTATGCAGTTGCCAGGAACTATTGGTAACGTGAGCTGCTAAAGCTCCAATTCGATTTTCTACATAGTCATACTCTATTGATAGATAAACTCTGATTAGTCTTCTCCCATCAGAGGTTTCGTGCTCAGGTAATTGTCCCTGTCCAGTATTCGGCAACGAATTCACTTCGTACTCATCAGGAAGAGTATCACCACCAGGTAAAGTTTTGCGGCGTGCTTGTGCTTGAATTCCCATCAATTCGAGGTTGCCCGAGAAGCCCGCATCTTGACGCAAAGTAGTTGCTTGAGTACCTGTCAGGTTAACGTCTGCTAAGTCGTCTATACGATTAATCCCTGCATTTCTCAAACTACGTATAACCGATGGCTCTAACCCAAGCAACTCTAATCGCCTTTCACGAGCGCTTTCCGTTAGGCAATGAACGCTGAAAACACAGTCATCACATTTGGATTCTATTTGATAATCCAAATTAGCCAGATCGCTGTTAACGATCCTTTCTAAATTTCCACCTGCTGAGAGCAACCGCCGAATATCTGCTTCCTCAGTTTCTAGATTTAAGGCTGGAAGAGCCAGGATATCTTGGCTTAAATTGTTGTCTTCCTGAATACGTACAACAACACATTCCACGTCTTTCTCTCTAATACGGTGCCCACCAATCAAAAGAGGATGAGATTCAAGAATTGTCCCAAGCATCATTCGATAGAGAGTGACCTGAATCCGATGGTAAGTGCGATCGCGTCTACTTGCTTTACATTCGACAATTCTAAGCCGAGGTTGAGAGCCGTTCCATAGCACCACTATGAAGTCCAATTGTCCGCTGATCGTGAAAGCGCCTAAATTAGCGTGAAGTGAAATTTCACGCCCATAAGCATTATTACCAACAGGGACGCTGCTTAGGCTTGTCGCAAACTCACTCCACATTGTAGGCTCAGGGTGGGCTGAGAAGCTAGTCAAATCAGTCAATCCCTGGCTCTGTAGCGATAATTCCCAAGAATTTTCTCTCTGCTTGCCAGCCTCTTGCAGAACCGGGTCAATGGTATTGAATAAGCGATCTGCAAACAGCAGTTCTGAGGCTATAGCTCGACCGTTGTACTCCAGTTTGAACCGTCTCTCACAGGAGCGGTAGCGAATATATTCACCTATTTCGGTAACGCGGATAGATAGAGACGGTGGATGGTACATTTTTACTATCGAAAAGATGCAATTTGGAATTAAATCTTCTCGAAATACTTCCATCCTAAGTATAATTTTTTCAGTCTGCTTAAGTGTGAAGAGTTGACTCTCAAGAGACTAAGAGAACTCCAAAGAATAATTGATCCTGCGATACTAGAATATCGTGAACAAGAATC
>QBMH01000198.1 GCA_003249025.1 Leptolyngbya sp. | reverse complement strand
TCAGGGTCTAGAGGTGAATCTGAAACCCGAACCCTCTAAAACGTCAGGTAGTGCAGAAGTTTAGCGACTGTATCACTCGACAAGGAAAGTCGCTTTTGGAGGTGGGTTAAGTTGCGATAGGGGTGAGGAGAACGGTTTTGGACGATTACCCGCGCTAAATAGGTATCCACACCGGGAACTCGCACGAGTGCTTCTACCGATGCTGTGTTTGCATTAATCGGTCGAATAGTATGAAGGCTATCTTCATCGTAATAACAAAACAGCAGCACAGGTTTCCAAGGGTTGAGCCGCTGCACCGGTTGCCCCAATGCTGCCGCAATGTCTTCTAAAGCATGGAGGTGAACTCCTGATTGAGTAAGCTCCACCAGCGATCGCGCTTGATGAATAGATAAACCCGGCAACCGCAACCAATCATCTATCCCTGCTTGATTCACATCAATTTCTATGCCTAAGCTAGCTGCTAGTTGCAATTCCTCAAAAGTTTGAAATCGATAGTAAGGATCACTCAAGATCCGGGTCTGCATCGATTTAGATTGAGTCGCATTCACCAGCCAATCACGTAACGCCATGGGAGGAAGAGGGAAAAGGACGGTTTTGAATTTTAAGTTTTGAGCTGATATCTTTTCTCCACACTCCGCACCCCGTACTGCTCATCCAATATGATCCAACAATTTCCGCCGCTTCTGCTCAAATTCGTATTCTGTAATTAATCCATCGCTGCGGAGTTGGTCGAGTTGTCGAACGGCATCGGCGATCGCGCTAATTTTAGTGGGGTCGATATTCAGGGATGGGGTCTTTACCGTGTTTAAAGATGGGATCGTATCATTAAACCGCCCATCGAATTCGTTAGGGTCTTGAAATAAGTACCAAACCGCTTCAATGCCGCACGCAATGCGAGGAATAGGGGTCCACGATAACAGTAAATACAATGTCCCCCATAGGGGTTGCTTCAGGTAAAACTTGTGAAAGCCTGAAATGGGGGCAATCATGCCAGCTAACGCTAGCAAAGAAGCAACTTTTCGATCTTTTGGCTGACTCAAAATGCTGTTCCAACTGGGCGATCGCCACACGTACCTAACTCCTTCTATTGCTTAGTCTAAGGCAACTGCATTTATTTTATCTCTGCCTCTGTAAAACCTGGGCGAAAATTATATCAAGGATTCATAAACCCATCCGGTTAAGACATTTTCTGCACAGTACATTAGATTAGTGTGTAAATACCCTTACAGGTCTTCAGTGTCTCTAGAGTTTGCCCCTGTTAAGCTATTGCCTTTAATTCAGAGGTGCGTCGCCAGTTCATCGTCATCAATAACTGTCTGGATAGTATCAGGCATTGCTTAGCTAACGGTTTACGACCTAATGAAGATGGCGCATTTGCTCAGACTCGTTACTCTATAGAAGAGTTGTTTATTTGTCTTGAAAGTTTATTACTTTTAGAATTTACCTATACCGCTAGGGCTGCCTTTCGATGTCGCAAAGTTCGCTTATTCCTGACTGGACGAAAAAGTTTACTGATTCTTATGCTGTGCTGGGTGTTGCCATAACAGCGGATAACAATCGTGTGCTTAAACGCTACCGAGATATTGCCAAACTGCTGCACCCCGATCGCTTTGGGCTAGAGGGAGACGCAAAGGAACTGGCGACCCAACTGCTGGCAAGCCTAGTAAACCCTGCCTATAAAAGCTTGAAGTTGGAAAAGGGACGCAATGAAAGCGTTGCCAATCTTCGGATTAAAGTGCGCCTATTGAATAAGCGAAATGGAGCGATCGCGCCCCAAAGCCCTATGGCACGTCAGTTAATTGAGCGTCCTGTCAGCGCAGTGGATGTTTTTTATGAGCAAGCGATCGCCCAACTTGCAGAGACCCAATATCAAGATATGGATCAGTTTGAGTCCATCACAGAGCAACTGGGTGAGCTAAATCTGATTTATCTTCAGCTTAAGTTGGGCGATATGGGAGTTCGCGAGAAGCGTTCTGGTATCATTGCCGCTGCTGATGCAAAGCCCTTCACCGTTACACCCACCCCAGTTACACCTGAAGTGGTGACCGAAAGCTATGACCAGCGCCACTACCGACGCGCTAGGCAGTATGCAAGTAATAGCAACTGGGCAGAAGTCGTTAACGAGCTACGGGATGCCATTAAGCTTAAGTCTGACAAAAGTGAGTATCACTCCTTATTGGGCGTTGCTTATCTACGGCAAGCGATGCAGGGTATGGCAAGAGCGCACCTGAAGCGGGCGCTAGAACTAAACCCCAGTGATCCTCTAGTGATTAAATATGCGCCTCAAGCGGGTATCGTTGTTCCGCATTCCTCTCCTATACCAACCAATGGTAAAAAACCTCCTGTGAATCGGGATGCGGCTACCCAAAAGCGTGGCGGATTATTTGGCTTTCTGAGATCGGGGAAGTAAACACTGTGGCAGAGTGGTGAAACCCCTACTTAACTTAGAGTCAGCGATCGCTCTAAGATGTTGAAATAGCCACATTCAGAAATGTTGCTTTTCTGAATTCATCAAAAATTGGTTGAAAGCGATGGGATTTTTTGATTCTGAAATTGTTCAACAAGAGGCAAAGCAGTTGTTTGAGGATTACCAATCCCTTATGCAGCTAGGCGGTAGCTACGGGAAGTTTGATCGCGAAGGCAAAAAGATGTTCATCGATCAGATGGAAGCCATGATGGATCGCTACAAGATTTTTATGAAGCGGTTTGAACTATCTGAAGATTTTATGGCACAAATGACCGTTGAACAGTTGCGGACTCAACTGGGTCAGTTTGGCATGACTCCTCAGCAAATGTTTGATCAAATGAACCTGACTTTAGAACGAATGAAATCAGAACTCGGAAAAACTCTGTAAAAAACTTCGCTATTAAAGCTAGCCTAAATTACCGGGTTCCGACTCCGCTCGAACCTTCTTTCTAAAGGCAATTGAGCACTTTGACTTCGCTCAATGTGTCCTACCAATAATTACATCTGCCTACTTAGTTGAACTGGATTCAGGGTGAATCTTTAGGTAATCACTCTGAATTTTCCACTTTTAAACCTACTTCGTATGTCGGCAAGTGGAAAACAAGACGATGGGTTAAATTAGCCTCGTTTTCTCTTCCCCGCTACTCTTTGGTCTTTGTTTTTTACCTTCCGCCTTAGCTTTTCAAAGTAGTATTACTGAAACTTATATTTCCATCTTTTACGATAGGATTTATTTATTCAACTAGTAGCCTCCACCAATCGGGTCTATCTCTAGGGCGTAGGCAAATGGTTTATATAAGTTTATGGTTGTTGGCAAGGCGTGAGTAATCGATAAGCTCAAACGAGGTATGTGAATGTCTGTTCCTTCGTCGAAGTATTCGGAGCCTGTTGAGGTACAAGAACATGAAGTTCCGCCTCCAATACATGGGGCGCGATCGCCCGTAAACTCAAAATCATCCACGAACCGTTGGCTGGCAATTGGTGGACTATTGCTGTTGCTGCTGGGCTTAGGATTTGGCTGGCGCTGGTGGCAGGCTAGCCAAGCCGCAGGAAAGCAGGGAGCCGGAGCAGAGCAGCCCCAAGGCATTCCGGTTAAGCTAGGAACGACTCAGAAGACCACTGTGCAGGAGTCTTCTGAGTACGTCGGGTCGCTAGAATCTTTGCAGTCAGTCATTATTAAGCCAGAAATTACGGGGCGGGTCAGCGGGATTTTAGTGAAACCGGGCGATCGCGTCCAGGCTGGAACTCCACTGATTCAACTAAAGCCCGATAAGCGAGAAGCTCAGGTTGCGGGTGGGTTGGCAGCCGTTAATTCTGCCCGTGCGATTCGCTCTAGTGCCGTTTCGCAGCTTCAGGCAACTCAGGCAGATCGGATTGCTAAGCAAGCGGAAGTAGACTTGCAAAATCAGAACTATCGACGAATTGCGGCTCTCGTCAAAGAAGGCGCACTGGCAAAGCAGCAGTTGGATATTGTGGGACGCGATCGCTTCAAGGCAATTTCAGAACTGAGGGCGATCGATCAGCGCATTCAATCTGCCAAAGCCAGCATTGCCGAATCTGAATCTGGGCTGCAACAAGCACAGGCAAATGTCGATCTCAACACTGCTCAACTGCAAGACGCTACCATGAAAGCTCCGTTTGCTGGCATAGTGGGCGATATTCCCGTGCGGCTGGGGCAGATTGTTGAAGTCAAAGACACGCTGACGACCGTCACCCAAAATGAATCCCTGGATTTGAATCTATCTATTCCGCTGGAAAAATCCTATGACCTGCGAACGGGTTTGCCGGTTGAGCTAACCGACGGCAAAGGAGCGATTCTCAGCAGAGGAAAAATTAGTTTTGTTTCACCCCAGTCTGATAGCCGTTCTCAGAGCGTTTTGGTCAAGGCAACCTTTGATAATTCCGCAGGCAAATTACGAGATGGACAATTTGCGCGTGCCAGAGTGGTGTGGCGATCGCTGCCGGGAATTCTGGTGCCATCCTCTGCCATTTCTCGCTTGGGGGGAGAAAACTTTGTCTTTGTTGCCCAACCCCCAGATGATACTTGCAAAGAAATTCTCAGCAAAGCGGCTCAAGCCGGACCACCCGGCGCGCCCAAAGGCAACCCGCCTGCCCTGGTTGCCCGTCAGCGACTCGTCAAACTGGGCAGCATCCAGGGCAACAGCTACAACGTTTTAACAGGGCTTAAACCCAACGAGCAAATTGTGGTTTCTGGCATCTTGAACCTGTCAGAATGTAGCGCGATCGCAGAAGCGAAGTAGAGGCTAGAGATTAGGGGCTAGAGGTTAGAAGTCAGTGAGAAACCCAAAACCTAGCACCCGAAACCCAAAACCTAGCACCCTCGCCTGTCACCTCTTGCTTGAAACCCGACACCTGAAACCCGAAACCTAGAACCTACTCCTATGGCAGACTTTTTTATCAAGCGACCGGTTTTCAGCATTGTCTGTGCGCTGATTATCTTGATGATTGGGGCAATTTCCATTCCAGGATTAGCCGTCGATCAGTTTCCCGATATCAGCCCGATTCAAGTACAGGTGAGTGCCAACTATCCCGGAGCCAGTGCCGAAGTGGTTGAAAGTGCAGTGACCACCATTTTGGAGCGGCAAATCAACGGGGTGGAAGGGTTGCGTTACATGAACTCCACCAGCAGCAACGATGGCTCTAGCACTATCACTGCCACCTTTGAATCTACTCGCGATAAAGACATTGCAGCGGTGGATGTGCAAAATCGCATCTCCTCAGTGCAGTCTCAGCTACCCGATACGGTGCAAAGAACCGGAGTTAGGGTGAGTAAGCAGTCGAATAATATTTTGCTGGCGATCGGTCTCTACACCGAAAATAACGAGTACAGCAACATCTTTTTAAGTAACTATGCTGACCTGTATCTTGGGGATGCTTTGAAGCGGGTTGAGGGAGTCAGCGAAGCCAGAATTTTTGGCGAACGGCGCTATTCCATGCGGCTATGGCTTGATCCAGAACGATTGGCATCCCGTGGATTGGTGGTGCAGGATGTGGTTGCGGCTTTACGGGAACAGAATTTGGAAGTGGGAGCCGGACGAGTCGGACAATCTCCCTCATCGAAAGAGCAGTTGTATCAAATTGATCTGCGGGCAGTGGGACGGTTGAAAGATGCTTCTGAGTTTGAAGATGTCGTGATTAAGGCAGACGCAGATAGCAGAACGCTAATCAAGCTGCGAGATGTGGGACGGGCAGAACTGGGCGCTGAAAACTACAGCAGCTTTTTGAGGTTTCGTGGCAAAGATGGCGTGGGGTTAGGCGTGTTTCCGGCTCCTGGCAGTAATGCTCTGAATGTGGCGGAAGGGGTCAAACGGGAGATTGAGAAACTGGCGCTATCATTTCCTCCGGGTATGAAGTATCAGGTGGCATTTGATACGACACTCTATGTTGAGGAATCCTTGGCAGAAGTCCAGAAAACGCTGCTGGAGGCAATCATTCTAGTGGTGCTGGTGATCTTTGTCTTTTTGCAAGATTGGCGCACCACGCTGATTCCAACCATTACGATTCCGCTGTCGCTGATTGGCACATTTGCGTTTGTGAAAGGGTTTGGTTTTTCGATCAATAGCTTGACGCTGTTTGGGTTAACGTTGGCGACAGGTCTGGTGGTGGATGACGCGATCGTAGTCGTGGAGAATATCAGCCGCCTGATTCAAACCAAGGGGATGCACCCTAAGGAAGCGGCTTCTGAGTCGATGCGAGAATTGACGGGGGCGGTTGTGGCTACGTCGCTGGTGTTGATGGCGGTGTTTGTGCCGGTGGCGTTTTTTCCAGGAACAACGGGGGCGCTCTATAAACAGTTTGCCCTAACGATCGCGTTCTCGATTACTATTTCTACCTTTCTGGCGCTCACCCTCACGCCTGCGTTGGCGGCAATTCTCCTGCGTCCGGGGCAACGTCCTCCCCGATTTCTTGCCTGGTTTTTCAACTGGTTTAATCGGGTATTCGATCGCGTCCGGGAGGGTTACAGAGGGTTCTTAACCTGGTTGGTTCACTTCAAAATGGTGGTGATTGGTCTGTTCGTGGTGTTGCTGGGTGCCACTGCCTGGTTATATATGCATGTGCCCCAAGCCTTTTTGCCTGAAGAAGATCAAGGCTACTTCATTACGATTATTCAAGCGCCAGAAGGGGTTTCACTCAACTACACGGATAAAGTGATTGCCCAGGTCGAAAAGATTTTGCTGGATCGAAAAGAGTTTCCTGAAGTGGTGGGCACCTTTGCGATCGGAGGTTTTAGCTTCAGCGGCAACACTGCCAATACAGGCGCGGTCTTCACCACGCTCAAACCGTGGAATGAGCGTCGTCGCCCGGATCAATCTGCCCAAGCCATTATTGGTAAGGTATTTGGTAAAGTCAGCACGATTACAGAAGCGCGAGTGCTGCCAGTCAATCCCCCGGCGATTCGAGGGTTGGGCAGTTTTGGCGGCTTTCAATTTCAAATGCAGGACCGGCGCGGCAGTGCGGATATCCAAGATTTGCTCAAGTCTGCCCAGAAGTTGATTGGACAAGCAAATTCGCCTGGAACCGGTCTACAGCGAGTATTTACCCAGTTTGCTGCCAGTACGCCTCAGTTTAAGGTGGATGTAAACCGAGATTTGGCAAAAACACTGGGAATTCCAGTGGATACCATTTTTAATACCTTACAGACGGCACTCGGTTCTCAGTATATCAATGACTTTAATCT
This sequence comes from Leptolyngbya sp., assembly GCA_003249025.1. Classification (GTDB taxonomy): domain Bacteria; phylum Cyanobacteriota; class Cyanobacteriia; order Leptolyngbyales; family Leptolyngbyaceae; genus ULC077BIN1. Next base: position 2,212 of record QBMH01000198.1, on the reverse strand, counting down.
GGGGCAGCGCAGCTATCGAGTGTATGTGCAGGCAGACGAGGCGTTTCGATCGAATCCAGGGAATATTGGCAGTTTGTATGTGCGATCGGGGGAGGGTGACATGGTGCCCTTAAGCAATTTGGTGACGGTGACCCCGACGACAGGCGCACAGACGATTACCCACTTCAACCTGTTTCGGGCGATCGAAATCTCTGGCGGGTCTGCACCCGGTGTCAGTTCTGGCGATGGCATCAAAGCCATGCAAACCTTGGCAGACCAAACGCTGCCCCCTGGTTTTGGCTATGAATGGGCAGGCACCGCCCTGGCAGAAGTGCAATCGGGCGGCTTGGCTCCAATTATTTTTGGCTTGGGACTGGTGTTTGTATTTTTAGTGCTAGCTGCCCAGTACGAAAACTTCATTGACCCTATGATTATTATGCTGGCGGTGCCGCTGGCGATTTTGGGAGCGCTGTCTGCCCAATCGCTGCGAGGCTTGTCGAATGATGTGTATTGCCAGGTGGGTCTGGTGATGCTGATTGGCATGGCAAGTAAAAACTCGATTTTGATTGTGGAGTTTGCCAACCAATTGCGCGAACAGGGATTGTCGGTGACCAAAGCGGTGATTGAAGCGTCTCAAGATCGCTTACGCCCAATCTTAATGACCTCGTTTGCCTCGCTGTTGGGCTTTTATCCCTTAACGGTGGCAACGGGTGCGGGTGCGCCTAGCCGAATTTCGTTAGGAACTGCGGTCTTTGGTGGCTTGTTTGTGGCAACGTTCCTCAGCCTATTTGTGGTGCCCGTTCTGTATATTGTGATTATTGGGTTGAGCGATCGCGTCACCAAACGACCTCATCCACCTGACTCTGGAGCGTTGATGCCAACCGAAAAGGAACCCGATGTCGCGCTTCGTTAAAGATGATCAAATTTATGATCGCGGCTTTGACCCAGGTTTAGTAGAGCGATCGCCCGATTGAATCTGCCCATAGGGATCAATGAGTCCTTCAAAATGGTGGTCTGCCGCATCTAGAATAGAGGGGCGAATTGGATGGTAAATTCTATAACTTCTCAAGTTTTGTCTCCGACGATCGCAGACGTGCCGGGACAGCGCGTGGTGCTGGAAGGCGTGAGTTGGCAGCAGTATGAATATTGTTAGCCACTCTAGGCGATGATTTTCCAGCCCTGCGGTTGAGCTATTTGGCAGGGACGTTAGAAATTATGGTAGTCCTATTTAGGTAAGGATGGACAGAACTCCTTTCATGTAAAGCTTTCAGAGCTTAGGGTCAACATTGCAGACCTGAAGTATCCTGGCTTTTTTCATGCATTTGCAGCTACAAAGCCAAGATATTAACGAAATAATCGGCACTCTGGGCGATCTCATGGGCAGATACTTGTATCTTTCCACAGGGCAGTAAATCGATGAAATTGATGCTGACATGGAGTTTCAAGCACCCTTACCTTTAGGGCACTACCAACTGGGATTGAGCTAAGTGGTTCGATGAATCTTCGGCGAACCTACCAAACTTGAATTCCAATCTACACCCTGGTGGTTCAGAGGGGAAATCATTGAGTTCAGGGCCGGAACCGTCTGGTTTGGAGGTCAAATTGTAGGGTTCTCAACTGGATTCCCAGGAGTGATTACTGCAACACATTTTGTTGGAGAAGGATACATTACGCTGTCGTTAACCGATCTTACGGCTACCAACACCGAGCATGGTTAGCAGAGATAGGTTTGTAGGAAAAGTGATCAGCCATTGCACTGGAGGGAGCATCATGACTGACAAAAAGATTACATCAGAGGTATTTGTTGCCTATTCCCAATGCCCTCGTAAAGCATTTTTGTTACTGTTCTCAGAGGATCAGGGTACGCCTCATGATTATCCCCGTATTCTGGAAGAACGGAGAAAAGCCCATCAAACTGAGTATCTTGAGGCTTTCAAGCAAACGCATGAGGATGCTAAACCATACAACGAAAAGGATTTAAGGAAAGGTGAGTTTTTTGTTGAGGCAACGCTCAAGGCAGAGTGTTGGGAAGCCGATTGTGATGTTTTAGAGAACTCCAAAGAATAATTGATCCTGCGATACTAGAATATCGTGAACAAGAATCACCAGCATGAGTCCAGTCACCCTAATCGGTAATGGACTAGACCTGTGGATTGAGGCTAAATATTCAAGCCAAATTCATAGCGGTTGATGAATAGACCAATGACGACATCATGTAACCAAATTGACTTAG
>QBMH01000197.1 GCA_003249025.1 Leptolyngbya sp. | reverse complement strand
AAGACCTTCGACAGGTTGGCATTGAACTTCAAACCGCTCTGCGTTCCAATATGCAGGACTCTCGCGATCCTGCCTGGGTTAAGTTACTCCAACGAATGCGACGACTCATTGAAACGGTCATTGGTCAATTAGTAGAGCGCTTCAGGGTTGAAAAGGTCTGGGCACGAGACCGGTGGCACTTAACCAGTCGCCTCAACCGCAAGCTGTTGGCTCATACCCTCTGTCGTTGGCTCAACCGTCATAGCGATGAACCGTTGCAGTTCGACCAGCTTGTGACACAGTAGTTTTAGTCGCACATCGCGTGTCTAATATAGCGGTATGCTTTCTGCCGATGAGAAACTGAGCATCATTTCATTACGGAGATTTTGGCGATGTCCTTAGAAAGTGCAAGTCGGTTTTTGGAAGCCGTTGCCTATGATGAAACGTTACGAGAGCGATTTGATCACATGCAGGGACCAGAAGAATTTCTGAAAATCACTGAGCAATTGGGGTATAGCTTTACTACGGAGGAGTTGATGTCGTTGGCGCGGGAGCAAAGTGAAGGAATCACTGTGCGACGGCATACGGGAGTGTGGAAGTGGTTACGTAGTATTAACTGGGTCTAATGAATGGCGAATGATGAATGACGAGGGGCGAATGACGAATGACGAATGACGAATGGCGAATGGCGAATGGCGAATGACGAATGACGAGGGGCGAATGGGCAAAATCTAAAATATCTCCTTCGGAGACGCTGAGTGAAAGGCACACGCTACGCGAACGCGAACAAAACTCCAAGCTCCAACTCAAAACTTAAAATTCCAGTCATTCGTTGTCGCTGGTAGGGGATACAGGTTACAGTCAAGGGCGACTGAAATTCCTACTGGATGTGGCTGATGCAATTTCTCCGCTCTACTGTTGCCTTACTGTTTGCGATCGCGTTCAGTTTAACTCCTATGTCTTCAGCCCTAGCAGCAGGCTTCGCGCCAAACGAAAATTTAGTAGCGGAAGGAATTCCAGAGATTCCGCTGGCGCTGGTGGAAGGAGTCAAACGCTACACGGAATTTCGCTCAGCCAGTTTAGCGAGTTGGCATCCCCAGCGGCGCGAAATTTTAATCTCCACCCGATTTTGTAACAATGCTCAGGTGCATCAGGTGAGATCGCCGCTGGCAGCACGGACTCAACTGACCTTTTTTACGGAACCGCCTTCGGGCGCGACCTATCAGCCAACTCAGGGCAATTATTTTGTTTTTAGCCGCGATGCTGGCGGCAATGAGTTTAGCCAAAACTATCGCTATGATGGGGCAACCGGAGAAGTGACGCTGCTGACGGATGGCAAGTCTAAAAATAGCCGTGGCGTATGGTCTGCCAAGGGCGATCGCATGGCGTATACCTCGACTCGTCGCACGGGCAAAGATGCGGATTTATATGTGATTGATCCGACGAAACCCAGCAGCGATCGCCTGTTGGCAAGCGTAGAAGGCGGCGGTTGGTCACCGTTGGATTGGTCGCCGAACGATCACCAGCTTTTGGTGTCGCAATATCTGTCTGCCAACGAAAGCTATTTGTGGTTGTTTGATACGCAGACGGGCAATCGCACTCTGCTCACGCCCAAAGGCAAAGAAACGGTGCTATATGAATCGGCAGTGTTTAGCAAAGATGGTAAGGGTTTGTATGTGGTCAGCGATCGCGGCTCCGAATTTCAGCAGCTTGCTTACTACAACTTTGCCAACCAGCGTTATACGCCGCTCACCAGCAAGATTAAGTGGGATGTGGAAGACTTTGACTTGTCGGAAGACGGCAAGCGTCTCGCCTTTGTCACCAACGAAGATGGAGTTAGCGTCTTGCATCTTCTGGATACCAAAACCCGTCGAGAACTTGCTCTGCCTAAGTTGCCCAATGGAGTCATCTTTAGCTTAAAGTGGCATCGCAACAATCGCGATCTTGGCTTTACCTTTGTATCGGCTCGGTCTACTGCCGACATTTATTCCATTGATGTGACCACAAATAAGTTAGAGCGCTGGACGGAAAGTGAAACAGGCGGCATTAACACCCGCACTTTTTCGGAAGCGGATCTGGTTCGCTGGAAAAGTTTTGATGGCAAAACCATCTCTGGCTTTCTCTATCGTCCTGCTCAAAAATTTACGGGCAAGCGCCCCGTCATCATTGATATTCACGGAGGACCTGAATCCCAATTTCGTCCCGTGTTTTTGGGACGACAGAATTATTATCTAAACGAACTGGGTGCAGCCGTTCTGTTCCCTAACGTGCGTGGCTCCGCAGGCTATGGAAAATCATTTCTCAAGCTAGATAATGGCTTTTTACGAGAAGACTCTGTGAAAGATATTGGGGCGCTGCTGGATTGGATTGCAACTCAGCCGGATCTGGATGCCAGCCGGGTGATGGTCACGGGTGGCAGCTATGGCGGCTATATGTCTCTGGCAGTAGCAACGACCTACAGCGATCGCATCCAAGGGGCGATCGACATTGTGGGCATCTCCAACTTTGTCTCGTTTCTAGAGCGCACCGAAAGCTATCGCCGCGATTTGCGCCGGGTAGAATATGGTGACGAACGCGATCCTAAAATGCGAGAATTCTTACTAAACATCTCACCGCTCAACAACGCCGAAAAAATCAAAAAGCCCTTGTTTGTCGTCCACGGCAAAAACGATCCCCGCGTTCCCCTGAACGAAGCCGAACAAATGGTGGCAACTGTCCGGAAAAACAACACCCCCGTTTGGTATCTAATGGCAAAGGATGAAGGGCACGGATTTGCCAAGAAACCCAACGCCGATTTTCAGTTTTACTCTACGGTGCAATTTATCAAAACCTATTTGTTGAACGAATCAGGTAGTCAATGAGTCGAATTTAACGCTACAACTCAATTAAGGGAATTCATCCAGCCGACTTTACGAGAAAGGAAAACCCATGACACGGGACGGAGATAAACAAAGCGTCTTTAACGAAATCAAAACCCAGATAGTGATCTTGGGTGGATTGGTGCTGGTGGCATGGGGTTTGGAATTATTTGACCTGTTTGTCCTGCGGGGCGGCGGTTCTCTATACGGCGGGTTTAATCAATGCCAAACGGATTTGCGTGGTGGCTTGGCGCAATGCGGTTTGAACCAGTTTGGCATTATTCCGCGAAATCTGATTGGGCTACGAGGCGTTCTGTTTGCGCCTTTTTTACATGCAAACTTGGCTCATTTAATTGGTAACACCATTCCCTTCGTCACCCTGGGTTGGCTAATTATGCTGCGCGAAGTCAGCGACTTTTTTATAGTGAGCGTCATTTCTGCGGTGGTGGGCGGTCTGGGCACCTGGTTATTTGGCTCTCCGGGCATCCACATTGGAGCCAGCGGCGTAATTTTTGGCTACTTGGGCTACCTGCTATTTCGGGGCTACTTTGAACGTAAGCCTCTTTCCATTGCTATGTCTCTGTTTGTGTTGGTGCTTTATGGCAGCTTGATTTGGGGGTTGTTGCCTTTCCAATACGGCATTTCTTGGGAAGGACACCTGTTCGGCTTTTTGGGTGGCGTGGTGTCGGCAAAGATGTTGGCGCGGGATAGTAAATCGATTGGAGGATAAATGCGTTGACGAATGCCGTGATTTTGGGCTGTGGCTATGTGGGGCGATCGCTAGCTCCTCGCTGGCGGCAAACGATGACGGTGACTGCCACCACGACAACCCTAGAGCGGCTGGTGGAATTGCAAACCCTGGCAGACTATGCCGTAGTCGTGAAAGGAAATGATCTAGCCGCCATGCGATCGCTGCTACACAATCAGCAAGTGCTGCTGGTATCCGTCGGTGCGCCCAATCCTAACGCCTACGAAGAAACGTACCTGCATACGGCAAAAACTCTAGTCGCGGCGTTACAAGAGTCGCCTTCTGTTCAGCAGGTGATTTATACCAGCAGCTATTCAGTCTATGGCGATCGCGGGGGCGATTGGGTCGATGAGACTACACCCGTTAAACCCATTAATCTCAAAGCTGAGATTTTGGCGGAGACAGAGCAAGTGCTGCTGGGTGCTGCCCATGACTCGCTGAAAGTCTGCGTCCTACGGCTAGGCGGCATTTATGGCGCTGGACGCGAATTGGTGAAGATTTTTGGACGGGCGGCTGGCAGTGTACGTCCTGGAACGGGTGAAGAGGCTTCCAATTGGATTCACATCGATGACCTTGTGGGCGTGATCGCTTTTGCCCAACAGCATCACCTCAGCGGTATTTACAATTTAGTCGGCACTGTTCCCCTCACTACAAAAGAATTGCTCGACCGCGTTTTCACCATGCACCACTTACCTCTAGCCACATGGGATGCCTCGCAGCCAAGTTCCCGCTCCTACAATGCCCGTGTGTCGAACCAAAAGTTGCGGGATGCTGGATATAAGTTTATCTACCCAGAGACCCAAGAAACGCTGTAATCTAGGCTTCTAGAAATCAAGCGATTGTTTCCCATGCATACCGTTTCGTCAAGTCCCGTCTCATCCCTCAACACCAAAGACCATATTGTTCAGGTCTATCATCAACCGTTGCCCGATCTGCTGTTTGCTGCACAGACTACTCATCGGCAACACCATGATCCCCATGTAGTTCAATTGTGTACGTTATGCAGCATTAAAACCGGAGCCTGCCCGGAAGACTGCGGCTACTGTTCCCAAAGCGTTCATAATTCAACGGATCTTCAGCCGGAACCGTTGATGGATGTGGCGGCGGTGATGGCGGAAGCGGCGATCGCTAAAGCCAGTGGTTCCACCCGATTTTGTATGGGAGCCGCATGGCGCGAGGTGAAAGACGGTGCCCAATTTGAGCGGGTGCTGGAAATGGTGCGGCAGGTAGCGGCGCTGGATCTAGAAGTCTGCTGCACTTTAGGAATGCTGAAACCCCATCAGGCACAGCAGTTAAAAGCAGCCGGGCTGACTGCCTATAATCACAATCTGGATACTTCGCCCGATTACTACCCGCAGATTATTACTACGCGCACCTACCGCGATCGCCTGGAAACCATCCGTGCCGTTAGCGAAGCCGGAATTTCAGTGTGCTGCGGCGGTATTGTCGGCATGGGCGAATCGGTGGGAGATCGGCTCGATCTGCTGGAATCCCTTGCCAATCTGTCTCCGGCTCCTGAGTCCATCCCGATCAACTGTCTCGTGCCTGTTGCTGGAACCCCATTGCAAGACGTACCACCCATTGACCCGATCGATCTCGTGCGGATGATCGCCACCACTCGCATTCTGTTTCCCACTGCAATGGTGCGCCTGTCTGCCGGACGGCTGACTATGAGCGATGAACTGCAAGCCCTATGCTTTTTGGCAGGAGCTAACTCTATCTTTACAGGACCCAAACTGCTGACTACACCCAATCCCGCAGGCTCTGAAGATCAGGCTCTATTGCAACGCTTGGGAATGGTGCCAAAACCTTCCCTCCTCACTCCTTCTTTGTAGAGTAGAATTTTGTTGCTCAAAAACGCGATCGCGATGGTGAAAAGATGGTGCCCCAGTCAGTCTTCCCTCAAGAACTACAGCCGTTTTCCGTGTTGGGTGTGCCCGTTCATCTGACCAATGACTATCTGGGCTGGTTGGTCTCTCAGGCAGAACAACAGCGCGGTTGTCATGTGGTGACGCTAAACGCAGAAATGACGATGCAGGCAGGACAAAATCCGCCGCTTGCCAAGATTATCCAGCAGGCGGAACTGGTGATTCCCGATGGCTCTGGCATTGTGCTGTACCTAAAGCTCTACGGCAAGCAGGTAGAGCGTCGCCCCGGAATTGAACTGGCAGAAGGAATGCTGCAAGCTTTTAGCAGATCGCAGGATTTGGGCACGGTGTTTTTCTATGGGGGACAGCCGGGAGTGACGAATCAGGCTGCGATCGCGTGGCAACGGCAGTGTCCGGGGTTAGTAATTGACACCCAACACGGTTATCTCAAACCAGAGGAGCAGCCTACATTTGAGCAGCGATTAAAAGACTTGCAGCCCGGATTGATTTTGGTGGGTTTAGGCGTACCTCGACAAGAATTTTGGATTGCAGAACATCGTCATCTCTGCCCTAACTCAATTTGGATTGGCGTGGGCGGCAGTTTTGACATTTGGGCAGGCACCAAAACCCGCGCCCCGGAGTTCTTTCGCAAAAATCATTTGGAGTGGCTGTATCGCTTGTACCAAGAGCCGTGGCGCTGGAAACGAATGCTGGCATTGCCGCATTTTGCAGGGCGATCTCTGCTTTATCGGGTGAGAGGCAAAAGGTGAGAGGCAAGAGGTGAAAGGGAAGATGAGCTATTTTGGGGCTTGTGTGTTCTAATAAACGAGAATTTGCGATCGCCCCGTTTTTATACCTATGACCCAAGGTTCTACCCGTTTGCCACTTAAGGAAATAAACTCGGTATCACCCCCACCGAATGAGACTCGGAAGGCGATCGTCGGCTTGCGGCAGGTTCATAAAGCTTACGACAACGGCTTTAAGGCACTCACGGATATCAATCTGGAGATTTACAGCGGCGATTTTTTGTTTGTCACGGGTCCCTCTGGGTCTGGCAAATCCACGTTTCTCAAGTTGCTCTATGGCGAGGAACGGGCAACGGCGGGTGAGGTGATGGTGGATGGGTTGAATGTGGGTGGTTTGAAGGGCGATCGCTTGGCGGCATTGCGGCGACGGATTGGCATTGTGTTTCAAGATTACAAGTTGATTCCCCGGCGCACGGTGGCAGAAAATGTGGCGTTTGTGCTGTGGGCACAGGGCTATGGTCGCCAGGAAATTCAACGTCGCCTCCCGCCTGCTCTGAAAATGGTGGGACTCCAGCACAAGGCAGATAGTTTTCCCGATGAGCTATCGGGCGGGGAACAACAGCGCGCCAGTATTGCTCGTGCGATCGTCAATACGCCGCCGATTGTGCTTGCGGATGAACCCACTGGCAATCTGGATGCAGACAATTCTTGGCAGGTGATCAAAATTCTCAAAAAGCTGCACGCGATCGGGATTACAGTCATCGTCACCACCCATGACGAAAGCTTGATTCGCCTCTCAAACCATCCCGTGGTGCAAATTCGCAATGGTCATCTTTATCTGCCTCATTCCAACCCCTGACCGATGAACCCAGACTTGACGCTTTCAATTGGGTGGCTCAATCAAGTACTCTAGAAAGCTAGGCATGATACCCCTTGCCTACCGCGATCGCCCACCGCCATTTACTACCTGCCACTAGCGATGTCCAATATTTATACTGTTGAAGTTCATCATCAGGGTACGATTCACACCATTCAGGTGCCCGAAGATAAGACCGTTTTGGATGTTGCCGACGCGCTTCAGCTAGACTTGCCCAGTTCTTGCCATGCGGGAGTTTGCACGACTTGTGCCGCCCAGATTTTAGAAGGAACCGTTGACCAAGCAGAAGGCATGGGCATCAGCCCAGAGCTACAGGAAAAGGGCTACGCGCTGCTGTGTGTGTCCTATCCTCGTTCCAATCTCAAGGTTGAAACTGGCAAAGAAGACACGGTTTATAACCTTCAGTTTGGTCAACCTCAAAAATGAGTTTGCTTGTGTTAGGATTCCCAGCCCTTTACGGTATTGCGCCATGACTACCCATTTCATCACTGCCGAAATTGATTTACAAGAGTCGCCATTGGCACTCCAGCGCGAAGTAGAGGCAGAGTTGCAAAAGCGAGGAGAGCCTCTGCGCTGGGCAGTGACAGCAGTTGACTTAGAGCGACAGAAGGCTGTGGTCGAAGCGATCGTCACTCAAGCTGAAGCGCCGACTCACTAACAACTTTTAGGTTTCAGGTTTCAGGTTTCGGGTCTCAGCACTCTGAATGAAAGGCGAGAGGCGAGAGGAAAACTCAAAACTCAAAACTCAAAACTCAAAACTTAAAACTTCCATCCCAACTCCATTCTCCGCACCCCGCACCCAACCCATGAAACGCCCTTACACCGTGATGCTGATTGTGCCCACTGGGATTGGGGCATCGATTGGCGGCTATGCGGGAGATGCATTGCCTGTGGCACGGGCGATCGCGGAGGTGGCAGATTGCCTGATCACCCATCCCAATGTGTTGAACGGCGCGCAGCTTTACTGGAATTTGCCCAACGCCTTGTATGTGGAAGGCTATGGCTTGGATCAGTTTGCAGCGGGTACTTGGGGCTTGCGTCCAGTGCATCACAATCGAGTCGGGCTGATTCTCGATCGCGCCATTGAACCCGATTTGCGAGTGCGTCATCTGCAAGCTGCGGATGCTACTCGCGCCACACTGGGACTGAGTTTGACGGATTATATTGTCACCGATATGCCCTTGGGTGTGAATTTGAAAACCGCAGACTCTGGGGCAACCTGGGGCACGGTGGATCAGCCCGATAGCTTGCTGAGAGCCGCAGAGCAGTTGATCACCAAAGCCGGAGCCGAGGCGATCGCGGTAGTTGCCCGGTTTCCCGATGATGTGGACAGCGACGCGCTGCACAACTATCGCCAAGGTCAGGGTGTAGACCCGCTGGCGGGAGCCGAAGCCGTAATTAGCCACTTGGTTGTCCGCACTTTCCGGATTCCCTGTGCCCATGCTCCGGCTCTGCTGCCTTTGCCCCTAGATGCCACCATTTCTCCCCGCTCTGCCGCTGAAGAGTTGGGGCATACCTTCCTGCCCTGCGTGTTGGTGGGGTTGAGTCGGGCACCGCAGTTTGTCGTCTCTGGTAGTACCGCTTTGGGGGATATTTGGGCAGACCAAGTGGATGCTGTTGTGATTCCAGCTACAGCCTGCGGGGGCAGTGCGGTGCTGAGCCTCTGTCAGCAATCCCACACGAAGATTGTGGCAGTACGGGAGAATCAAACCAGAATGCAAGTGCCGCCGGAAGCCTTGGGTATTGCGGCAATTCAAGTCAATTCTTATCTGGAAGCGTTGGGCGTGCTGGTGGCGGATCGGGCAGGTATTAGCCTAGAGTCACTCAATCCTGCGAGTCGTGAAATCCCTACAGGAATTGCGTCCTTGAAATGTCTAACATGAAATCCGGCAGGCATAACTTCTCATGCCTACTCTTTGCTTGCGGAAAATACCCAAATAATTTCGCGATCGCCTGAAATGAGCAGACAAACAGGCAAAATGAGCAAGCAAATTACTATTTTGCTGATTGCATCGTTGGGACAGAATAGGAGCGATCGCTCGTTGCTAACTGGATCAGATTTGAATCGTCTGTGAGGTGATCTTAATTTCAATAGATACTGGAATATTTACTAAGTTAGCCACAGATTTAGTAATCTGATGTAGAGCTTTGTACGTAGCTGCCCCTAGCGTGAAGAAATATGAATGAATGGCAATTCACGAGTGATGTCGCTAAATGGATGACCTCAATTCTAGAGAAGAGTCCAGCTTTGCCATTTAGAGCCTATCCGGAAAATGTTAGGAGCTTACGACCGACAATCAAACAAGCGGCAATCTGAACAAATCCTAAGTAAGAGTGAGATAACTTAGCCCAGCGAATCAACACTCCTCGAAAGCGATTAAACCAGGAATGCGCCACTTCGACGACCCAACG
>QBMH01000196.1 GCA_003249025.1 Leptolyngbya sp. | reverse complement strand
TGCAACGACGCGCTCTCAACTGGCACACTGTTTTACTATTCGTGCAGGAGGTCTAATGGTAAAACTAAACAGTGACCGCCTGATAATTTTAGTAGCATTTTAATTCAACGACCTATGACTAGCTGGATGCAACCGCCTCGGCTTCGGGGTGGAGAAGATGACGAAGCCCGCCGAGCTACTTGGCTAGAGCTATTCTATGATCTGGTGTTTGTCGTGGCGGTGTCGCAAGTTGCCCATAACTTGAGTCAAGATGTTTCCCTGACGGGCTTTGTGGGCTTTGTGGCGTTGTTTGTGCCGCTGTGGTGGGCGTGGATTGGTGCCACGCTATACGCCAATCGATTTGATACGGATACGGTGATTCGGCGCGTGTTGATGGGGGTGCAAATGCTGGCGATCGCGGCACTAGCGGTCAATGTCCATCACGGGTTAGATGATTCATCCCCTGGTTTTGCCCTGTCCTATGCAGCGGCGCGGATCGTGTTGGTGCTGGAGTATTTGTGGGCTGGCTGGTGCATTCCCTCTGTGCGAGGGCTAACGACCCATTATTCAATTGGGTTTGCGATCGCAGCAGCTTTCTGGATTCTTTCCGCGTTTGTGCCAGTGCTGCTCAGATTTGCTTTTTGGGCAGTGGGCTTAGGGGTTGATTTTGCCACACCGCTGACTGCCCAACGCCATCAAGCAGCCGTCCCCCCGCACCTGGAACATCTTCCAGAACGATTTGGGCTGTTTACCATCATCGTCCTAGGGGAAGCCATTATTGCGGTGGTGAATGGCGTTTCCGAAATGAAATGGAGTGGGATCAGCGCCTTCAGTGCGATATTTGGCTTTATCATTGCCTTCAGCCTTTGGTGGATTTATTTTGACAACGTGGATGGTTCATCCATTCGAGCGATAAAAGCATCGGGTCGGTTGCGAGTGTTTCAATTCTGGTTCTACTCCCATTTGCCCCTGGTCATTGGGCTAGCCGCCACCGGAATTGGCGTGGAGCATGTAATTTTGAGCAAAGATGGAACGCTTTTATCGGATTCAGAGCGCTGGTTAATCTGTGGCTCAGTGGCACTATGCTTTGTGGCGCTGGCAGTGCTGCACCGCACCGGAATTATCTTTAAGTGCAAGGCTCGGACAAAACATCGATTAGCGGCGGCTGGCGTATTATTTGTTGTGGCGATCGCGGGTGCCAGTCTGCCGCCCGTGGTGATCGTCGCCATTATTGCTGGGGTATGCGCGATCGAAGTTGGGCTAGATCTCTATCAAGGTCGTTCCGTTACAACCCCTCAAAGCGCTTAGGGGTTTCTATGCCAAATGACATATGTTTAGTTGAATTGGGGATATTCTTGATTGAAGTTCCGAAACGAGTTGAGATCGCTATGTAGGTATGTTGGTACAGGGTTTGGCAGCTATTGTTAGACCAGATCATTAGCTAGTGCATGCAGGAGTCCGTGATGGTGAAGCATATGTGTTCCAGTGATTCGGAAAATGACAAGAATGAACAGGGCGATCGCGATTTTCTCAGCGCCCTTTTTCATGCCGAGGGGGTTCGTTTTACTGGAACGGCTGATCAGCCCTTCAACGAAGATGCCATTCAAGTAGAAGACCTGCCGGGTGCCAAAATTTCCTATCCCTGGAATCCCTGCGATCCTGATGTGGAAAGATTTTATGCAAATTCAGAGCAAGCCTCTTTTTTAGATGGCTGGCAAGAATCAGAGATTGCTACTCGCGCCAATGGCTTTTTTGCTCAAATGGAGCAGCAGTGGTCTACGGTTAGCGTGCAAACCTCTTTGGCTCAACGGTTTTCGGCTCGAATTCCTCAAGAGTTACTGGCAGAGATCGCGGCTCAGGCTCAAAAGTTGGTGGCAGATTCCCGCAAGGCGGTTACCCAATCTTTGTCCTTGGCAGATCAACTGGTGCAGTGTATTCAAGATGTTGCGATTAATCTAGGTCAAGAAGACCTCTACGTTCAGGCGCGCCTACTGGAACCCATGCGGAATAGTGGATTAGAAACTGCGGTGGATAGTTTACTCAATCAAATTCCTCAAACGGAATGGCAGCAATTATCAGAAATTCAAAAGGCACGACTTAGCCTCGCGATCGCTCATTGCGCGATGGATGAGTTGCGATCGTCCGCCGAGCAGTAATTCATCAGGTCGAAAATTTCCAGAGTTTTTAGGGATGGATACCAATCTATCCCTATTTTTTGTGATTAATGCCCGATCTAGTGCAACGAAGATGAATGACTAAGACTGACTAATGCTGACCGAAACCCTGCCCACGCAACACTTTAGACCAGATGAAGAGTTCTCCACTTTGTCCGCCTGCGGCAATTTGGTGTCCCGCAGGGTTCCATGCCAAACAGGAAAAACCGTTGGGCGCACCTTCTAGGGTCAGGGAAAGGGTTTTAGCGTGATGCCATAAGCAAAGCTGTCCATCCTTTGAAGCAGAAGCCAACAAAAAGGACTGGGGCTGAAAGGCGATCGCGCTAACCTTTTCATGGTGGTGCTTCAACTCGGTGGCATTCCAACCAATTTGCTCATCTCGGTCTTTTTCCCATCTCACCATGCCATCTGCACTGCTGGCAACCAGCAAAGGTGCGTCAGACGAGGATGCTTGATCTGACCAAGCAAGCTGGCTCACCTTACCGGGGAATCCTTGCATTTGCCAAGGATATTCAACGCCCCACTGCCAGACCATTAGGGTGCGATCGAGTCCACCAGCGGCGATATAGTTGCCATCGGGCGACCAGGTGATCGCAGAACTAGGTGCTGCTGTTTCCCAGTCATGCTCAAGCTCCCAGGTTTGGGTGTTCCAAATGCGAATCGTATTTTTAACGGCGATCGCAAGTGCCTGTCCATCGGGGTGCCAGCCCAAATCCTGAGCCGTGGCATCTAAGCTCAAAGTTTCTACAACTTGAGCTTGATCTGCATCCCAAATTTGCATACAAAAGCCTAGTTGAAAGGCGAGGTAAGGGTGGGTTGGACTCCACGCTAGGCGATCAACCCAAGTGGAGCGAGTCTCCAGGGTTGTGATCAGCACGGGTGACTCAGACTGTTGTAACTGCCAGATTTTCACCTGCCCTTGCTGTCCGGCGGCGGCTAAAAACTTGCCATCCTGGGAGAATGCAACGCAGTCCATCGACTGTCCACTGCTCTCTTGCAGAACGGTGAGATGCTGCGACTTGATGTTCAGCAAACTGACTTCCCCTGCCGCCGAAGTTGCTGCCAGATAGTGACCCTTGGGCGACCAGGCGATCGCGGTTACATAGTCCGCCAACATTCCCTGCCAATAAGGATTAAAGTCACTCTGTTTGTTTGTTTTCAGACCAGGCATCCCCGAAAATCCTTTCTCAGTTGGGCTTCGTTTAGGTTACGACCGATGAAAACCAGTTCGTTTTTGCGGGTTTCTCCTACTTTCCAGGGGCGATCCGCTTTGCCATCAAACACCATATGAACGCCCTGAAACACAAAGCGTTGATCTTCACCCGCGATCGTCAAAATGCCTTTCATCCGAAAAATATCAGGTCCCTGAGTTTGCAGCAGTTTACCGAGCCATTCATTGAGCTTGCTGCTATCTAACTCGCCTGATTCGATGATCGCCACAGAACCCACCGTTTCATCATGTTCGTGAGCAGTTTCGTTGAGGAAATCCGGATCAATTTCCAATGCCCGATCTAGGTCAAACGCACCGATTCCCAGCAAAGCATCCATTTCCAATTCGGCATTATGAGTGCGATAGATCTTGGCAAGGGCATTCATGCTGCGAATTTTTCGTTCCAATGCATCTAATGCTTCTGGTGTGACCAAATCAATTTTGTTGAGCAACACCACATCGGCAAAAGCAATCTGTTCTTGCGCTTCTTCTGCGTCCCAATGTTGCGAGATATGCTTGGCATCCACCACCGTCACGACTGAATCGAGATTGGTTTGTGCCTGGACATCCTCATCCATAAAAAAGGTTTGAATCACGGGAGCCGGATCAGCCAGCCCGGTTGTTTCAATCACCAGATGGTCAAACTTATCCCGCCGCTTCATCAAATTGCCAATGATGCGAATTAGGTCGCCCCGCACGGTGCAGCAAATGCAGCCGTTATTCATCTCAAAAATTTCTTCATCCGCATTGATGATCAGTTGGTGATCAATGCCCACGTCTCCAAACTCGTTGACAATCACCGCGACTTTTTTGCCGTGTTCGTGGGTGAGGATGCGATTGAGCAGGGTGGTTTTACCTGCGCCTAAATAGCCTGTGAGCAGGGTCACAGGAACCGAATTTGCTGTTGCCGTGTTGACCATAATTGTGAGTGCCCATTCTATTTAGGAACGAGAACCATTATTGCTCATAACTCCCGATCTGGGTGAGAACGCCAACTCTTGCGAAAAGCTGAACCCTTGGCAGGGATGCTTTAAGGAGGTGAGAAAATGCAGGGCGATCGCGTCTAGTTTTTGGGTTTAACGTACCTAATTATGCGATCGTAATCACTACGGTCATTAGGCAACCTGAAGCGTCCTAGATTCTGGGATAGGGTCGCCTTCCGCTTGCCAAGCTTCCAAGTACATTTCAATCACGTCTTCACCATTATGAATTGCTTCCTCGCGATTTTTACCATGAGTGCAAGGCATCACAACAAGATCGGCAAACTCTGGGATTGTGACTAGGAAAAGCTGATCTTCATCAGACCATTGAACAATCATGCTGTATCGATTCATAAATCCTCACCATGAGATCGTACATTTGTACTAAAGAAATAATTGTCATCAACGCTACTAGAATCAGGATTTAATAGGACTCTTAACCTGAACAGTATGAGCTTTTGTACATACACTGAAGGCTCTTTTTCCCCTTGCAGCCAACTCTGTAAAGTTCTGTGAGGAACATTAAACAAAGCGTTGCAAAGCTGTACTTGAGTAACTCCAAGCTCTTTTTTCGCCTGATTCAGCCTCTCCGAGAAACTAGAATCCATAAGTTGACCATTTGACAATACGCACTGAGTGCATAAAAATATACTAATCTAAATTATGAATGGCTAAATGCTACCAAAGAGAAGTGATTCCTGGAATGAAGAAGCCTACTATTTTTTCGTTTTTCTCTGGCAGCGGATTCCTGGATTTAGGATTTGAGCGAAGTAACTTCGACATTAAGTTTGTGAACGACTGCCATTTACCTTTTCTGGAGGCTTACAAATACTCAAGAGCGCAAATGGGAATCCATCCTCCTGAGTATGGTTATAGTTCAAGCAGTATAGAAGTTTTTCTAGAGGGGAATAATAAAGCATATCTTAAACAATTGGTAGAAGATGCTAAATCAGCTTCAAGACTTGTTGGATTTGTTGGCGGTCCTCCATGTCCTGATTTCTCAATCGGTGGGAAGAACAAAGGACGTAATGGCGAAAATGGAAATCTTACAAAAATATATATTGATACGATCATCAACAACAATCCTGACTTCTTTGTTTTTGAGAATGTCAAAGGACTGTGGAGAACAAAGATTCACAGGAAATTTTACGAAGAATTAAAGCAGAAATTAGTTGAAACAGACTACATCACAACTGAGAGACTAACGAATTGCATTGAGTTTGGAGTGCCACAGGATCGGGATAGAATCATAATGTTTGGCATCAAAAAATCACTTGTTTCAAATTTTATCAAGGAAATTTCTCTAGATGTTGCTTTTAATTGGGAAAAGCACATCACGTATAGCAGGGAAAAGGTTTTGGATAAGTTGCTGTGGCCTTCTGTGGAATCCTACCAGGAAGGAAGTTATAAGCCAATACCGGATAATCTAAATGGATTTCACAAGCTTACTGTTCAACATTGGTTTGAGAAAAATAATGTTGAACATCACCCCAATACAAATCATCACTTCAAGCCAAGAGCGGGATTGATAAAGTTTCAAACCATTGCTGAAGGTGATGATAGTAAAAAGTCTTATAAACGTTTACATCGGTGGCGATATTCACCTACTGCGGCTTATGGCAATAATGAAGTCCATCTTCATCCATATAAAAGTAGACGGTTATCTGTAGCAGAGGCTCTAGCTATACAGTCCTTGCCACAAGAGTTTAGCTTGCCTAGCAATATGTCTCTATCAAATATGTTTAAGACAGTTGGTAATGGAGTACCATATCTAGCTGCCTTAGGTATTGCAAATACAGTCAATGATTTTTTGAGCAGAATTGAATAATTTTCACTCTGGAAATATTTCACTGAATGCGAGATGAGCTTGTTCAACTGAGTTTATCTCAAAGACTTCATCTACAGCCGCTTGTGGTAAGCTTTGAACGTTAGTTATAGAGTGAGTTGCAACAGTTTTCAGGGCATCTCTATCAGCATCACCAACTTTTGAAGCGGCTGCATAATATTTCAATCCTTTCGGATTAATAATCCATTCTCTTGTTTGTAAGTGTATGTAAGTTGCCTTCATCAAACTTCCTTCGTGGGGAATTTGTAATCGTCTATCTGGTCTAAAACTTGATTTGACAGATAAGTAAGCAACAATATCGTTAAACGAGCATTTTCCTATAAAAAGCCTATACGATTCTTTCAGTTTTCTTATTGAATCTTCTGTGAATTCAGTTATGGGCGTATTAAATGTATCGCCAAGCTGTATACTATCAGCACTAATAACAACAAAATCAGGATTTGAAGTTATTAATTGAACGCCTGCTGAATTTAGGACTTTTTGGCGTAAGTCATTTATATGTTCATATAAGTCAGGGGTATACAAGCTAGCAACATCAAACCTCGATATGTTTGGCAATAATAAAGCCATTGATTTTTTGTTGCTAGTCAGTCTAAAGTTCCATGCAACACAAGCTACGATCCACTCATACCAGTCACCATGACAATTGTTCAGCGCACTTTGTGTGACATCACAGCATTCAGTTCTTATTGCCTGATCTAAACTGTCTAAAATTCCTCTAAATGTTTCATTAATGTTTGGAATTTGACCATGCCTTAAACTGCAAAAAGCTTCAATTCTCTTGATTTGGGGCTTACCCTGACCATCATAATTTACTATTGCCATTTAGTTACTTTAGCTGTGTTCTTGAAATTTCTCGCAAACTGATAGAAAATTCAGCTTATCCTTCGTAGGTTCTGCCGCGCCAGCTTTTGGGGGTTTGGATAGAGGAGAGAAAAATTCGCAAAACGGCAAGGGGGTCAGCCAAGGGAGACAGCCAGAATAGCCAGGAGGCTTTCGCTTGCGAGAGATCATAGGAAGGGGCGATCGCAACGTTTAGTCCAATCCGAATCAACAGCAACATCAGGTTTAAACCCAGCAAGCTTTGCATTGCCAGAGTCGTCTGTCCGCTGCTCATGAGGATTAATAGCAAAATCGTTAAGGGTAACGGCAATCCCTGCACCAGAAGTAATAGCAACCAATCGCCCCATACTTGAGCGGGGGAAGCGGCATCTTTCAGATCGAGAGATCGCCCCCATTCTTTCCAGGTTTCCGCTGCGCCTTCATACATCCGCACCTTTAAGACATTGGCTCCATCCAAAAAGCCGACTTTTGCACCCAAGGCGGCAATTTCTCGCGCCAGAGTCACATCGTCGCAGAATGATCGCTTGGCGCTAGTGTAGCCATTCACTTGGACTAGGAGCGATCGCCGACAAAAAAAGCATTGTCCATTTGCCATCACCCGCTCTGGGGAGTTGTTCGTTTCTCCGGCTGCGCCAAACCGATACACCAGCGTCATCAACAGGGCAGGCTGTAGCCAAATTTCACCCGGATAGCTCAGAATAAATTGAGGCGATAGGGAAATTAAATCGTAATTGTGAGCGATCGCCGTTTCTAGCAGACTTGCCACCAGACCGGGCTGGGGCTGGGTATCCGCATCCACGCCCAAAATCCAGTCGCTTTGCTCAGAACTTGCCCAAAATCCGTTGTGCAGCGCCCAAGGACGACCGACCCAATCGGTTGGCAACGGATCATCATTCATCAGCCGAAATCGTGGATCGTTTTGCTGCTTGGCTTTGACCAGATCCGGCGTGGCATCAATGGAATAGCTATCTACTACGATCACTTCCCGCACTTCGTAACTTTGCCGACTCAGCCCTTCTAAACAGGGCGCAATCCGTTCTGCTTCATTCAGCGTTGGCACAACCACACTGACTTTGCCTAAAAATGCAGGTTGGGCAGGTTGCGGACGCAAGGGCGGAAACCGGGTCGGTCCTCTGAGCAGCCGCGATAGCAAAATAGCAGCGGCGGGAAGTTGAGCCAACAGCAGCACAAAAAAGCAAACATTTGACCACTCAGATGTTTCTAGTGTTACTTGTGCCAAATGTCCGCTAAATTGTCCGAATAAACTAATCAACCGAATTGACCTTGTATCGAGTGAACTATGGCTTAGAGGGGTTGAAATGGAGCGATTTCAGGTTCTCGAACGGTCACTTCATCGTCTCCCGCGCTCCACCACAGCGCGATCGCGGGGACAACCCCAACTATGATACTGATTGCCGTTGGAATCCAGAACCGCACATCTAATTGGGCGATCGTAATCAAAGCACCAAAGGCAAAATTGACCAGATAAATTACCAATGGGGTTGCTAACTGACGACGCTTGAGCGGCAGGGCTGGCGATCGCCAAAAAACGGTTGCCACTGACATAAACACCAATCCCGTTCCTAGCCAACCTGTGATGTTACGGTAGGGCATTCCAAAGAATTCACCCACATCTTGAAATTCCCAAAAAGGATAAGCCGCCTGACTCATGGCTGGATCAAGGACAAAATCCCAGGCGGTTAAAAGAATGGCACCGATCGCAATTCCGCCAACTTTTGCACTCCATCCATTCATTCCCTTTGCTTCCAATCCGCTTCGTGCCAATACATAGGTTGAAAAGCCTAGATAAAACCACGAGAGTGGAATCGTGAAGGGCACCAAGCCCGCAATCTTATAGCCTAAGCCGCTGAGGTAGCTATAGTGCCCAAAGGGAAAGCCGGTGCTAGTTCCCAATAGCTCGCTGCTTAAAGATAAAAATACAGCCGGAAGCATAAACCCTAGCAAGTTTCGCCAGCCTAACGTGCGATAAGCATACAGCGCAACGGCTACAGCACCCAGCACAATATAAACCACTCCACCATTTGCCATGGACAACCCAAATAGCTGCTGACCGAAGGAAGGTAGCTGAGCGATGAATTGAGGATTTGGCAGAACCAGCAGTAAGCCAGCTAAGCCAAACACTAAGGATAGAACGTGACCGATGAGGCAGACGCGCTCAGTGACAACCAGTTGCTTCATAGAAAATCCTTCAAAGAGTGGGGCAATCTAAAGTGCCTGGTATACAGTTTACAAATGTTTAAGAACAAAATTGTAATGAAATATAAAGATAGGTGGAGGAATTAGCCTACGCAATGTGCCAATTCTTTTAACGCCTGGACGTGGGTTATTGCTTGTATCCCTCAGCCATGTCTAAATTTAATATCTAAATTATCTTTGGCGATCGCGAATCTTTTTTCCACCCCGATCGCCAAAGGCAACCTATACCAATTTATTTTTTACATGCTACGGATTCAAGATCCCCCTGCCTGCATAGGGCTGATTCTCTAGATAAAGGAAATAAGTGTAGGCAGGTCATGTTTGAATAGACGCATGGCTTTTGTGATGGAAGAGTACCCGGCTT
>QBMH01000195.1 GCA_003249025.1 Leptolyngbya sp. | reverse complement strand
CAACCTCTCCATCAAACCAGTTTCTCTGATGGAAAACAACAAACCTAGAACATTACCAAATGTTTCAAAATGAGAATTGCTGAGCCTAATACGCAGAGTTTTTTCAAAAATCCCGCACACCTTGATAATATTAAGCTAAACTAAGGGGTGCTGCTGCGAGTCCTTCGCAGAATTTCTAGATTTTAGAGAGTAGTGCATCTTGAGAGGTGGGTTTAGCCCACTTTTTTTATTTTTGTTCAGCGTCCATGACTCATCCATTGATCCCACATATTCTTGAACTCGCGACCCCAGTGGCAGCATCCCTCGATTTGGAAATCGTTGGGGCTGTTTTTCGGACCAATCAAAGTCCTCCAGTGTTACGAGTTGATATTCGCAATCTGAAAGATGATACGGGGTTAGACGATTGTGAACGCATGAGTCGAGCATTGGAAGCAGTGTTAGATGAATCTGACATTGTTCCAGATGCCTATGCGTTAGAGATATCTAGCCCTGGCATTTCTCGTTTACTTAGTAGCGATCGCGAATTTGTCTCGTTTAAGGGCTTTACGGTAACGGTTAGCGCATCTGAGCCTTACGCGGGGCACAAGGAATGGGTGGGAAAGCTAATCCGGCGAGATCATGAGGCGGTTCATCTGAGCCAAAAAGGACGGGCAATCGCCATTCCCTGTCATCTCATTGCCAAAGTCCAGCTTGTTGAACCTGCCTAAGCTTTTTAGGTTCATTCACTTTTTTCTCACTTGATTGCCACAACCACGGAGATTCTGCTATGTCAATGGTCGCGTTACCCGGACTACGAGAAATGATTGAAGGCATCAGCCGAGAACGGAATTTGCCAAAGGTCGCCGTTCAAGCTGCTCTGCGCGAAGCATTGCTTAAAGGGTATGAGCGCTATCGTCGAACTCAGCGATTAGATGGCAACAATTTTGACGAAGAGTATTTTGTTAATTTCGAGGTGGAATTGGATGTTGAAGAAGAAGGGTTTCGGGTTTTAGCTGCAAAAACAATTGTGGAAGAAGTAGAAAACCCCGATCATCAAATTGCTTTACAGGAAGTGCTTGAAGTGGCGGCTGAAGCGCAACCGGGCGATACAGTGGTGTTGGATGTGACCCCAGAGCAGGGCGACTTTGGACGGATGGCGGCAATTCAAACAAAGCAAGTTCTCGCGCAAAAATTGCGGGATCAACAGCGAAAACTGGTACAAGAAGAGTTTCAAGACTTGGAAGACACCGTATTGCAGGCGCGAGTCCTGCGATTTGAACGGCAGTCAGTGATTATGGCGGTGCTAAGCGGTTTTGGACAAGTTGAAGTTGAAGCCGAATTGCC
This sequence comes from Leptolyngbya sp., assembly GCA_003249025.1. Classification (GTDB taxonomy): domain Bacteria; phylum Cyanobacteriota; class Cyanobacteriia; order Leptolyngbyales; family Leptolyngbyaceae; genus ULC077BIN1. The sequence goes on along the minus strand of QBMH01000195.1, from coordinate 8,363 downwards.
AAAACGGGAGCAGTTGCCGAATGATAATTACCGGGCAAATGCCACGTTTAAGGTCTACCTAAAGCGGGTGTCAGAGGGATCTCATCGAGGACCGCAGTTGATGGTTTCGAGATCAGATGCCGGACTGGTAGTGTATTTATTTGCGAATGAAGTGCCGGAAATTGAGGACGAAATTGTTCGTATTGTTGCGGTGGCACGAGAAGCAAATCCTCCTTCCCGCTCCGTGGGTCCTCGTACCAAAATTGCGGTTGACACCTTAGAACGAGACGTAGATCCGGTGGGCGCTTGCATTGGTGCCAGAGGATCTCGCATTCAGGTGGTGGTAAATGAACTGCGGGGTGAGAAAATCGATGTGATTCGCTGGTCGCCCGATCCGTCTACTTATATTGCGAATGCACTAAGTCCGGCAAGAGTGGATGAGGTGAGGCTGGCTGATCCAGAGGGGCGACAAACGCACGTTCTCGTTGCAGAGGATCAGCTAAGTTTGGCGATCGGGAAAGAAGGTCAAAACGTTCGGTTGGCGGCTCGATTAACGGGATGGAAAATTGATATTAAGGATTCTGCTAAATATGACTATGAAGCAGAAGATCAAAAAATAGCCGAGATATTAAGTAGGCGCGAACCTGTTCAATATGATCAAGACTATGAGGATGAAGACTATGAAACGGAGGAACTCTATGAAGAAGCGGACGAAACCGCTGTTGTTCACTCTAGCGAATCTGTAGAGCAGGATGATCAACGGGAGGGAGAGACAGAAACAAGTAGGGCAGAGGAACCTTTAAACCAATCAATCTAAGCGAAGCATTGTGAGGATCTGAGAAGATGAAACCCAGCTATCGCCGATGTGTCGCCTGCCGAAAAGTCGCTCTTAAAGTAGATTTTTGGCGAGTTGTTCGGGTGTATCCTTCACAAGTAGTGCAGTTAGATGAAGGAATGGGTCGCTCTGCTTATCTGTGCCCACAGACAGAATGCCTAAAAGCAGCACAAAAAAAAAATCGATTGGGAAAGGCGGTGAAGGCAGTAATATCGGATTCTCTGTACGAAGAATTGGAAAAGCGTCTCTATAAGCAAGAGATACAGTGATAGCGGGAGATACACGGAGGAAATGGGGCAATTGTGAACTGAGAATCACCTTAAGAACCATGGAGTAGCAAAAAAAATGCTACGTCAACTAAATTAGGATGGTGCGTACAATGGTAATCTCGTCTAGGTTGTTCGCCTTAGATGCAGCACCAATGACTGACGTAAGCTAGTGTGATGAGATTGATAAATTTATCTACTTGAAGTGAGAGGTATTTGCCAAAAAAAATTGGCGATCTATTTAAGACAGCAGTTCAGCGATCGCAGAGAATTTCGAATATGACAAAATCTTGGGCGATCTGAGGTATCCCCACTTCTCAAGATTTGTGCAAAATTAGAATAGGGATTTAAAATTGCCCAGTAGAGTGTTGCTTGAGCAATCGCGTTTTCCCTACTTGTTGAACTAGAGACATCAGAAGACTTAGAATTAAAGAGGGTTACGGTTTGGATTGAATGTCGTTTTAGTTGGAACGGTGACAACTATGTGAGAACTGGATAGGTACGAAGAGGAAATTGGATGAATAGCGGAAAAGTCAGAATTTACGAGATTTCACGGGAATTAAATTTGGATAACAAAGACATATTGGCGATCTGTGAGCAATTAAGCATTTCGGTTAAAAGCCATAGCAGCACGATTGCAGACTCTGAAGCTGAGCGAATTCGTGTCGCGGCTCAAAAATACACTGCGGCTCCTTCATCCTCTGTTAAACCAGTGGCACGACCCGTAGCTAACGCTTCGGCAGCAGAACCAAAACAACGTGTATCTGTGCCAGTTCAAAAGAAGCAACAGATTGTGGCAATTAAATCTGTCACACGATCGCCTCATGCTGAACCCCCAATTCCTCCTACCTACACCCCTCCATCGATGGAGACAGGGTCGTTAGCCCCAACTAAAACATCGCCAAAACCAGTTGAGTTAGGTCGTCCAGAGCGATCGAGCGATTTAAATGAAGCACCGAGTACACAATCGGCAAAGGTAGAGTCTCCTAATTCCTTCGCGGATGAAGTTAAAGAATTACCCGCCTCTCCGCAGAGTGATCTATCCTCTGGGTCTTCTTCAACAGCGTCGGACGAGGATACTACTACCTTAGCAGCGCCCCCCCCGCGCCCTGAACCTGTCACCCCTACTGTTCCCAGAAGCAGTTTAGTTCCAAATACATCTAGTCGCCCAATCTTGAAGAGAGTCCGCGCTGAAGAGCCTTTCTCGCCAACCGATAGCGTAACCCGGCAACCGATTAGTGCAGCAAGGTCAGTACAGCCTCCTGCAAAACCATCGGCACCAGGTGCCAAGCCAGTGATGCCCGCTCGGCAGCCCGTAGGAAGATCAGTAGAGGGTAGACCTGTTCCTCGCCCTCAACAGCAGACGATCGTAGAACTGCGGCGACCCAAACCCGTTCGTCCTGATGCAGATGCTGCTCCCATAGACGGCAGAATGCCCGGAGCGATGGATGATTTAGTCCGTCCCGAACTCCGGGTTAATCGCCCTACCCGAACTCCTGCAATGGGTGATGTGGCAGCAGGCGCTGATTCCCTGTTGCAGCCTAAACCTGCATTGCCACGAACGGTTAAAAAAGGCAAAGATTGGCAAGATGGTGAAGATGAAGAATCACAGCTAAAATCCCCCAAAGTTGGCACAAAAGCCAAACGGCGAGTCCAACCGGATCTTGATGCCGAAGAAGAGGATCTTGATGCGCTTTTAGATGGCGAAGGCGGCGAAGATGGCGAAGGTGGGAATCAAGTAAGCCTGTCATTGGTGCGTCCTGCAAAGCCCAAGGGAACGCGTCAGGCTCCAACTAGACCTCCTATTGCAATCACTCAAAAGCCTAAAAAAGGTGGATCTGGTTCCCGCGATCGTCGGGAACGTCGGGAAGAAGTCAAGGTCGAAAAGCCAACCAACATTACCTTGTTAGGGAGTCTGACTGTTCAGGAACTTGCCGCCAAAATGGAAACTCCTGAAACCGATATTATCAGAGCCTTGTTTATGAAAGGCATCATGGCGACTGTAACCCAGACCCTGGATATAGACACTGCTACAATGGTCGCGCTAGAACTGGGTGTGGAAGCGGAAGTCGGAGTGCGGCAAGCGGCGGCTACTAAAGTTACCGAAATGTTAGATGCCGATGATTTGGAACGCCTCCAGCGCCGCCCTCCTGTCGTCACTATCATGGGTCACGTAGACCATGGCAAAACCTCTCTGCTGGACTCCATTCGTAAAACGAAAGTGGCTCAGGGTGAGGCAGGCGGCATTACTCAACATATCGGTGCTTACCACGTTGACGTGGAACACAATGGCGAAATGCAAAAGGTTGTTTTCCTGGATACACCAGGTCACGAAGCCTTTACTGCAATGCGCGCACGGGGCGCACGGGTCACTGATGTCGCGATCTTAGTCGTTGCAGCAGATGACGGTGTTCAACCGCAAACAATCGAGGCGATTAGCCATGCGAAAGCTGCTGAAGTGCCGATTGTGATAGCCATTAACAAGATTGATAAGGAAGGCGCTCAACCCGATCGCGTTAAACAAGAACTGACAGAGTATGGATTAGTTCCAGAAGAATGGGGCGGCGACACCATCATGGTGCCAGTTAGCGCACTCAATGGCGACAACCTCGATACCCTGCTAGAGATGATTTTGTTGGTAACTGAAATTGAAGAACTATCTGCAAACCCCGATCGCGTTGCCAAAGGAACTGTCATTGAAGCTCACCTGGATAAGGCAAAAGGTCCGGTTGCAACCCTTTTGGTGCAAAACGGAACCTTACGAGTGGGTGATGTTCTAGTCGCAGGTTCTTCCTTTGGGAAGGTGCGGGCGATGGTAGACGATCGCGGTCAGCGTGTGAAAGAGGCAGGTCCTTCCTTTGCGGTGGAAGTGCTAGGTCTAGCGGACGTGCCTGCGGCTGGAGATGAGTTTGATGTGTTCTCGGATGAGAAAGAAGCCCGTGCGGTATCGTCTGATCGCAGCGATGAGCAGCGTCAGTCTCGTCTGTTGGCAGCAATGTCTTCTCGCCGGGTCAGCTTGAATACACTTTCAGCTCGTGCCCAGGAAGGGGAATTGAAAGAACTCAACTTGGTGTTAAAAGCGGACGTGCAGGGATCGGTGGAAGCCATTCTTAGTTCGCTCAAGCAGTTGCCTCAAAATGAGGTTCAAGTCCGAGTCCTCTATGCTGCGCCGGGTGAAATCTCCGAAACTGATATTGACTTGGCTGCTGCCAGTTCCGCTGTCATTATTGGCTTTAACACCACTTTGGCAACGGGCGCACGACAAGCTGCTGATCGCCTTGGGGTAGATGTGCGGGACTACAACATCATCTATAACCTGTTGGATGACATCCAAGGGGCAATGGAAGGCTTACTCGATCCCGAACTGGTGGAAGAACCTTTAGGTCAAGTGGAAGTCCGGGCTGTCTTCCCTGTTGGACGTGGGCAGGTAGCAGGATGCTATGTTCAATCTGGTAAGATTGTGCGAAATTGCAAGATTCGGATTCGTCGAAATAACAATGTCGTCTTTGAGGGCAACCTGGATTCGCTGAAACGGATGAAGGAAGACGTGAAGGAAGTCAATACTGCGTTTGAATGCGGCATTGGGATTGATAACTTCAACTCTTGGGAGGTGAACGACATCATTGAGGCATATCGCATGATCTCAAAACGTCGTACATTGTCTAAAACTTAAGATCGTTTCTGATAGGTTTCAAAAAGGTCAGGAATCGCAAAGCTCTTAAACTTTGATTCCTGGCTTTTTTACTTTTTTCTTATTCTCTACCCGGCAATTTCCCTTGACGGAACTTCTCTCAGCCTCACTCAAACCCATCCTGGTTCTGGTAGACGGGCACTCTCTTGCTTTTCGTTCTTACTATGCTCATGCTAAAGGGCGAGAGGGCGGACTGCGAACAAAAAGTGGCATTCCAACTAGCGTATCCTATGGTTTCTTGAAGGCGCTGCTGGAGGTGATGGAAACGGAAAAGCCGCAGTATGTCGCGATCGCCTTTGATGTGGCAGACAAAACCTTTCGCCACGATCAAGATGACACTTATAAAGCAGGTAGACCCGCTGCCCCTGAAGATTTTTTGCCCGATCTGAAAAACCTGCAAGAACTGCTAGTTGCGCTCAAATTGCCTGTGCTGACGGCTCCTGGGTACGAAGCAGATGATATCATCGGTACTCTAACCCGACGGGCAACGGCTGAGGGGATGCGGGTGAAGATTCTGAGCGGCGATCGCGACCTATTTCAACTGGTCACCCCAGAAGACAGCACTACGGTACTTTACATGAGTACCAGTTATGGCAAGGGTATTCCTTCGCTCCAAGAATTTGGCTCTGAAGAGGTCAAATTAAAACTGGGTGTTTTACCGGAACAGGTGGTTGATTTCAAAGCACTTTGCGGTGACACTTCCGACAATATTCCTGGTGTGCGAGGCATTGGTGAAAAAACAGCCGCTCTACTCCTGAAAGACCATGGGTCGCTCCAAGGTGTTTATGCTGCGATTGATCAGATTAAAGGAGCCACCCGCAAGAAGCTAGAAGAGGGACGCAATAATGCGTTACATTCCCAATATATGGCTCAGATCCATCTAGATGTGCCGATTAACATTGAGCTAGAGGCGTGTCAACTGCAAGAATTTGACGACGCTGCTGTTTTGCCTCTCTTAGAAAAGCTGGAGTTTCGGACCTTTCTCAGCAAAATTCAAAAGCTGCATCGCCAGTTTAGTAGTGAAACTGAGCAAGTGTTGGAAGCCGGTGAAACTGCGATCGCGGTCGAACCCATTCCAGTTCACACCGATACCAGTGAAGACCTCTGGTTCTTTAGTGCTGAAGAAACTGAAGCCGCCATTCCTATTCAATCCATTACGCTGCAACCACGGGTGATTGACACGCCCGAAAAGCTGTATGAACTGATGGAAATCTTGGAAGTTCGCAATCAGCCTGATTTGTTGACCAGTTGGGATACTGAAACCACCGCCTTAGAACCCCGCGATTCTGAACTGGTGGGAATCGGTATTGGTTGGGGTGAAGCCATCTCGGACATGGCATACATTCCCCTAAATCATGCAATCGGCACAAATTTAGATAAGACATTGGTGTTAGAAGCGCTGCGTCCGATTTTGGAAAGCCCCAATTATCCCAAAGCGCTGCAAAATGCCAAGTTCGATCGCCTTGCCTTCCGGCAACAGGGGATTCATCTTGCTGGAGTGGTGTTTGACACGATGCTGGCAAGTTATGTGATTAATCCAGATCAACCACATAGCCTGTCTAGTCTAACGCTGACCCATTTGGGACTGACGACCACCAGCTACACCGACTTAGTACCCAAAGGCAAAACCATTGCTGATATTAGCATCCCTGCCGTTGCTCAATATTGCGGCATGGATGCCCATACAGTTTTTCGGTTGGTGCCCATTTTGCGATCGCTCTTAGCAGCCAGCCCCGCGCTCCATCGCTTATTTGTAGAGGTGGAAGTGCCTGTAGAACCCGTGCTAGCTGAAATGGAATGGCTGGGGGTTCGCATCAACCAAGAGTATCTGCATGGATTTTCTAAGCAGTTAGAGCAAGATTTAGCAAGAATCGAGCTGCGTGCTTATGAAGCCGGTGGCAGCCAGTTTAATCTGGGTTCGCCCAAACAACTGAGCGAATTGCTGTTTGAGACGCTCAAGCTCGATCGCCGCAAATCACGCAAAACTAAAACGGGCTACTCCACTGACGGCGCAACGTTAGAGAAACTGTTGGATGACCATCCTGTCATTGAAGCGATCGTCGAACATCGCACCTTATCAAAGCTGAAATCGACTTATGTAGATGCCCTGCCTGCGATCGCTCGTAAAGATACCCAGCGGGTTCACACCAACTTTAATCAGGCGATCACCGCCACAGGTCGCCTGTCTTCCTCAGATCCTAACTTGCAAAACATCCCAATTCGCACCGCGTTTAGCCGTCTGATTCGCCAAGCGTTTATCCCGGAACCGGGCTGGCTGATGGTGTCTGCTGACTATTCTCAAATTGAACTCCGCATCTTGGCACATCTAAGCCAAGAACCCGTGCTGCTGGAAACTTACCAAAACAAACAGGATATTCACACCCTGACCGCTCAGCTTTTATTTGAAAAAGAAGATATCACTTCAGAAGAACGACGACTAGGCAAAATCATTAACTTTGGCGTAATTTATGGCATGGGTGCCCAGCGATTTGCACGAGAAGCAAAAGTTGATCGCAGAACTGCCCAAGAGTTTATTGATCGCTTTAACTCCCGCTACTCCAATGTCTTCAAATATCTACAGCGAATGCAGCAAGAAGCGATCGCCAATGGCTACGTGGAAACCATTCTCGGTCGCCGCCGCTACTTTAACTTCACCAGCGAAAGTTTGCGGAGTCTACGGGGCAATGATCCAAACGCGATCGACCTCAGCCAACTCAAACTGCGCGATCAGTACGATGCTCAAATGCTGCGCGCCGCCGCCAATGCACCCATCCAAGGTTCCAGCGCCGACATCATTAAAATTGCCATGATCCGGCTCCATGAACTATTGAAAGATCACGACGCAAACCTACTGCTGCAAGTCCACGACGAACTCATTTTTGAGATGCGCCCAGAAGAGTGGGAGGCTCTCCAGCCCAAAATTCAATCCATGATGGAATCTGCCGTCACTCTCTCCGTTCCCCTCGCCATCGAAATTCACGCAGGCGACAACTGGATGGCTGCGAAGTAGAAAAGCGATCGCGGCCATTCTGAGCAAATACGAAGAGTAGGGTAATGGGTAAATCGTTTTCATAACCTCAGCACCAACAGTCTAAGGTAATGTTCTAGGTTTGTTGTTTTCCATCAGAGAAACTGGTTTGATGGAGAGGTTGATCATGATGGAAGCTCAAGCATGGTTTTAGAACCAATTCACTGCCCTCAATGTGATGGAGTCGAAGTGATCAAACACGGCACCACTCCAGACGGCAAACAGCGCTACTTTTGCCAGAACTCAGCCTGCCATCGACGCACCTTTATTTTGCAATACACCTATCCAGGGTATTTGCCTGAAGTGAAGCAACAAATCAGCGATATGGCAATGAATGGCAGTGGCATCCGAGATACTGCCCGTGTGCTGCATATTAGTCCAACAACAGTCATTGAGGAATTAAAAAAAAAGATCGACAACTCCAAGCCGTCAACGAAGCTAAACTAGCTGAACTGGAACCGACTCAAAGCATTGTAAAGCTCTGCCAGTGGGAAGATACTGAAGCGGAAGCCGATGAAATGTGGAGTTTTGTCCACTCTAAAAAGCAACAACGATGGTTGTGGC
>QBMH01000194.1 GCA_003249025.1 Leptolyngbya sp. | reverse complement strand
AAACAGCAATGATAAACTCGTCCATAGTAAACATAAGTCCCACTCCAGCTAGATAGGTTCTACTTCTAGCATCGCCCAGCGGGACTTTTCTTGTGCAACCTTAGTTGCACATCGCGTATAAATGCTAGTAAACAGTAAGATAGCGCAATCTATGAAAGGAAATTTATAAAACCCTGCTTATCCTCAATCAAGTGAAGAAATATGTAGTAAATGTATCAGAGGGTGAAGAGGTAGAGAAGTGAAGGGTAGAGAGGTGAAGAGGCATAAGTAAACACCGGTAGGAATCGCTTTACTGCTTAACTCCTTGTTGACCCCTAATACCTAGTTCTTTCTCACTTCACGCTAACTCTGCTGATTGATCGGCAATCGTTTTCATTAAAAAACCCACTAGCCATTCTTTAATGTGGTGGGTTGCGCGGCAGTCGTCTTCGTTGTAAGTGAGGATGGAATCGAGGTGGGCGCGATCGCCTGTGCTAAGCCATTGAGCATACCAACAGATTGACTGAGCGCCATTGGCAGAGGGGTCGCGCCACTCGAATCCTAGCCATCGAGCAATTTGCTTCAGGGCATAGCTTTCGACTGGCAGCGTCACCAAGCGCGTCATACGTTCATGCACATCGACAAAGCGCGACAGCAGCGGTTTGATCTGAGAGTGGGGAGTGCCATACAGTTTCGCGAGACGTTCTACAGTTTGCACTTCAAACGGACAAAAATGAAAAATGGGTGCCGTAGGATAGCGCCTGAACACCTCTAATAACTGTTGCCAAACTAGCGCTTCGTCTTCAGGACGCTCTGCCAACAATGCATAAAAGGTTTGAGTGTTGGCAGGGCGATCGACCACCAAGACTCCATGCAAATAAATTAGATTTAAGGTTGGCTCAGCTTCTATGTCGAAATAGAGTTCAATCGGAGCAGTCGGGAGCAATTCTGCTATGAAATCGTGAGCCACTTGGACGGGCAGTTCTAAATACTGGTTAACTGGGTTGCTACTAACGGGTTGCAGGCTTTCTTCAATGAGCAACGCGCGATCGTGCAGTACAGAAAAAGCCTGCCGCACTAATTTGTAAGCCGCTTCTTTCCCAAATCCGGGCAGCAATTCTAAATGGCTGGGTTTTGTTTCGGCTAGCGCTTTTATCGTCAGCAGGTTTAAGGCTTGCAACTGCGTATACCGAGTGGGTGTCACACCGGGCAGCAACGATAGATGGTAATCGGTTTTAGCGATCGCGTGGCAATAGCTCAACCAATGACATAAACTACAGCGACTTCGCGCAATAAACACTTCTGGTTCCTGCTGCTGCACTATCATTTGAATGCACTCAGCCAAAATCTCCTGCATCCGAGGCAGCACTTCCCACAGATCCACGGAATAAGTGCCGCGATCGCGTAGCATCAACCATGCCGTCTCCATCCATGCCCCCTGCACCTCTGCTAACACCATGGCGTGAAAAGCCACCGCCACTTGATATTCCAGTTTGGGGCGTTTTCCTAATTTGATTTCCGTTGGCACATAAAGCCAATCTCCAAAATCAGAAATGCCTGACTGTTTCACCAAAAGATCAGGATTGCTTTTAAGCGTAATCCCGTTCCCTGTTTCCGTGAGTAGGGTTCCTTGATGGATGCGATCGACTCCTTGACGCATCAAATCCAAGGTTGCTGTCGCTGCCGCCTGCCAGTCTTTAGAAGCATGGGCAGGTCGCACAATCGCTTGATTGGATAATTTGGATAATATCGTTCGCTGATTCTCTTGGCTATCTTGCACCAGTTTCAAGACATAGTCATTTGTGGAATCCCGCTGGTCAAGATCCCCATACACGTCCAAGTAAGCCCTTCGACGACAGCGTTGATAATTGATTAACTGCTCTGCGTCTATCAGCATGCCTTCACGGTAACAGGAAACCGTCCTAATTGTTTCTACCGCATGACAAACCTGATGCAGTGTACCAATCAAAAAAGCGCCTCATCAGAAGGCGCTTTTCTAGATTAGTGAACTAGCAAACTAACCATTGATTGCAGGAGCTTGCATTGCAACGGGAGTCACTTCACCAGAAGCCAAATCGAGTGGGAAGTTGTGAGCATTGCGCTCATGCATTACTTCCATCCCCAAGTTAGCGCGGTTAAGCACGTCTGCCCAAGTGTTAATCACCCGACCTTGGGAATCCAACACAGACTGGTTGAAGTTAAAACCATTCAGGTTAAAAGCCATGGTACTAATGCCCATTGCAGTCAGCCAAATACCCACCACAGGCCAGGCACCCAAGAAGAAGTGCAATGCGCGTGAGTTGTTAAAACTGGCGTATTGGAAGATCAACCGACCAAAGTAACCATGCGCTGCAACGATATTGTAGGTTTCTTCTTCTTGACCGAACTTGTAGCCATAGTTTTGCGACTCAGAGTCAGTGGTTTCACGAACCAGAGAAGACGTAACTAAAGAACCATGCATTGCAGAGAAGAGCGAACCGCCGAAAACACCTGCCACGCCTAGCATATGGAAGGGGTGCATTAAAATGTTGTGTTCAGCTTGGAACACAAACATAAAATTGAAGGTGCCAGAGATGCCGAGGGGCATTCCATCAGAAAAAGAGCCTTGCCCAATCGGGTAGATCAAGAACACCGAGGTTGCCGCTGCCAAAGGAGCGCTGTAAGCCACACAAATCCAGGGACGCATTCCTAAACGATAGGACAATTCCCATTGACGACCCATGTAGCACGCAATGCCAATTAAGAAGTGACAAACAATTAGTTCATAAGGACCGCCGTTGTATAACCACTCATCTAAGGAAGCCGCTTCCCAGATAGGATAGAAGTGCAAGCCGATCGCATTGCTAGAGGGCACAACTGCACCAGAAATGATGTTATTACCAAACATTAAAGAACCTGCAACAGGCTCACGGATACCGTCGATGTCTACAGGAGGCGCGGCAACAAAAGCAATGATGAAGCAGATGGTTGCAGTGAGCAAGGTGGGAATCATCAATACGCCAAACCAACCGATATAAATCCGGTTGTTAACGCTAGTAACCCACTCGCAAAACTGATCCCACGCGCTGCCGCTTTCGCGTTTTTGAATGGTTGTTGTCATGGTTTAATAATTGCTAAATGAACAGATTGATCTGAAAAGTTTGGAATAAATGCTGGGTTTACTTACCCATGTTCATCATATTGAAAACTTTTTTAATTGTTTAGCAATTAATGTAAAATTTTGTCAATCCATTGCACAGTGACACTTTACAAACTAATTGAGCTAGAACCCTTTTCAAAACAGGCTTTTTCGTAGATGTGACTTTATTAAAGATGGGTTTGATTACAATTTTTAGACCTTATTAATTTTTTCTTTTCCGTGGTTTTAACAATTACTTTGAAATAGAAAACACTGAAGAAAAAGGGTTTTAGAACTTTTGGTCGGCAAAAATCATTTGTTGCATTATGTTAAAAATGATGTAAATCTATACAGTCCCTAACTGGTAAAAGGTTGCCTCTCGATCGCTATCATTTTTTAACCTATGCCCAAACAACGACTGGATGTGCTTTTAGTAGAACGAAACCTGTGTGAGACGCGACAGCAGGCGCAGCGGGTGATTCGGGCGGGTGAGGTGAAGGTGAATCAGCAAGTGGTGGATAAGCCAGGTACGGAAATTGATCTAGTCGCCTTGGTGGAAGTTCGGCAGAAGCCGCCTTACGTTTCTAGGGGTGGGGAAAAGCTGACCAAAGCGATCGCTCACTTCCAGATTTCCGTCAGCGATCGCATCTGTTTAGATGGCGGCATTTCCACAGGTGGCTTCACTGACTGTTTGCTGCAAGCCGGAGCCGCTCATGTCTATGGAATTGATGTTGGCTATGGGCAAGTTGCCTGGACGGTGCGCCAAGACCCACGGGTGACTTTGTTGGAACGCACCAATTTACGGCACTTGAAACCGGAGGATTTGTATATGAGCGATCGCCCCATAGCCGATTTAGGCGTTCTAGATGTGTCGTTTATTTCGATAACTAAAGTTCTGGCTGCGCTCCATTCCCTATTGCAGCCGCCGCGAGAAGTGGTGCTGTTAGTCAAGCCGCAGTTTGAAGTGGGGCGCGATCGCATTGGCAAAAATGGGGTAGTCCGTGACCCTGCCGATCAAGCGAATGCAATTTTGCAAGTGCTGCAAGCGGCTCAAGCGTTGGGATGGGTATATTGTGGTTTAACGTGGTCGCCACTAGTTGGTCCCGCTGGCAACATTGAGTACTTGCTGTGGCTGCAAGGAGAGGACGTTAGCTTAAAAAACGAAGGTAAGACAGAGAACGCTACGCAACCAAAATCTCCACCAGATTTCCAAGCTCTCAAACAAGTCACCCTGCAAGCGCAGCAGGAACTTACTAGACGCACTTTACCTAAAGCTGATTCGTGAGCATGAATTGGTTGTGCCTCAGATAATGGTCGGATAGGTTAGGAGGTCATGCCAAGTCCAGGGGCGCAATGTCAATCCTGCTCGTTGGGCTAACGCCGGATTTCGTTGGTACTGGCGTATGGCATCATGATTATTGGAATTTATCTAGGCACAAAACCCATCTCTTAGCAGTTTGCTGATATGTCACTCGTAGACGTTATTTAGTTAACTAGCCGGATGGCTTGTGCGTCTCTTTGCTATTCTTGCGGTCAAACCACAAAACTCATACTACGATCGCCCTTATGCCCTTTTTGAACTTGTCACCATGACCGATCGCTTTATTGAAGTTGGCAAAATTGTTGCACCGCAAGGGCTAAAAGGGGAAGTGCGCGTATATCCCAATACCGATTTTCCTGAACGCTTTTTGGAACCGGGGAAACGCTGGCTACTCCGATCTGGCAGCAAAGACCCACAGCCCATTAAACTACTGCGTGGACGTTATTTAGATGGCAAGGGCTTATATGTTGTCCAACTGGAAGGAATTAACACAATCACCGATGCTGAAGCTCTGCGCGATTCTAAACTGATGGTGCCCGAAGGCGATCGCCCTGCATTAGAAGAAGGCGAATTTCATATTCCAGATTTGATTGGGCTAGACGTGTTTGATCAGGCAACCCAAACTTTGATAGGGAAAGTTATCAGCTTGATTCCCGCTGGAAATCACCTGTTGGAAGTGCAACGTCCCGATCCAGACGCAAAGACTGTGCTGATTCCGTTTGTGATGGCGATCGTTCCTATTGTCGATTTGCATCATCGCCGCCTCGAAATTACCCCTCCGGTTGGACTAATTGATGATTTATTAGGCAGCGATTTGGCTGCAAGTGCCGGAGAGGAAGTTACTAAAGATTTATAGGATGTCTGCAAAGAGTTTTGTTCATATTGCTAAGATATATGTATTCAAAAGCAATTTATCTTCTCTATTCCATCAGCCTTGCTGAGATAAAGCTTTAAATCACTAATTTCAGCCCTTTTTTGTCCAATTAGGGGCATAATCCAAAGATATTTCCAACGAGATCGATTCAGATCTGGTTTCCTCGCCGCTTTTTAGCATTGCTAGCTAATCTACCCAGTTAGATTAGTGAACCTAGCTATTATTATTATTTGAGCCTTTTATCATCTCTTGCTCGACCTCATGAACCTTACGGCTCCTGCATCTTTTTCTGAATTTATCGTCCCCGAATGGCTGCAAGAGTGCTTAAGCACCCATCACCTAGCGTCCGATTGCAGTGAGGTGCAAACAGGTCGCGCCGATGCTGATGTAATCTGCCGTGCTTTTGAATTTGCCTATCGCCTGCATCAAGGTCAGTACCGCGCTTCAGGAGAACCGTACATTATGCATCCGGTCGCTGTAGCAGGGCTATTGCGCGATTTGGGGGGTGGAAGTGCCATGATCGCGGCAGGGTTTCTGCATGATGTGGTGGAAGATACTGATATTACCTCTGATGAGTTGGAAGCCCAGTTTGGTAAGGAAGTTCGCCTGTTAGTCGAAGGGGTGACCAAGCTTTCTAAGTTCAACTTTTCTAGCAAAACCGAGCGTCAAGCAGAAAATTTTCGCCGCATGTTCCTTGCAATGGCGCAAGATATTCGGGTGATTGTGGTCAAGCTGGCAGACCGTTTGCACAATATGCGAACGCTAGAGCATTTATCAGACGCGAAACGATGTCAAATTGCCTTAGAAACGCGAGAAATCTTTGCTCCATTGGCAAACCGCTTGGGGATCGGTCGGCTGAAGTGGGAATTGGAGGATCTTTCGTTTAAGTATTTAGAGCCAGAAGCCTATCGCAGTATTCAAGAGTTAGTTGCGGAAAAACGAATCGATCGCGAAACCCAATTGAATGAATTAGCCAATAATTTACGCGATCGCTTGCACCAGGTCGGCATTCAGGTGTTCGATCTGAGCGGACGACCCAAGCATCTCTATGGCATCTATCAAAAAATGCAGGTGCAACAAAAAAACTATGACGAAATTTACGACGTTGCGGCGGTTCGCATCATCGTAGAAGCCAACGAAGACTGCTATAGGGCATTGGCGATCGTCCACGATATGTTTCGTCCTATTCCCGGACGCTTCAAAGATTACATTGGGCTACCCAAACCGAACCGCTATCAATCCTTGCATACGGTTGTGGTGGGCACGACGGGCAGACCGCTAGAGGTGCAAATTCGCACTTTGGAAATGCACCATATTGCCGAATATGGAATTGCTGCTCACTGGAAATATAAAGAGGCAGGTAATTCTAACGGGACTATGACCGGGACGGATGAAAAGTTTACCTGGTTACGGCAACTATTAGATTGGCAAAGTGATCTAAAAGATGCTCAGGAATATTTAGAAAGCATCAAAGATGATCTGTTTGACGGGGAAGTGTATGTGTTCACGCCCCAAGGGGATGTGGTGTCTTTAGGACGGGGATCAACGGCGGTAGATTTTGCCTATCGGATTCATACCGAAGTGGGCAATCACTGTGCAGGTACGCGGATTAATGGTCGAATGATGACCTTAGATACTCCCTTGAAAAACGGCGATATTGTTGAAATTCTGACGAATAAAAGTTCTCATCCGAGCTTAGATTGGCTCAATTTTGTGGTGACGACGAGTGCCCGTAATCGGATTCGCCAGTGGTATAAGCGATCGCACCGCGACGAAAATCTAGCGCGTGGGCGAGAAATGCTAGAGCGCGAGTTAGGAAAAAACGGATTTGAAGCTTTGCTCAAATCAGCGCCGATGCTAGCAACCGTAGAACGATGTAACTATCACAGCGTTGATGACTTGCTATCCGCCGTCGGCTATGGAGAAATCACTCTCAATCATGTGGTCAACCGCCTCCGAGAAACCGTTAAAGCCCAACAGCCGATCGCCGCTGCACCGCAATTATTACTGCCTTCAACAACATCCAAAGCGCTGCCTTCGCCCTGTAAATCCCCAATTATTGGCGTGGAAGGTCTGCTATACCACTTAGCTGGCTGTTGTACTCCAGTTCCGGGTGAACCCATCATTGGGGTAGTCACTCGAAGCAATCGAGGAATTTCGATCCATCGACAAGGGTGTTCAAATGTGGAGCAGGTTCCGGGCGATCGCCTAGTTCCAGTGAGTTGGAATCCCATTCAAGAGGGAGAGCGTCCCCAAGCTTACCCAATTGATATACAGATTACAGTGATTGATCGAGTTGGCGTACTTAAAGATATTTTGTCTCGTTTAACCGATAACAATATTAATGTCCGTAATGCTCAAGTCAGAACCTTTCCTGACCAAACGGCAGTGATTGATTTGGGGATCGATGTCCGTAATCATGATCAGCTTGAGCGGACTTTTGCTCAGGTCAAAAAGCTGAGTGATGTTCTAAACCTGCACCGATTGAGCCAGAGTGAAGATTAAGCGGCTCGCAAGGAAATAACACCCAGTGATCTGGGGTTTGTTCGACTACGCGTTAGATTGAGCGCTCATACCGAAGGCTCAACCCAAAACGGCTGAAGGTTGAGCTTAATGGAAACCTGTCTGGTGGGCACCCTATTCGTCCATAGATCCCTAAGCTGTTGTGTTAAGGAATGGTGATCTCGTTGAAGCCTTTGTGTAGTGTGTGCGAAGTTATCCTGAAAAAGTCACCGTAACAGCGGCAGCGGAGAAGACATCGTCTAGAATCAGATATTCAATCTTTTCTCTCAAAAGGTTTGGCAAAGTAAGAAGCACCCGTAGTAGCCACTTTCCAAAGTGACTTAAAATACATTTGCAAATCATTTGAGTTAAGTATGATTCATTCAAAGAATAGCCAAATAATTACTTTTTGCTGAGATATTCGCTCGTTGGTTCCCAAATTGTTTGATTATCACTTGGTAATCCTGCGGCTTCCCCTTAAGATTGAAGCCATAGTTTCAGTTAAGTCCGCAAGAGAGATTGAGTTTGTTTCTATTTCGTGCCTGAATTTGGGACTTCTACCGTGAGTACTTGGACAACCCGCCACACCAGACAAGCTGAACAGGAAGAACAGCATTTGTATGACCATTTGCTGCACCTTGTGCAATCAGAACCGCCAAGCGACTTAGTGCAGCGCTTTCGTCTATTGTTTATTGATGGAACGGGTTACCCGGACGCAAAAGTTAGTGCGGCACTCGAAAAAATTACGTCTCATAAATCCGCCGATCAAGAATTTCGCTTTGTGTTAAACCGTTGCTGCCATATTCTAATTAATCGCTGGCAAGCTCGTCCTCAATATCAATCATACATTCCTACACTCATAGAAGTCTTTGAGTCGTCCTCGGTTCGTTCCCCGCGAGAGTATGGGCGATCGCGCTCTGCTCATCGATTGCGGGAACTTGTTAAAGACTTTGTAGAGAGTGAGCAATATCTGGCGCTGCGGCGTTTAGCCCAAGTTGCTAGCCAAACTACCGAATCAAACCCCTTAGAGGTTCCTTTAGGTAAACTGATCCATCGTTATCCTTACTTATATGATCATTGCTTGGTTGCAGAGGGCAGCACCCTGGAACAACAGCAAACGATTCGCCATTTGAAGGCTAGGGCAGAGCGGAAATATGAAATTGATCTGTCCCAATTTGTTACCTATCAAGTGCGGCGATCACAAATTATTCGCAGCAATTTGCCTGATGTTGCCAATCGGATTTTACAGCCAGCCAAAAACCCAACACTGCTCAGTGATGAAGAGCTTTGTATCGCAGTGAAGCATTTTGCCGGGAGATCCCAGGGATCTGATACCTATCGGGATTTAGCGCAACGCTTTTTAACTCACAGTTCTCAGACACCCTCCTTTAACTCGTTTAAAGATGATCTCTATCAGTACATAACTGCCTCAGTCGATCCAGAGTATGGGAATCGTCAGTTTAATAACCAACTCTACGCTCAACTGCAAGCATCCCTGCCAGAAAGTAATGATCATCGCGTCAATGACTTTCTCATTGTTAGAACCTGTAGCCAATTGCTCAATTTTTTAGTGGTTGAAAGTTCTCAAAAACCCAGCCACTTTGTGTTTGTCGATTTACTTTCAAACATTGGACCTGCCATGGCAACTGGCTTGTTGCTTAAAATTGTCCTGATTTGTCGCAAGGTTAAAGCGAACCTAGAAAAACGCTTTTCTATTTTGTTTAGCCACTACGAATTTAGCAAACGAGAAAATGTGCAATGGCTGGTTCAAGCAATGGAACACCTAAACTTGGCGCTGAGTACCAATTTCAGCACATTAGATTTATCTTTTATTAACCAGTGGTAGCTCTAAGAGCCTATCCGGAAAATGTTAGGAGCTTACGACCGACAATCAAACA
The DNA here is from genome assembly GCA_003249025.1 of Leptolyngbya sp. GTDB lineage: Bacteria > Cyanobacteriota > Cyanobacteriia > Leptolyngbyales > Leptolyngbyaceae > ULC077BIN1. The sequence goes on along the minus strand of QBMH01000194.1, from coordinate 8 downwards.
AGCGGCAA
>QBMH01000193.1 GCA_003249025.1 Leptolyngbya sp. | reverse complement strand
TCAGTGCTTTGTTAGAAACTCTTCTCCCCTAACTCCCTGAATTGCCTATAGAGCCTAATCTATTTGCTTGCAATGGGATCTTGTTTAACCATGAATCACCTCGTCGTGGTGAAACCTTCGTCACTCGCAAAATTACCCGTGCATTAGCTCGAATTATTGCCGGACAGCAAAAGAAGTTGTATCTGGGTAATTTAGACGCGAAGCGAGATTGGGGGTATGCCAAAGATTACGTCAAAGCGATGTGGGCAATGTTGCAACAAGACCAACCCGATGATTATGTAGTGGCAACTGGTGAGACTCACTCAATCCGTGAGTTCCTAGATGTAGCCTTTGGTCATGTCAACTTAGACTGGCAAAACTATGTGGAGTTCGATGAACGCTACCTACGACCCACGGAAGTGGATTTGTTGATTGGAGATCCAACAAAAGTGAAAGCAACGTTAGGGTGGGAGCCATCGGTAACTTTTGAACAGTTGGTGTATCTGATGGTGGAAGCTGACTTGCAGGCGTTGGGATTGGTTCCCCTGAGCGGACATGTGGTACAGATTGCAACCGATACTGCAATGGTGCGACATACCGTTGGAAGTAAAGCGTCTTCAATTTCAAATTCTTTGTAGTTGATGTTGATAAAGAGGTCTTTCCTTATGGCGATCGCTCATTTTGATCTCACAGGTAAACGTATTCTTGTGACGGGTGGTGCAGGATTTCTAGGTAAACAGGTGGTGAAGCAACTATGCGAAGCCGGAGTTGATCCAAACAAAATTACGGTTCCGCGATCGCGAGATTGTGACCTGCGTACTATGGAAAACTGCCAACGCGCAGTTGATCAACAGGATGTTGTGATTCATTTAGCAGCCCATGTGGGGGGTATTGGTTTAAACCGCGAAAAGCCTGCTGAACTGTTTTACGATAATTTGATGATGGGCACCCAACTAATTCACAGCGCCTATGAAGCGGGGGTGCAAAAATTTGTATGTGTAGGCACGGTCTGTGCTTATCCTAAATTTACTCCCGTTCCATTTAAGGAGGAGGATCTATGGGACGGCTACCCAGAGGAAACCAATGCTCCCTATGGAATAGCCAAAAAAGCATTGTTAGTGCAACTACAGTCCTATCGCCAGCAATATGGTTTCAATGGGATTTATCTATTACCAGTCAACTTAATATGGTCCAGAAGATAACTTTGATCCACAAAGCTCCCATGTGATTCCGGCATTGATTCGTAAGGTGTATGAAGCGCAGGTATGGGGTGAAGTTAGGATACCAGTGTGGGGAGATGGCTCACCTACCCGCGAGTTCTTATATTCTACAGACGCAGCTCGTGGCATTGTGATGGGCACCAATTTCTACAACGACTCAGAGCCAGTAAATTTGGGGACAGGCTATGAAATTTCGATTAAAGACCTGATCGAGCTGATCTGCGAGGTGATGGGTTATGACGGTGAACTAGTGTGGGAAACGGATAAACCCAACGGGCAACCCCGCCGCTGCTTGGATACGCAGCGAGCAACAGAAAAGTTTGGCTTTATAGCTGAAATGGAGTTTCGCCAAGGACTGAGGAAAACAATTGAATGGTATCGTCAGCATGTTTAGGACATGTCCTCGTTCCATTTGAGAACCTCTTGTGCCATGCTTAATTGCAAAGTTTTTTCCTTGGTGAGCAAACGATTTGATGGTGTGTCAACGTGGGCGATCGCCCCTTAAATTTCTACTCCTATTCTGCCTCTGTTGCTGGTTAGCAATTGGCTGTAGCCGTTCGACCCCGGATCTTAGCGCTGCTAATCAAACGGGGCGAATTGTTCTGGGAACCACTGCTTCGGTCAGTACGATTGATCCAGCGGATGCTTATGGAATTTTTGCTGGGAACTTGCTGTATAACTTGGGCGATCGCCTTTATGGCTATAAGCTGGGCACCACTGAGCTAGAACCTCGGTTGGCAACCGCCTTACCTAAGATCAGCAGCGACGGGTTGACGTACACTATTCCATTAAGAACAGGAGTTGCGTTTCACGACGGCACCCCGTTTAATGCGGAAGCGATGGCATTTTCCCTCAATCGCTTTATTCAAAACAGCGGCTCTCCCTCCTTTCTGCTGTCCGATTTAATCCAGTCTGTCAAAGCGACTGCAATCAATGAGCTAACGATTCAACTCACCAGACCCTTTGCGGCGTTTCCTGCATTGCTAGCGTTTTCTGGTGCGTGTGCCGTTTCTCCCAAAGCCTATGAGATTAAAAAAGGCTCCTTCCAGTCGGAAACATTCGTAGGGACGGGGGCTTATAAATTGGTTCAGTATGGCACTGACCAAATTCGGCTGGATAGGTTTGATCAGTATTGGGGCAAAAAACCGGAAAATACGGGCATCGATATTCAGTTTTTTTCTAGTCCTGCCAACCTGTTCAATGCCTTTCGCACTGGATCGGTGGATGTTGCCTATCAAAATCTTGCTGTCAATCAAATTCGCACGCTGCAAGCTGGAACCGCGACAAATGGCTGGCAGGTGGTGGAAGAGTCGGGCAGCGGGATTAATTACCTGACGCTGAACTTGCGATCGCCGCCGTTGGATAAGCTGGAAGTGCGCCAAGCGATCGCCGCCATCATGGATCGTCCTCTTGTTCAAGATCGGGTTTTTCAAGGACAAATTGAGCCACTTTATAGTTTGATTCCAACCACGTTGGAAGTGCAAAAACCAGTGTTTCAAGCATTCGGCGATCGCAATGTTGCCAAAGCCACTGAGCTTCTGACCCAAGCGGGTTACTCCGCCACCAATCCACTAAAGTTAGAGTTGTGGTATCGCTCCAACCTGGTAAATGACCAACTAGCGGTGACAACGCTGAGAGCGATCGCCCATAAAAAACTGGGTGATTTGATGCAAATTGATCTGAAAAGCGTGGAATCCACTACCGCCTACAAAAATTTAGATAAAGGCGCGTATCCGATCTTTTTGCTGGACTGGTCGCCCGACTTTCTTGACCCCGATAACTATATTCAGCCGTTTATGGAATGCACCAAAGGGTCGGTGGAAAGCGGCTGCAAAGAAGGATCGAGTTTATTGCAAGGGTCGTTTTACTATAGCGATCGCGCCAACCAACTGATTAACCAAAGCCGCCAAGAACAAAACCCCGCTCAACGCAAACAACTGTTTGCCGACCTGCAAAATCAGCTAGCCAAAGACGTGCCATTCATTCCCCTATGGCAAAATAAAGACTATCTTTTTGCTCAAAAAATGATTCAAGGTGCCACTCTAGAAGCGACTCAAAAAGTTCCCTTTTCAACGCTGCGGAGGCTTTAAGTTTGATAGCCTTGTTCACTTGCATGAAGTACAGGCTGGCACCTGAAACCGTTCGGCTGAGCGCTCACGTCGAAGCCTATCATCTGTCTTAATCAAGGTGGACTGTAACGTATTTGGGATCAGGCGATCGCGCTCAACAAAGTAGCTGAAACTATCGAGATTGGTTCAGCACATCCAGGTTACTTTGAACCGATCGCTGAATGGTTTGCATCAGTTGATCGACGGTTGCTGCCTTGTTGGTTTGAAACGCTGTAAACGAGTCCTTTAAATTGATCGGAGTGCCAATTTTGAGGCTGACCAGTCGATGTCCCTTCGGGGCGGGCTGATCAACGTTGAACACTTCTCGTTCTAGCCGAGTCAAGGTATCCATAAACCGCTCTATTGTGGGGTTTTCTGCCACATAGCCGTCATACATCGCATCAAAATTTAGCACCCGCATCATTGATCGCCGGACAAATTCCGCTGTCCACGGATAATCGGGTGGCAATTCGCCAGACTCTAATGATTCTGCTTTCGTCAGCGTTGCATTTAAAACCCGATAGACGCGCTCACGATCGAAGTCGGTTGCGGCTGAAGTTAGCCCATACTGTTGTTCACAGGTTTTCAGAATATAGGCTTTCAAGGCTTCAATGCGGTGATTCCAGGATAGGGTCGAGTCAGGCGATGCGATGCCATAGTCGTGTTCAAGCTGAGTCAGCAGATTTTCGGCGATCGCTCGTAGCCGTTCATAGTTGCCCAATTGCGTCGGCATCTCCAGCTTTTGTTCAAGCTGAGTCAACAGTTTTTCAATCGCGCCCGTCATATCCTGCGTATAGCGATACTTAATGCTGACGGGCACGGCGTAGAGATCAGGGAGAGCCTTTCCTTGCTTCACCATTCGGTTCATCGCTTGCAATGCCAACTGCACTGCGCCTGCCCGAAAGGAAGTCACAATGTCATTTTGAAAGGAACAGCCCCCTTCGGGAAAAATGACCAAATGACAATCTGGTTGGGCTAATAGCTCCATCGTTTGGATAATGCTAGGGCGATCGGCTAAGCCGCGCCGAACCGAGTAGCTCCCGATGGTCTGAAAAAAGCTCCCTAGCTGGCTTTGTAACTGCTCATAGGCTCCTAAATAATAAAACGATTGCCCCAGCCTGCCAGAGAGCAAAAATATGGCGATCGCATCATGAAAGGTGGGGTGATTGGGCAACAGCAACACGCGATCGTTACGCAGCGCTATTAACTGATTGAGGCTTTCATATTCCACCTCCAAATCCATTTGAAAGCCCCAGGATGCCACCATGGGAATCAGCGTTTGAATCAACCGAACGAAAGGCACATTGCGGCGAGGTGGGTAAAAATCAACAGTTGGCATATGAGTTCGGGGTTTGGGGTTCCGGGTTTGGGGTTTGTACTCCGCACTCCGCACTTCGTAGTTTTTACTGTCCGCAGCAGCGATCGATGCCTAAACTGTCTAGCAAGAGGTCGCTGACGGCATTGGCGATCGCAAATTGTCCATAAAAACTGTTGGAAAAATCAAAGGCTTCCATTTCAGTGACGATCGCCAATGTCAAAGAGATTAAATCGTTTTCGCCTTCCATTCGCTGACGCACAAAAATTTGCGCGGCTCGTTTGGCAATCTGCTGATTCACCTGTTCGGGTAAAAATTCGGTGTCTAGCCAAGTCAGTAATGCGGTTTGCAGCCATTCCCCTTCCTGTTCCGGATTTTGGGCGGGGGGCAGTGTGATATTTGGAATCGGTTCAACCATGGGCACGATTAAAAAGTCTCAATCACCTGTTTATCCAGTGTACGCCTGTCGTTGCCCTGCCATAGTTCGATAGAAACACCTCTACACAAATGTTTGTCCTCAAAACCGGCTGGCAAGTCGGCTAAACCGTAGCCTATAGTTAAAATGCTGAAATCGCGATCGCTGAACCTATGCTGAAACCCATCATCAAGCTTGCCGGAATTACCCTGCTAATTGCCAGCACCTGGGCGGGGTCTGCCAGCGCCCAAACGGTGTCATCTCCAAAACGTGCCCTCATCAAGGAATTGCTGGAACTGACCCGTGCTGGAGATAGCGCCAACGCGATCTTGAACCAAAGTTTGGCGCAAATGGAAGTTGAGTTACCGAAACTGTTGTCGGGTTTCTTAGAAGACTCTGGACTAGAGGGTGAGGCGTTACAAAAGCAGGCAAATGCCACCGTGCTGAGAATTATTCAGCGATACCAGGAGCGTGTACCTAAAGTGCTGGATATGAAGCAAATTACCGAGCAAATCAGCTATTCTTTGTATGACAAATTTTATACGGAAGCCGAATTGAAAGATGTGATTGCTTTTTACAAGACCTCTACCGGACAAAAAGTGATTGCGACTACACCAAAACTGATGTCTGAGTCGATTCGCCTGTCCAATCAGTTGGTGTTGCCAAAGGTGACGACCTTGATTCAAGAAATCGTGAAAGAGGAAATTGGCAAACTTCCTGAAAAGTCGAAATAGGAACTGCGATCAGTGAGTAGTCAGTTGGATGTTGCTTCTATTATTCACGGCTATGCCCAGGGCTATTTTTTGATGGCGAATGAAGCGGGCGACGATTTGGGCTGGTACTCTAGTCGCCAACGGACTTTGATCCCGCTAGACGATCGCTTCCGTTATCCCAAGTCCTTACAGCGTGTGCTCAATCAAGAGCGCTTCACCGTTGCCATCGATCGCGATTTTGCCAGCGTGGTGGCAGGCTGCGCTGATCGCGAAACCACTTGGATTTCTGAGGAACTTAAAGCCGTCTACGGATCGCTGCATCAAGAAGGCTGGGCACACAGCTTTGAAACCTGGCAGGGCGACGAATTGGCAGGCGGCATTTTAGGGATTGTGATCGGCGGCGCATTTATTGGCGAGTCGATGTTTTTTCGGATTCCCGATGGCTCCAAAGTGGCAATGGTAAAGCTAGTGGAACATCTGCGCGATCGCCAGTTCACTTTATTCGATGCTCAAATGATGAATCCCCACTTAGAGCGCTTCGGTGCCTATGTGATCGATAATCGCCAGTACAAAGACCTCCTCCGACAGGCATTACAACAGCAATGCCAGTTAGCATAGGAGAAGTGTGAATGATGAAGCGTAAAGTTTTGAGTTTTGAATTCGCCATAACTCCTTCAGAGACGCTACGCGAACGCCACTCGTCATTCTGCATTCGTCATTTTTCTGGTTCTGAGGCTTTTTGAATGCGGGTGGCAAAATAATCTTCGCGAAATTTGAGTTGTTGCGCTAAAGGTAGGGCTTGCTGAAAGGCGGCGATCGCTTCGGGATATTCCTTTCGGAGCAGATGCACTTGCCCCATTTGGTCGTAGGCATCCATCATGCCGTAGGTATTGTAAGCTTGCTTTTCAATGTCAACCAGAAAGGTATACATTCGCAATGCCGAATCGAGGCGATTATTTGCCCGATAGAGATCGGCTAGTTTTTTGAGCGCCTCGGCTGCGTTGGAAAATTGTAACAGCGGGATTGCGAGTTTATATGCCAGTTGGTAAGTGGTTTCGGCTTGATCCAGTTGGGCTAAGCGGCGATGGTTGTCGGCAATTTTGAGAGTTAGAGCAGGAATCAGTGTGGCATCGCCTAAAGCAGTTTGATGAAAGGTGATCAGTTGCTCTTGATAGGGAATAGCTTGGGCGGGTTGCTTTGCCTGTTCGTAGATGTAGGCAAGCCGATCAAGGTACAAGGGAAAGTTGATGGGGTCACGCCGAGACCGCGATCGCGCCAATAATTCTTCATAGGGCTGCACCGCGCTGCCATAGTCAAACCAGGCAAGGTGAAGTTGCCCCAAAGTAATCAGCGTTGCTTCCAGCTTAAAGTCATCCTTACGCCGTCGAGCTTCTGCCAGCAATTGCCGATACACTTTGACCGCCGTTTGAGGTAAGCGCACCTGCTGATAGGCAAATCCGAGTGCATCCAGCAACGAAACTTCCTTGTTTAGGTTCCCTAAAATGACGAGCGCATTTACGCCACCCACCGCTAAGGGATTGGTATCAATGCTGCCCAGCAACTGTCGAGCTGTTACGGTGGGTGCCGCTGGCGCTGGCGCTGGGGCTTGGGGCTGACTGGATGAAGTCCTGTTTTCCGTGATCTTTGACGGCTGGGTTGGCTGTAAATCTAAAGCCAGATCAGGGGGCAGCGTTTCAAGCTCAGACAACCGATCAGGGTTCGCCAATTGTCCTTTGCTGGCGGCTTGCTCGGTCTGTGCTTTTGCCAAAATCTCATCCAGCCGCTTTGTGACCCAGCGTAGTTGGGTGGTGTCGCTGTCCCGCCATGCCGCATCGCCCACTCGCCCTAAGGTCAGTACTTCTTCGGTTAAAGGTCCTGCTAAGCGACGAAACCGCAGCTCTCGGTTCCACGCGTTAAAAGCAGCGACGCGATCGCCCTGTTCCAGTTTGGTCGCTCCAATCACCGCTAACCGATTTGCCCCCGCCCGCAGTTGCCGAATCTCTTGAGCCGTTAAAGGTCGTTTTTTGTAGTCGTAAGGAATCAGGGGATCAGGCTGAGTAATTTCAAGAGGATTAGGTGGAAATTCCTCTACAACAGGTTGTTTTCGCTTGTCTACCGACTTTTTACTTTGAGTGGGTTTTGGGGCTGGAGCGGTTGGATTAACAGGCGCGGCTGAAGTGGGCTGAATGGTGGAGGGTAGGGATTGGGTTGGGGATGCAGGCGCAAGCAATTCTGGAGAAGATTGAGGTAAAGATAGCTGGCTAACTTGGGCGATCGCCTCGGTTTGCTGACACAGCAGCACACTAGTGCTGATTCCAGTCACTCCCGCCAAGAGACGTAAGGAAATCCTTGTTTTTAACTGATACAAAGTCAAACTGATCCACAGCCGTACCATCCCACTCTTTCCCCACAAAATCGACTTGTTCAAAGCATTAAACCATTAGACCTTTACTGGATCTAAAGGTTCCATTTTCCTCACACCCTACAGTGTCTCAGTCTTTTTCTAAAATTGCCGATTTTTGTTTCGATCTATCTCTATACTTAATCTTTTGCGCTGACTTTTTGCATTAATATCTAACCTATCTCCGTCCGGTTTCTGTCTGTTTTAGAAAAATCGTCTGCAAGACCATGACATAATAAAATGCGTTTAACGTGAATTGCGGGAATTGAGCGACGTTAACGAAGCGTTCCACAGGAATTTCTTTGGAAATCGCCATTATCTTCGGTAAGGGGTTAGAAAACGGTGAAGGTTTTGGTCGTTGGCAATGGAGGGCGGGAACACGCCATTACGTGGAAACTGCTGCAATCCGAAAAGGTGCAGCAAGTCATCTGTATTCCTGGCACAGGTGGGACTGCCTCAATGCCTCGTTGCCGTAATTTGGCAATGAACGTTTCAGATTTTGAAGGCATTGCTCGATTTGCATTGGTAAATGGAGTTTCGTTGATAGTGGTGGGTCCAGAGGTGCCCTTGGCAGCAGGCATCACCGATTTTCTCCAAGACCAAGGGCTGACTGTGTTTGGTCCAACAAAACTGGGTGCCCAGATTGAGGCAAGTAAAGCTTGGGCAAAAGATCTGATGCACGAAGCCAAGATCCCAACTGCAAAAGCCGCTGTTTTTACGGCTGTTGACCCTGCGTTGGCATATATTCGCGCCCAAGGATTGCCGATTGTGATCAAAGCCGATGGGCTAGCCGCTGGCAAAGGCGTAACGGTTGCCACCACTTTGGAACAAGCGGAAGTCGCAGTTCAAGACGTGTTTGGTGGCAAGTTTGGTGATGCCGGACAGCGGGTCTTAATTGAGGAATGCTTAACCGGGCACGAGGTTTCCATCTTGGCGTTAACGGATGGCATCACTATTCGTCCGCTGCTGCCAGCCCAGGATTACAAGCGGATTGGAGAAGGAGATACGGGTGAAAATACAGGCGGTATGGGAGCGTATGCCCCTTCGCCCATTGTGACTTCAGCCCTAATGGAACGCATTCAGCAGGAAATTTTGGAGCCTGCGATCGCCGTTCTCCGGGCGCGCAACATTGACTACCGGGGTGTGCTTTACGCTGGATTGATGATTACGCCCCAAGGCGACCCCAAGGTAATTGAATTTAACTGCCGCTTTGGTGATCCTGAAACTCAAGTTGTGCTACCGCTGCTAGAAACCCCATTGGATGAGTTGCTGCTTGCTTGTGTTCATCAGCACCTTGCCGAACAGCCTGCGATCGAATGGAAACCGGGCGCGGCTGCCTGCGTCGTCATGGCATCCGAAGGCTATCCCGATGTCTTTCAAAAAGGGAAAGTGATCAGCGGTGTTGACCAAGCAGAAGTGGGCGGAGCAATGGTTTTTCATGGTGGAACTCAAAGCAAAACTCAAGGATTGATTACCGACGGTGGCAGAGTGTTGGGAGTGACAGCCGTGGGCGATAGCCTGGATGCTGCCCTAGACGATGCCTACGTCGCAGTCCAACAAATTCAGTTTGATGGTGCTTACTATCGGCAAGATATTGGACATCAAGTCAGGGGGCAGGGGGCAGGGGGC
>QBMH01000192.1 GCA_003249025.1 Leptolyngbya sp. | reverse complement strand
CCCATCCGCCCATCCGCCCATTGTTGAGGCTCAAGGATGGGGATCGCCCCGAATGGCGAAGCAGCTTTATTCGCTAAGGGGATTATTAGCGTTCCTCATGGTGACTGGCAAACTTCGATGCACTGCGGGGAAAAAGCAGAAAAGGAATAGAGAATTCTGAGTTTTCCCCTCGCCCCTTTCCGCTCGCCTCTTTCCTTTTTTCACGCCACTAACGAACCACACAACTGTTCTTCCAGTGCCAATTCCATAGCGGCAGTGTCTCGAATGGCTTGCTGCATAACTTGGCGAACGGGCATTCCCTGTTCATGCGCCTTCAGCCAACGCTGAGCCTCGTTGCCGTCTCGCAAAATCTTTTTCAGCGGCGAGAGGAAGCAGCTAAAGCCTTGTTTTTTGGCGGTATCCCATACTTCCTGGTAAAGCTGTTCGATCCAATCCTTGGCGATAATCGGGCGACCATCTTGCCAGTGGCGTAGTTCAGCATCCAGGCTGAGTTTGCCAGCAGCGAGTTCGTTGGCATCGGTGATGGTGATCAAATCCTCGCTGGACAGTTGACTCATTTGCAAGGGATCAAGACCGGGATTGGCGATCGCTTGCAGCAACCGAGCTTCCAGCAGTGCGGTAATCGCCAGCAGGGAAAGCGGGTCTACTACCAGATCACAGATTCGTAGTTCTACTCGATTGAGGTTGTAGGGGCGGCGATCGCCATTGGGGCGCACCGAACTCCACAAATGACGCACATTTTGCATGGTGCCTGCGGCTAGCTGCTCTTCCGTCCAGCGGACAAAGTGAGCGTGGCTTTCAAACAGGGGCACATGGGCAGGGGTTTTAGGAAATAGGCTCCAGCGGGTGGAGTGATAGCCTGTTGCAGCTCCGTTCAAAAATGGCGATGAGGCGGTGAGAGCCAAAATTAGGGGCGCTTCCACCCGCACCAACCGACAGGCACGCATCAGCATTTCTAAGTCAGCAATGCCAATGTTGATATGAATACTGGCAGTGACAACCTTGGTGCCGTAGGTCTGCTCAATATAAGTATGGTAAGGATTACCAGGATCGGAGCGCATGAAGCGATCGCTGCCGCCCAATGACAAGGTGCTACCCGGCAGCAGAGTGTAGTCGCCCAACTGTTTCAAATAGTTGCGTAACTTAAATCGGGGTTGCAACAGGTCGCACAACAGCCGTTCATAGCGGTGACAGGGCGGCGTGGTATATTCCACATTGCGGCTATCGGGTTCACGCACAAACCCATCTAACGCCGCCACAATTTTGTCAGAAAGCCCAACGGCATCGCCCTCAGGGGTACTGGTGTAAATCTCAACTTCAAAGCCTTTGGATAGCACAGTGATTCCTCCCTGAACGCGATCGCTTTCACTGTCTAGTATCAGGGAAAAGGTGAATCAATGATTCAACCAAAAGCATGAGGATAGGAAGTGCCAAGTGCGGAGTGTCAAATGAAAACAGTAGACTTACAGCCGTTTCCCCTCTCATGCGCCCAGCTACCCATCTCCTTACCCACGCAAACACCACCGCTTCAAGTAGTAATGGGGGTAGAGCTAGTGATGAGAGGAGTGGGTGATCCTAAGCCATCGTTTAGTTCTTCCAATCGCTGTTCATGATCGGGAGAAAACGTTGAAGCAATTTCATCTTCAATTTGGAGGCGATCGCAGGGGATCGTATCTGCCAAAATTGCGCTTGCCATCGCGCCGGAATGAATTTCTAGCAATGATTCTGGCATGGTCTCAAAAATCAATCGCTGCCCTGGAAACACAACCCGCTCAAAATACCAATTTGGCATGTTGGTAATCCGAGCAATTTGAATACGGCTCGTGGCATTGACATAGCAGCAGGTAATTACACTGCGCTGCTCAGAAGGTAGGGGATCAAAAATTTGAGCCATATTCCGGTAGGGTGCGCTAAGGGGTTGAAAACATGCTTCACATTAACATTGGCGATCGCGACGAGTTGTAAATCCAATCACTAACCATCAATAGAATTTTATTTTTTCTAAGAATTCATCCTTGTTTTCTAATTCTTCCCTCCCTAGATCGGGCTGAATGAATAAATTGGTTCAACAATTCCCAGCAAGTCTGTCCAGGTCACTAAAGTCAGTGGTATCGTAAAGTTGTGTGACATAAACTCAGAAATTATTCTTTTCAGAAATCTCATCGCAAAGTGACCGCTATGGAAAGTCGGATTCTCTACGTTCGTCTCCCCTGCAATCCAATTTTTCCGATTGGCGTTGTTTACCTGGCAGATCATGTCCATAAGCAGTTTCCTGCTGTGCAGCAGCGCATTTTCGACTTAGGTACGGTGCCTCCGCTCGATTACGCTAGCGCTTTGGATGATTGTATCGACGGATTTCGACCCACGCTGATCGTGTTTTCTTGGCGAGATATTCAGATCTATGCGCCCGTAGGGGGACGTGGCGGCAATCCGCTGCAATATACCTTTGAATTCTTTTACTCGCTCAATCCCTTCGTCAAATTGCGCGGTGCATTTGGGCTAACTCGGATTGCTACGGGCTACTATGGCGAACTGTGGCGCAATCTGGGCTTGATCAAGCGCGGCACCAAACGGGCAAAGAAATATCAACCTGACGCACAAGTAGTAGTAGGCGGCGGTGCAGTCAGCGTGTTTTATGAGCAGCTTGGGAAAAGCCTACCGAAAGGCTCGATTGTTTCAGTGGGTGAAGGCGAAGCGCTACTCGAACGGATTGTACGCGGCGAGAGTTTGGCTCAAGAGCGCTGCTACATTGTGGGAGAGGCTAGCCCCCGCGATCGCCTGATTCATGAAATTCCAGCGGCGATCGAGAAAACTGCCTGCAACTATAGCTACATCGAAACGATTTGGACAGAGTTTAACTATTACCTAGAAGCCGAAGACTTTTATGTCGGCGTGCAAACTAAACGGGGCTGTCCGCATAACTGCTGCTACTGCATCTACACCGTGATCGAAGGTAAGCAGGTGCGGATCAACCCATCAGATGAAGTGGTCGCGGAAATGCGCCAGTTGTACGATCGCGGCATTCGCAACTTTTGGTTCACCGATGCCCAACTGATCCCCGCTCGTAAATATATCGATGACGTGGTGGAATTGCTGCAAAAGGTTTTGGATGCAGGCATGAAAGATATCCACTGGGCGGCTTACATTCGCGCCGACAACCTCACCCCCCACCTCTGCGACCTGATGGTGCAAACGGGCATGAACTATTTTGAGATCGGCATCACCAGCGGATCTCAGGAACTCGTTCGCAAAATGAGAATGGGTTACAACCTCCGCACTGTCCTGCAAAACTGTCGCGATTTGAAAGCTGCCGGATTCAACGATTTAGTCTCCGTCAACTATTCGTTTAACGTAATCGACGAAACCTTCGACACCATTCGTCAAACCATTGCCTACCATCGTGAACTCGAAAGCATCTTGGGTGCCGATAAAGTCGAACCTGCCATCTTCTTCATTGGCTTGCAGCCGCATACGCATCTCGAAGAATATGCATTCAAAAATGACATTCTGCGTCCCGGCTATGACCCGATGAACGTCAAGCCTTGGACGGTGCATAAGCTCCTTTGGAATCCTCAACCCCTTGGCTCCTTCTTTGGTAACGTCTGCCTACAAGCGTGGCGACGCAACCCGAATGATTTTGGACGGGAGGTGATGGATATTTTGGAAGAGCGTTTGGGTCGTGCTGACTTAGAATCAGCATTGTCGGCTCCGATTGAGCAAAAACCGAAGGAATTACTACTGTCAGTTTAGGAAAATCTTTGTACCATGCTTGAAGGTTCAATCCTCTATCAGTTGAAGGCGGCGCACCAGTCAGGACAAGGCACTCAGCGATCGCTGAATTTTGGCGTGTATTACAAAAATACGCTGGTGGCGCTCTGCCATGCGTTAGAGGATTGCATTCTCACCTGTAGCAGCGAACCCTTGGTGATTACGGCGTTTCAGCGGGGCAAATGGTATCTGCAAGAAGCCGATCGCTATGCAGAACTGGCGACGCGATCGCGCGAAGTGGTGATTATGGCAGCACCCGACAGCGGCTTTGCAGAACATCCCACTAGCCAGCGCCAGAATGTGGAGTTGGTCAGCCTGAATGCCGATGATCCCGTAGCGCACGAGTGGCATTTGATGATTTTCGCGCCCACCTATTCGGCAATGGTGCTGTGTCAGGAGCTATCCGCAGCCGACTATGGTAAACAAGGCGTGCCCACAGTGGATCTAGAGCGCAAGTTTTACGGCTTTTGGACGTTTGAAGCAAACCTGGTGCAGGAGACGATGGAACTGGCGATCGCTCACCTTCGCACTTACAATCCGGCACTGGCTGACACCCTGACGAACCACATTCAAGCGATTCGTTCTACGCCGATTGAACAGCGAGATCCACTTGAACCCATTGTCTCGCGTGTCGTGGATTACTTGCAGGATAGCCATATCATCAGCACGGCTGCCCATCACACCCTTGAGCAGCCCCAAATTCTGGACAGCAACCTACTATCCAACGAGGTGCAGGCTTTCTTGCGAATGGCTCAACTGACGGATCAAGCCGATGCGATCAACCCCAACGCTGCTGCCGAAGTTGCTACCCTGGTTGAAGCAATGGGGCAACTTTTAGACCTCCCAGTGTGGCAGTTAAACCGCCTAAAACTGGCAAGTTTACTCCACCGCTTAGCCCCGTTGCAGTCGTCCACATCCATGCTCACAAGTAGCAGCTTTGGGCGGTATCCTGAAGAGCAATCCATGGACGCGCCCTGTTGTCCGCTCGTGCCGGGTGCCCAGGTACTCCGCACTATGCCGCAGCTACGGGCGATCGCCACAATCATTACTCACCTTAATGAACAATGGGATGGCTCCGGGAAACCTGGTGGTTTAGTTGGGGATGAAATTCCGTTAGAATCTCGCATGTTAGGTCTAGTGTCGGCATTCCAACAGCAGGTTGCTGATCAACGCGCTCAATCAGAAGGGACTTCGAGCCTAGCAGATTGTTTGGCGATCGCCCTCGCTCAATGCCACAAAGAACAAAGCCACCGCTGGGACCCGAAACTGTTTGATACCCTGACCCTGCTAGTATCTGGGCTGCAACAGGGACTCAGCCTGCCTGTGAGTCTACCTAAAATTTCCGCTGGACTCTGGCTGCTAGATTCCCACGACGAAGCCCTGATTTCTCGTTCTTAGTTCATTTCACCACCATTTCTATGTCTCTTGATCTTCAACCTTCCGCAACTCAATCTTCAGATGTGAAATACTTACCCGGTGCCGACTTAGAAGAAGTTGACCTGTCAGGCAAGGCTTTGCAAGGCGTGAATCTGACTGGCGCACGGCTTATGGGTGCCCAGTTAAATCACACCAAGCTCACCGGAGCCTCTTTGGAAGGCGCAAACTTGCTGGGTTGCCAATTGATCAAAGCAGATCTGCGAGCAACGCTGATGGGTGCAAACCTGATGCAGGCTGACTTGACGGAAGCTGATCTACGAGGAGCGAATTTGCGGGGGGCAAACTTGATGCGATCACGCCTCACAAAAGCAACTCTCGCCGGGTCGTTTCTGAGTGGCGCAAATCTGATGGGCTGCAATTTGCAAGGTGCCGACCTGCGCGGTGCCGACCTGCGCGGTGCTAATCTTAGCAGCGCCAACCTGCACGGAGCGAACCTGATGCAGGCTGACCTCCAAGGCGCGATCGTCAGCGAGGCGAATTTGGAAGAGGCAAATCTGGTAGGCGTAAATCTGGCAGGCGCAAATCTGGCAGGTGCGAATCTCCTCTGCGCTGATTTAGAGAACGCCAACTTGCAGGGCACCAATTTGGCAGGCGCATGTTTGACCGGAACTAGCTTGGAAACCCACATGTCCAAAGGTGAGTAGGCGAAAAACTACCAGCGATTTGACTTATTCCTTGATGCCCTCTCAGGCGATCGCTTGAACGTTCTTCCTTTCCACACTACACGCTTTCCACATCTTGAACATATCCACAGTGCTTACAATGCGGCAAGTGTTTATAAGTAAATTCGTGGCAATTTGGACATTCAATATATTGATAATAGCCGCAGTGAGGACAGTAAGGATCTTGAGGTCGAATCTTTTTAGCACACCTCACACATCGCGACTTTTGAACTCTGTTAGCTGCCTGAAGTTTTGCATTAAAAACAAATTTCTGAAAAAATTTGATGATGCCAAAACCAAACAGTGGAATGAGCAAAATATAGAGATAGCTAACTAGAAATAGTAAGCCGCCAAAAAGAGCGCTAACAATATCAGCAATAAATTGGAATAAAATCCCAACTTGCAAAAACTCAAAGAGTTTAAATAAAAGGGGAATACAAAAGATAACCAACAGATGCCAACTCATTAAAGCAGCTAATCCATAGCCTTTGCGTTGAGCAAATCTATGAATAAATAAAGCACTCAAGATCAACGGCAGCAAGAAGAGAGTTTGCAGTGCAAACTGGATACTGGGATACCAAAAAAATGCCTTCTGATAAGCTTTTTCAACTTCGTTAAAGCTGTCTTTATCTTTAAGAAAATTTAAAAAATTAGTGCTTTCCGGCTTCTCAAGTAGTTGATTCTTGAGGACAAAAACATCTTTTTTAAGTGCAGCAATCTTGAGATTGTTGGTGTCTATTTCCTGCTTAGCTTTTTCGGCACCTACCAGATTAATTGACCGTTCTTGAGGCTGACCTGCAATCTTTTCAAGCAGGGTTGAATCGTATTGAGCCTGAATAGTTCGATTTTTTTGGGTCAACCCGTCAATGCTGGCATTCTTCTGTTCAATTATTTTAAGAAGTGCCTGATTTGCTGAATTGTTTATTTTGTCTTTGTAACTGGCATATTTCAAACATGTTGCAGAGACTTTACCTAAATGCCCTACTTCAGCAGATTGGTAGTTTGATTGAAAACTAAATTGACTGTTTGCCGAATAGGTTAAGGACGATCGCAGCGCATTATAGTCCCGATTTTCATCCGTTTGTGTTTGATGAGTTTTCCAGTCGGAATAGCATGGATAGGCTTCTGAAGGACTGATGTGCCATCGGCTGATATCGTCTAGTCCCGCAAAAACATTTACTAAGATAAAAATATCTATCAAGATAATGACGATCAAACTAACCTTATTCAGCGGCTCGTTGTTGACCGTCCCAGACTTTCTGAAAAACTGACTTAAAAATCGGCGGACTCTGATAAACATAGTATTGTGTGAAACGGCACGAATTTAGTAGAGCAGACCCTATTAATTCACATACCTGGTTCCACTATCCTGAATTTCGTCACGATTCTCAACTTATGACTCTGACTCTAATGAAATCATGCTCGGTCTGCCCCAACTAACTTGTTCTGCTCAGTTTGACGTTTAACTTGCCCAACAATTAATGCCTGCTGCAACTGCTCCAAGGCGTTGATATCTTCTAAATCACAGGTTTGGTCAAACAGTCGCTGAATGCGCTGTTCAGCTTTTTCTGTTAAGTAGCCAATGGTGAGGGTTTCTTTCACTACTTGGGCAATCAAAGTCATAGTCATAGATGCACGAGTCCTAAAAGCTTCTAAAAACACTATGAAGCTTTCAAGTTGCGATCGCAGTGATGCCAAAGCCTGGAGTTGTGTGATAGTCCTGAGTTAGGCTAGTGATAGCTAGTCTCAGTTCTGAGTGATGGGGTGATGGAATTTAAGTGACTCATATCACTTAGATGAACGCTGAGTGGGGTGTGACGTTAGTAGGCTGTTTTCACCGTTCTTATGGTTATGTTTGAAGCGATCGCCATTTTTTTGGTTGGGTTTATTCCAGGTTTTTTGTCTTGTGTGATTGTGCGAAAAGTTCAGAGATACATAAGGCGACGGACTTATCCTGCAATGATGCCTACAGGTCGGCTATATCGCCCTCATGCTTACCTGGAGGCAATGGATTATCACTATGTAGAAGGTCTTGGCTACATCGTGGGCGACCTTACTTGCCAATTTAACGCGCGATCGCCTTATCTGCGATGCACCGTTAATCCATCAGGACCCTGTAAAGAATGTTCGCACTACGAATCAATTGCATTGGACTAGCCAATGGCAAGCTCCGAACTTCCCTCTGTCCCCTAAGCCCTATCACCGCTCCCTATGTTGTCCCCCAATTTCTCTGAGTTTGTTGAACTTGCAAAACAAGGCAATTTTGTGCCTGTGTACCAAGAGTGGGTTGCTGATCTCGATACGCCAGTTTCGGCATGGTATCGGGTCTGTTCCGGGCAACCCTATAGTTTTTTGCTGGAATCGGTGGAAGGCGGCGAACGCATCGGGCGCTATAGTTTTTTAGGATGTGATCCGCTCTGGGTACTAGAAACACGGGGTATATGTACAACCCAAACCTATCGAGATGGCTCTATTCAGACTTTTGAGGGAGATCCATTTGCGGCATTGGCAACCTGTTTAGAACCCTACCATCCCGTAAAATTGCCTGCATTACCACCGGGCATTGGCGGACTATTCGGTTTTTGGGGCTATGAACTGATTCATTGGATTGAATCTCGCGTGCCCATTTATCCAGCGGCAGCAGAGGATCTACCGGATGGATTATGGATGCAGGTAGACAATTTGCTGATTTTTGACCAGGTGAAACGGAAGGTGTGGGCGATCGCCTATGCTGATTTGCGCGACCCCAATACTGATTTAGCCGCCGCTTATGAACAAGCCTGCGATCGTGCGACTCAACTAATTTACAAACTTCAGTCGCCCCTCGCCGAACAAGCTCGTCTGCTGGAATGGACTTCTCCATCCTCCAATTCCTCCTCCTCTCCGCCGTTCACTAGCAACACAACTCAAGCCCAATTTTGCGCGAATGTGGAAACTGCAAAAGATCATATTCGAGCAGGCGATATTTTCCAGGTCGTTATTTCTCAGCGACTTTCCACAGAGTATATCGGCGATCCGTTTGCGCTCTATCGATCGCTGCGGCAAGTAAATCCTTCCCCCTATATGGCATTTTTCAACTTTCGCGACTGGCAAATCATTGGCTCCAGCCCAGAAGTATTAGTGAAGGTCGATCGGGGAGGTACAGACAATGATCCGATGATTGCGATGGTGCGCCCGATCGCGGGCACCCGTCCACGCGGTAAAAACCCCCAAGAAGATGAAATGCTTGCCGCAGATTTGCTGGCTGACCCGAAGGAAATTGCTGAACATGTGATGCTAGTGGACTTGGGGCGCAATGATCTAGGGCGGGTTTGCATTCATGGATCGGTCAAGGTGGATGAATTGATGATGATTGAGCGCTACTCCCATGTGATGCATATTGTCAGCAACGTAGTAGGCAACCTGGCACCGGACAAAACGGCGTGGGATTTGCTAAAAGCAGGTTTCCCAGCGGGAACTGTTAGCGGGGCACCTAAAATTCGCGCCATGGAAATTATTCATGATTTAGAACCCTGCCGCCGAGGACCTTACTCTGGTGCCTATGGCTACTATGACTTTGATGGACAGTTAAATACCGCGATCGCGATTCGCACGATGGTTGTTCGCAACCAGGGAAATGGTAAGCATAGCGTCAGTGTGCAAGCCGGAGCCGGACTGGTTGCTGATTCTGTTCCTGAAAAAGAATATGAGGAAACTCTGAATAAAGCGAAGGGGATGCTGGAGGCGATTCGCTGCTTGGGATGAGAGACATAGCAGATGTCAGGTGCGACGTGGAACGCTCAGCCGAACGGTGTCAGGTGTCGAGTGTCAGGTTTGTATAGGTGAAGAAGTTTGCCGGGAGCATGTCACCTTTGCGTGAAGAGCCAAAATCGTTGAGGATAGGAGCATTCACCTGTTAGAACTGCCATCCCTATGACACCTGAACAAGCACAAGCGCTCAAAGGATACCTTGAGGG
>QBMH01000191.1 GCA_003249025.1 Leptolyngbya sp. | reverse complement strand
TCAGTGCTTTGTTAGAAACTCTTCTCCCCTAACTCCCTGAATTGCCTATAGAGCCAAGGAGGAAATCAAGCGAGATTATTGTTGGGACGATCTGGAACGCAAGACTGGTAAGGATCGCTTAGAGTTCTATCAGGATGAACTCTTGAAGAATTTAGGCAAGTATGGGACTGGCATTGTCAAAGAGATTTTTGCCAACGCTAGCTCGTTCATCAAAAAGCCTTCTACTTTTTCAACCCTGGTGACGGAGATCGACAAGCTGGACTGGTACAGTGCCCGACAGGAAGGATTGGGCGATCTGTATGAAGGCTTACTGGAAAAGAACGCGAACGAAAAGAAATCGGGTGCAGGGCAGTATTTCACGCCACGCCCTCTCATTGACAGCATGGTGGAGGTGATGAGCCCAACTCTGGAGGATATTATCCAGGACCCTGCGGCAGGAACGGGCGGTTTTTTAATTGCTGCCAATCGCTATATTCGCAAACACAATGCCCCGGATAGTTGGACAGAAGCCCAGCAACGCAAGTACCGCCGCAATACCTTTTATGGCATGGAGCATGTGCAGGACACCCATCGTCTAGCGTTGATGAATCTGATGCTACATGGATTAGAGTCCGACCCCAATGCGGCTGGTATTCGCTACGGGGACACGCTGGGGCAAGACGGAGAAGCGCTTGGTAATACTGGTGCAACGTTGATGCTGACGAATCCGCCCTTTGGCACCAAAAAAGGGGGTGGCTTACCCACTCGCACAGATTTTACGTTCCCAACCAGCAACAAACAGTTTTGCTTTTTGCAGCATATCTATCGTGGGCTGGAACCAGGGGGACGCGCTGCTGTGGTGTTACCGGATAACGTGCTGTTTGAGGGCAATGTGGGCAAGCAAATTCGGGCTGACTTAATGGACAAGTGCAACCTCCACACCATCCTGCGTTTACCGACAGGTATTTTCTACGCTCAAGGTGTAAAAACCAACGTGCTGTTTTTTACACGGGGCAAGAAAGAGAAAGGAAATACTCAGGAGATCTGGGTGTATGACATGCGTGCCAACATGCCGCAGTTTGGCAAACGTACTCAACTGACCCGACAGCACTTTGCCGAGTTTGAGGTAGCCTTTGGGGATGATCCGCTGGGTCGTCCTACCAGCCTTGCTAAGCGGCAGGATACTGGTGAGCAGGGACGCTTCCGCCGTTTTACCCGCGATTGGATTGCAGAACGCAATGAAAACCTGGATATTGCTTGGTTGCGGGATGAAAGTGACGGCGAGGAATTGCCCGAACCGGTTGCGCTGGCACAGGAAGCCATGATTGAACTGGAAGCCGCGATCGCTGAACTTCAGGGTATCCTGGCAGAATTGGGGGAAGAGGTCGTTGAGTTGTAGGCAAGGAGGTAACCCATGACGCTTGAGCAAGCCATTTTAGAAAAGGTACGATCGCTTCCACTTGAAAAACAACAGGAAATTCTAGACTTTGCTGAATTTTTAGTGCAAAAATCTCCTATTCAAGCGTCTGTACAACCTGAACGATCTCTGGCACAGTTCTATGGCATTTGTGCTGATGACCCAATCGTGATTGATGGTGGCGGCATTTCAGAGGAATTAGACGATGACATGGAAGGGGTCTTTGATTAGCAATGCTCTATCTGCTTGATACGAACGTTTGTGTAATGTATATCAACGGCCGGTCTGAATCAGTGCGAGATCGCATACTTTCTACTCCAACGGATGAAATGGCGGTGTGTTCTATAGTCAAAGCCGAACTTTTTTATGGCGCAATGCGGAGTAACAACTCCACTCGCACTCTGGAGAGACAGCAGGGTTTCCTAAATCGTTTTACCTCTTTTCCTTTTGATGATGAAGCAGGACTGATATTTGGACAAATTCGCGCTCAGCTTGGTAGAAGAGGAACCCCAATCGGCGCGTATGATCTGCAAATTGCCGCGATCGCCCTTGCTCATAATCTGACGCTAATCACGCACAACACCGCCGAATTCAGCCGCGTGAACGATTTGCAGATTGAAGATTGGGAGGTGGAAGCGTGAGCGATATACCTGAAGGTTGGGCTACAACAAACTTTGGCAGCATTTGTGGGTCAGGGCAGTACGGCTGGACAACTAAAGCAAAAGCAGAAGGAAGTATCAAGTATTTGCGAACAACCGACATAACTAAAGGGCAGATTAACTGGCAGAGCGTACCTTACTGCTCTGAAGTGCCGCCTGATTTTGAGAAGTACGAAATTCAGTCGGGCGACATCTTAATTTCTAGAGCAGGATCTGTTGGCTTTAGCGCCCTCATTAGTAATGTTCCTTTCCCAACAGTCTTCGCTTCTTACCTGATAAGGTTTGTGCCTTTGCAAAGGATTGAACCTATATACATCGCATATTTCCTTAAATCACCTGAATACTGGCAGCAAATTTCGCAGGCATCTTCGGGAATTGCCATTGCTAACGTTAATGCCAAGAAGTTAGCAGAACTCCAAGTTCCTATTGCCCCACTCAATGAACAGAAACGGATTGCTGATAAACTCGATCGCCTGCTTGCGCGGGTTGAGGCCTGTCGGGAGAGGTGCGATCGTATTCCTTCCATCCTCAAACGCTTCCGACAGTCTGTTCTTGCAACAGCCATATCAGGGGATCTTACCGAGGACTGGCGAGAGCGAAACACTGAGGTGGAGACTGCTTCAGCGCTTCTAAAGCGAATTCGGGATGCAAATATTCAACGAAGAGAAATAAAAGTTGGTCAAGGAATCTCAGATCCTTTTGACATACCCTCAACTTGGGAGTGGGTTAGGCTTTTTGATATATGTAAATCCATTACTGACGGAGATCATCAGCCACCACCAAAAGCAGAAATTGGAGTACCTTTTCTGACAATTTCTAATATTTCAAAAGGAAGGCTCGATTTTAATCAGATTCGCTACGTCCCTGAGAATTACTATGAAAAAATTAATGAAACTAGAAAGCCTCATTTAGGAGATATTTTATATACGGCAGTCGGTGCTACATATGGTATCCCTGTTTTAGTAAATATAGAGGAAAGATTCTGTTTTCAGCGGCATATTGCAATTCTTAAGCCAAGTCACTTAATCAACAGTAAATACCTCTTATACACACTTCAATCTGATTTTGTTTATCGACAAGCCACTGATGCTGTTACTGGAACAGCTCAGCCAACCGTGCCATTGTCAGGATTGCGACAAATCAAGATTCCTCTTCCACCTTTAGAGGAGCAGAGTGATATCGCTCATCAGCTTGAGAAATTGTTCACTTTCGCCGATCGCCTTGAAGCTCGTTATCGAAATGCTCGTGCCCAAGTAGCTCGCCTCACGCCTGCATCGCTGGATAAAGCCTTTCAGGGTGAACTTGTGCTACAAGACCCGAATGACGAACCCGCATCAGTTTTGCTAGAACAGATTCGAGAATCTAAGGTAGAAAACCCAACATCAAAAGTACCAAGGAGAACTATGAGCAGGAGTCCCAAGGTTTCAGAAAGTTTATATGAGCGGATTTATCGACAATTTAGAACAAAGAATTTTGATGCCGACGCGTTGCCAGAACTTGTAGGGTGGGATGTAGAGACAAACCGAGAAGAGCTGTTTCAGCTTCTAGATCAAGGTGTCCTCATCATGTCGAAGAAAGAAGGTGGAAATGGGTACACTCTCAAATGTGCGGACAACCCTACCGAGGGACATTTGTGAAGCTAATTTCATTACAGATTCCCGAGCGATATAACGGGCTTGAGAACATTAATATTGCTTTCCGTCGTCATACAGGAAGCAATATTGAAGAGCTGTCCCCAATCTGCTTAGTTGGACTAAATGGGTCGGGAAAATCTAACGTTATTGAGGCTTTGTCCGAAATTTTCTGCTTAGTTGACCTTTCGATTAAACCTTATCAAAAGGTAGCGCAAAAGTCCTTATTGCCAACCTTCTCGTTTGTACTCAACTACATCATTAACGACGGCTCACAAGAAAGACAAGTAAGAATTGAAGGTGTTGAAGGAAAGGCTGTTCAAGTCTTTTTGTTAAGTTCTGCAAGTAATCTGGATTCAGATGATGCTTCTTGGGAGTCTATTAGATCAGAGAATATTGCGGAGCTACTCCCCACAAGAATAGTTGGATATTCCTCAGGTCACAATGAAACTATCAGTTTTCCGTATCTTAAATCTGAAACTTACTATTCTGAAGAAGTTCGAACGAAAGCGTTTGTCAAGCATTCTAATCAAGATGATGCAGCACTAAGCTTTCCCAATGAGAACACTACTGTTCCATCACCATCAGGTCTATTCGTCGACTATGACTTCAATGCACTAATGTTCATAGCCAACAGCTTTTTTTATCCTGATCGGTTGCAAAGTTCTCTGGAACATCTACGCTTAGCTGGACTCCGAAGCTTCAGAATTAAAATATGCTTTCAGTTATCCTCAAGCAATTACGTGGTACGCACTAGAGAGTTGGATGCCATTGTAGAAAAACTCCAATCTTGTGCACTTCTAAAGCAGGGTGACCCTGATACATCTACTGGTCTTACCCTTGATTTTTATGTCAATCAGATAACTTGCGAGCAAGTTAAAGAGCATTTTGAGACAGCTATTAACTTCTTTGAATCATTGCATCAACTTTATCTTCTCAACGCCTTAAAGCTGCCAGGACCGGAGAAAAATTACTATAAGAATGATCAGCGCAAAGGCGGGTTGGTGCCACGGCCACCAGTTGTGCCAGATCGCGAACGGGTTTTTACAATCTCGGCAGTTCAAGTTAAGTTGCAGAACAAGACCCCTGACGGCAAACCTTCTGTAATTGACTATGCGGCAATTAGTGATGGTGAACATCAATTTATGCTGATTTTCGGAACCCTTTCACTATTTGATGGTCCAGAGACACTATTTCTTTTAGACGAACCCGAAAGCCACTTCAACCCCAAGTGGCGATCAGAGTTCGTCAAACTAGCCACTGATATGTTATCTCTCCGAGCTGACGCCGCAGATCTTCCCGAGCTTGTTATCTCAACGCACTCTCCCTTCGTAGTTTCTGGGTGCAAAGCCCAAAATGTTTTCAAGTTTTTCCGCAGCGGCAATACTGTACGTGTTACTCAACCTTCAGAGGAAACCTATGGGGCTTCATTTGATTACCTCTTAGCAACGCTGTTTGACCTGGAAGCGTTGATTGCTACTAAGCCAGCCGCAGAACTGCGTGCAATCTTGCAAAGTAATTCACCAGAACAGTTAGAAGAAGCCAAAGAGAAATTCGGCAGTTCAATTGAAAAAGCAGCTATTTTTGTGCGGCTTGACGAGATTGAGAATGCAAGAGAGCAGGTATAGGATGTTGATCAAAGCTCCGCTAGTCAAGAACGGAATCGAAAAGTTACATCAGGAAATAACTTACTTTATTTCTCAGATTGCTACTGCTCAAAGCTGGTCTAAAAAACTCTTTCACACTGATTTTTACGATCAAGTGGTAAGTAAAAATCCTAAATTGGAGGCACATCTTAAAACTTTTTTGAAGGAATTTATTAAACTTCCTCCCAGCCGCCAAAAAGAAATCATTCAAGAATTCACAAACTATAACGCAGTTAGCGCTCTTTGTAGCAGCGTTGATCCTGTGACTAGCCATTGGCAAGACCCCTCATATCTGGATTTTAAAAAAGCTGCGAAAGATCTCTTCATCTTTATGTACGAAAAGACTCTTGAAAGGGATAGCTACAGGAAATACACAGGTGAGTCTCTACGGGATCACTACATAGCTTATAGAGGAGCTTATAATCTCGCAATGTGCCCGTTCTGTGGGCTTGAAGACTATAAAGATGTAAAAGACTATAAAGATGTAGAAGACTATAAAGATGTATATGATGAACTCACTACTAGAGATGCCTACGATCATTACTTAGATAAAGCAAGGTATCCTTTTGCTGCTGTAAACCCGGATAATTTGTTTCCTATGTGTCACACATGCAATTCCGATACAAAAGGAACTCAGGATGTTTTGCATGAGGATGGCACCGGGAACAGACGTCGTGCACCATATCCGCCGGATAATGAATTCAAAATCTTGATCGAAATTGATAATGCTTTGGAGCAAGATCTAAAAGTATCAATCAACCTTCTTGATTCAAGTGATATTCAAGAAGTGGAGAAATTCAGGACTTGGCTAGTTGTATTTCAAATTGGTCAGCGTTACGCAAGGCGAATCAGGGCGAAAAAACAAGGCTGGCTAGCTAATAGTGTTGGAATGTTAAGCCTTGCGACGATCGACACAGACTTACCGCAACGACTTGAAGCGGCTTGCGCACGATGCATTGTTGGCCTTGAGATCATACCGCAAAGCAATAAACCCCTTGAGGTCTCTTTTCTTAATTACTGCATAGCTCACGCAACCTCACTCATAAAATTATTTCAGCATGACCCCTCTTATGCTCGCTACCTTACAGACAGGACAACAGTTTTGAGGTGAAACTAGAAGCCTGCAATCAATGTACTCAATATTCTTGTCAAGAGACGCAGCTACAACGTTTTCAATACAAGCTTCACTGAATTTCAATCCCAACTATCTGCCTCTGAGACAACTTCTTGATTTAGACAGTCAACGTCGCCAGTACCACCCAAATTACAATATGGTTTAAGTACTCTACTGTTTTACCCAGAATCAGTCATCACTTGTGGTTATCTTGTCTAACTCATCTAATAACTTAGTGATACGGTCTTTTTTCTTGCGATCGCCCCAAGTCTCGCTCTTCCGCAATCGCTTGCTAATCTCACCCAATCGCTCAACCAGCATTTTCTCGGGTAGCGGCTCTGCTTCCGGTGCGAGTTCTTTAATCGCTGCCTTAATCTCATTTAGCGATAGGTTCTTAGCCATTGCCTGCTTGAGTAACTTAGCCCGTTGCCCCTCATCTTTCACGCGAGCGATCGCCCGTGCCTTCGTAAATTCCAGCTTCCCTTCTCGCAGTGCCTCTAGCACTTCATCTGGCAAATTGAGCAGAGGCAGACGGTTCACTCGGAAGGATTCAGCGTTGAAGCGGCCTACTGTAGAGAGAAGAGATTCAACCATTTCGAGTTGACGGATAACGTTATCCGTCAACTCGATTCCTCGTTTTTTTGCATTCGCAGCCTGATTCAGAACCGACACTACCTCGCCAGTTGTGGCATTCAAATCAATTGCTAGTAACTGCAAAATCCCTTCAGTTTCCTCTACGGGATTGAGATCATCCCGTTGCAGGTTTTCGATCAGCGCGACCTGGAGTGCCTGACGATCATCAAACTCTCGAATGACGACTGGTACCTCCTTTAGTCCTACAGTCTGAGCAGCCCGATAACGTCTTTCGCCAGCAATTAATTCGTAGCTGCTACCTGACGGACGCACCAACAGAGGCTCTAGAATGCCATGCTCTTTGACCGATTGAGTTAGCTGCGCCAGCTTTTCCGGGTCAAAGTAGCGCCGAGGCTGGTGCTTTGAGAGTAAGATTTTGCTGATCGGGACAGTACTGGTTGACGGCTCCCCTTCACCTTCCATACTGAATAAATCGGTTACCCCTCGCATTTGGGGCACTTGGGGACGTTTGCTAGCCACTACAACGCCTCCATACCTTTGGCAATTTCATCCAGAATGAGCAGCGAGGGATGCTTCGGTGCATAAACGGCGAGAGGCTGACGAGACATGGCTGCATCGGCAAACGCAGTTGCACGGGGAATAGGTGCATAAATTGTGGCAATCGAAGCTAACTGCTCTCTCAACGCCTCCAAAATGGCTTTATCTTGACTTGCATTGTTGAAAATCGTAGGGACGATACCTGCGATCGCCAGAGTACGGTTTAGGTGCTTCCTAACTTTTTTGATCGTATCCAGTAAAAGCTCAGTACCCTTAAATGCCTTAAAGTGAGTTTGGATTGGAATCAGCACATGAGTGGATGCCGTTAAAGCAAGGATACTCAAAACCCCTAAACTGGGAGGGCAGTCAATCAGGATGAAGTCGTAATGATCGGTTTCTGGTTCCAGAGCATCCTTCAGTCGGAGTTCTCTCGCAATCACAGATGCCAATTGGAGTTCTGCTGCACTTAGAGTAATGTTGGCCGGTACAAGGCTCATTTTATGCAAGTCACGGTGGATGGGCAACGCCGTATCCTCTTGCAGAATCGCACTCGCGATAGTTTGCTCTAACTCATGAGGCTCCAAGCCCATAAAAGTTGTGAGAGATGCCTGAGGATCAATATCCACTAAAAGGACACGATGACCACGGAGAGCTAGATGATAGCCCAAGTTCATTGCCAACGTTGTTTTACAGACACCACCTGCCTGGTTAAAAATAGCAATGACCTTATGCACAACTAAGCCTGTAGCAACAAGCCTAGTTTATCTGTTGGATACAACTTCTGAACAAGTTTAATGGACGATTATCCTGATTTCGTGGTTGAGGAGGCGCAGCGCCTGCTCGGTTTGTTGAGTGGTGCACCGTTTAGTGATTGTGCCCCTTTGACGCGGAAGTTTAATGAGCTTCCTCCTCGCCCTGGTCTCTACGCCTTTAAGCATCAAGGCTTAGGCATTTTGTATATCGGCAAAAGTACTAACATTCGAGCACGCTTGAGAGGCGGGCACAAGGCGTTGGGGTGGGCGTTCATTGACCGTATGAACCCTGAGGACGTGCGGATAGCCCACATCTCTCTGTCCTTCGAGTGGAATCGGGTATCATATCAGTTAGAGCAAGTGATGATCAGGCGCATCCAGCCGCCATACAACGATCGCTAGCATCGGAGGACTATGTAGATGCAGACTGCTGACTCAACCACCAAAGCCACACTTCTTAGCTATTTTCCCGAACGAATTCAAGCAGCGCTTAGTGCCTATGCATCTGAGCTAAATCTTTCCCCAGAGGCTCTGGTGCAGTTGGGGATCGGCTCCTTCCTGGAGTCAGCAGAGATCAGCGCTGGCATGAATGACCAAGATTTGCCTGATGATCTAATGAGTCAAGGCGTTCTAGCTCACTTGTCCAACTCAATGCAAAAGGGCATTGAGCAGTACGCGACTGAGTATGAATTCCCACCAGCAGCCGTAGTAGAGCTGGCAGTTACGTTTCTCCTTGATCCTGATGCCAGTAATTTCGAGGATTGCCAGGTAGACATCAGGCGAGAGCAGACCCATTTGCTTCAGCAATACCGTAGTGATCGTAAAGCTGAAGCAGCGTAGAAAACGATATATGCGAAGTATCTTTTAGCTGCTGGAGTCTGAGTCAAAAGTTTAGTATCAGACTCAGAGGAACTATGAGTAGCAAGGCAGATGCCAAGCCGCACACCCACGTCTCCCTAACTATAAAGAAAAGCGACCTCTTGGTTTCATCCTTAAAGCTGGCTTCACCAACTTCGCTCCGTGCCAATCTCAGTCATATCTGCCTCAATGAAACAATCTTCTAAATCTGCTTGAGCATCCATTTCATCCAGCAGATCCTCAACTTGCTTATCGAGGTCTTGATCGTCTTGATAGGAGAATGTCAATTCATACTCCCAACTGTCCTGCTTCTGCATCCCATAGCGAGATAGACACACTTGTTCGATCGTCTCCCTCACTTTCTTCTTGCGCCGCACAAACTTGTTGTTATTCTCCACTCTGAGCCAAAGATGCACCTGTGTTGTTTTAGGGGTTGGCGCTGGCTCCCCTTTAGGGCTGATGTATCTGTAGAACGTGGGACGACTGATTTCCAGATGCTCACAGATCGAAGTCACCGTTCGGTTGGGATCGCTAGCCAGCGATCGCCCAATAGCAATTTGCTCTGGCGTTAACTTCTGTCGCCGTCCCCCGGTTCGCCCTCTCGCTCTCGCCGCTTGCAACCCCGCCTGCGTTCGCTCTCGA
>QBMH01000190.1 GCA_003249025.1 Leptolyngbya sp. | reverse complement strand
ATTGATGCCTTTATTTAACTTCACTTACCTGAGCTTTTCAAGATCGACCTACTTAACTGTTATAAAATCACAAAAGTATATTGGACAGATGAGTTAGAAAAGCTCCTCTGGGATTCTCCACAATTACCGCCTTGGAGATTGGATAGAGATTGGAATCTTCAAATAGTTCAAGTAATCTATAGGGCTTTTAATAATGCAAAAGAATATATACAAAACTCTAAAAATCTAACTTGCTGCCTTACTCAACCTGAGTTAAATTGCAGTCAAATTGGAAATTTAACTTTATTTGCTTTTCTAGAGCTAATGCACATAGTAATTGATAAAAGTGAAAATATATATTTTTGCTTGGGTGCTAATAGAGTAAGAGAGGATTACATTTTCTCATGCGACTGCCACTCTTTTCAGATAAACCCTCTGGTTGTAGCAAAGCCGATTGAATGGCTAGAGCACATCAATTTATCAGCTTATTGGCCTGACAATATAGATGAGATTGAGAAATTCGATAGGCTACTAAAAATAGTATTTAAAAAGCTGGATGGTGAGCCGAAATATGAATATGAGTTCTCAAATGCTTTTTTAAAGGACGTTGTAAAAGCTCAAAATTATCGAGAGCAAATTATTGAGTATATTGCAAAAAGGTTAACTCTAACTAAACAAGAAGCTGCAAAAGATATGCACCTGCAAGATGAATATTTAGCACAAAAAAAGGAGTATCGTTTTAGAGTTACTCAACGACCATCTTCAACAAGGATTCACTACAAATACGTTAATAAAAGACTTAGATTTTTGAGATATTACGGTGAAGGTGAACATGATGATGGACTATAAGGTCTTCTCAACAGATCTGCACTTGGGGTATAGTCACCCACAAAATTCTGGTTCAGTAGAATCGTAATCTAGCAGGCTAACAACTTGTTATACGGAAATTTTTCGTATAACAACCCAAATTAGGGGTTTATGCAGAAAATTTCTGGATAACCAAGCTCAAATTAAATATGGACGAAGGCTGCTGCATTATTTGTTGTTGGCTGAATGGGCAAAAAACTGTGCCAGACGGTATGGCAAAAGTTAGCCACTGAATCGGTTAGTGTTGGGTGACTTGCGGTGGTCGGGGCGGCGGGCGATCGCGGGCATCACCCGCCGCCCCGATCGATGGATTTACACGGGAGCCACCGTGTCGGCGATCGCGTCATTGCTATCAATGGCTAACCCTGAAGGATAGAAATCTATCGACGATAAGGCCCACTGTAGATGGGATAGGTTTGAACACCAATGGGATACCGAGCAGGATAGATTGGTTGGCGTGGATAGGGTTGCGAGAAACGCGATCGCCGGGGCACAGATATTCCCCCAAAATTTAAGTTTAAGCGAATAGAGTTCGAGCGATTAGATGAGGGATAGCCGTAGATGGGGGCTGCTGGATACAGAGGCACCGATTGTCTATAGAACCCATTTGATATCTAGCCTACAACCCTTAGCAGGAGACGTTTTCGGTAAATTAACCGCTTTTGCTGAAACGCCTTGATAGTAACAGTTTCACAAAAGATCCAAAACAGACTCTATAGGGATTAGTGACAAAGCCACGGCGGTTTGAGTAGGAAGAATCTCGATAATAACGATTGCGGGACTGCGCGGAGCCACATAAATTGCGGGTGCTTGAGTCGAATACTGAGATTGATATTGATAGTGAGGCGAATACTGGGATTGATATTGAGATGGATAGTGAGGCGAATACTGGGATTGATATTGAGATTGAGAGATGGTTTCACCGTAACTGTTGTGGAAAGTTTGCCCTAGGGCAGGGGTGCAAGTCAGTAACGCGATCGCAGTTCCGCCAATCATCCAGCTTTTCATCTGCAAACTCCTTATATCTGATTAATTTTTTGGTTTTTTAATAGTAGATTTCTTTGCCCCTGGTTCTGCCTGCTGATTGCTGTTTGGTAGATCATTCCACTCACCCTCTGCTTCTGCTGCCCGCAACTCAGCCCTTATTGGCGTGGTATAAGGTGTAGGCACCAACTCTAACTGTCGCTGAGCCATTTGGGGGTAAGCCTCCGTTTTAGCAGAGTGGGCGGAGGTTTGTCCGTGCCGACGACGAGACACGTTTTCCTCACTGGTATCTTCTGCCACCACTTCATACAGCAGCGCCAGCTTGTCAGGATTATTCCCCTTCCGCAATACCCGCCCTAGCCGTTGAATATGTTCGCGGGTGGAGCCAGTGCCCGACAACACGATCGCAACACTGGCATCGGGCACATCCACTCCTTCATTCAGCACCCGTGAGGCAACTAAGCAGCGATAGTCGCCTTGTTTGAACCGAGTCAAAATTTCATGGCGCTCTTTAACGCCGGTTTGATGAGTGATGGCGGGAATCAGAAATTCCTGGGAAATCCGATACACTGTGGCGTTGTCATCGGTGAAAATTAGGGTGCGTTCGGGATAGTGACTGGCGAGGAGATCCGCTAACACGCGTAGTTTTCCCTCGGTGCCAAAGGCGATCGCCTTTGCCTCACGATGTGCCAACATCGCTTTTCGTCCGGGTTTAGAGCAGGCACTTGCTTGCACAAACCGCTGCCATCCTTGGGTGCTGCTCAGGTAAATATTAGCTGATTGCAAAAATGCGTTGCGGGTTTGCATCAGGCGATCGTAGCGTTCCCGCTCTTGGGGCGATAGATGCACTTTGATCTGAACTGCTTTATGTTTTGCTAACGCGGTTCCCGAAAGTTCCTCAGCAGTGCGGCGATAGAGTTCTGCCCCAATTAGGGTTAGCAAATCGGCATGTTTGCCGTCGGTGCGCTCTGGGGTTGCGGTTAAGCCCAGGCGATAGGGCGCGATCGCATATTCAGCAATGACGCGGTTAAAGTCACTGGGCAAATGATGGCACTCATCAAATACCAACAGCGCATATTGATTGCCCAGAGTCTCGGCGTTAATCGCGGCGCTGTCGTAGGTGGAAACCAAAATGGGAGTGCGATCGCGTGAGCCACCGCCCAACAGTCCAATGTTGGCATCGGGAAAGGCTGCAACGAGGTGAGCATACCACTGGTGCATTAAATCCAACGTGGGTACTAAAATCAATGTGCTGCGCTGAGTTGCCTGCATTGCCA
Organism: Leptolyngbya sp.; assembly: GCA_003249025.1. Lineage (GTDB taxonomy): Bacteria > Cyanobacteriota > Cyanobacteriia > Leptolyngbyales > Leptolyngbyaceae > ULC077BIN1. Next base: position 6,780 of record QBMH01000190.1, on the reverse strand, counting down.
ATTGCGCCAAGTAGGTTTTCCCGGCGGCGGTGGGCAACACAACCACACCCATTCGTCCCGCTTGCTTCCACGCTTCTAGCGCTTCCTGCTGATGGGGATAGGGTGCCATCTCTAGGCTGGGCACCAGCTCTACTTCTTGAAAGCCTTTAGCGTTGTCGATTAGATCAATGTCTGCCGCTCGTAGCCCTAAGACTAGGCTGCGATATTGGCTTGCCGGAACCCGAAAGCGCTCAATGCGATCGTCCCAGGTTGCATAATCCATCCACTCTTTGCCCCGTGGCGGTGGATGTAAAATTAGAGTGCCGCGATCGTAGGATAGCGTCGGTTTCCGTGCCATTTAGCACCTTCTACGTATCAGGATCAATGCCCAGCGATCGCAGTTGGTCTGCCAGTTGCGCTGCCCTCGCTTCTGCTGCCTCTGCCCGTTGAGATTCTGTGTCTGCCCGTTGAGACTCTGTATCTGCCCGTTGAGATTCTGTGTCTGCCCGTTGAGATTCTGCCTCTGCCCGTTGAGATTCTGTATCTGCCCGTTGACGTTCTTGAATCGCCAGTTCTGCGCCTGTGGGAATCACGGCTCCCGTTGCATCATACCAGCGGAGCCAGCGATCTCGCTTGCCCTCAAAAACTCCGTCCCACAGCATTAGCCCTAAACCCATTTCTTCAAACCAGGATTCAGTCAGGGCTTGATAGCGATTTGCCCGATTTTCAAATAGATACAAGTCGGTGCTGCCCAATTGATGCAAGGGATCAAACACGGCATAGTAGCCCACTCCCATACGGGCATACTCTCGCAATTTGCGACCCAATTCGTTGCCTTCTCGGTTGGAAACGATTTCAATCACAATATCGGGCGGTTTGCCAAATTCCCAAACGAAATAAGTGCGGTTTTTCTTTTCTGTCCAGTCTTGTGGCACTTCCACATCCAGACTGACGAAAACATCGGGCACTAAAGGCGGCTGTTTGATGGCATAAAACACCCCCACATTGGCAGCGGCTAAAAAGAGGCGATCGCCCAACAGATTTTCGTTGCTATACAGCGACCCGGTGAGTAAGCGCTGCTGTTTCTCAGAAATTAAATTATCCACAGGAACATCATCCTCAATCACCAAAGCATCAATATCTGGTGAGAGACCGAGTTCAGCGGCTGACAGATCAGCTTCGGTTTTTAAGCCTTGGGACATGAGTACTGGTTCCCGTCACTCTAACGCTATAGTAGCGGGTTTAAGCGCATTTCGCACAAGGCAATTCCTGGCAGTTTAGAAATTGAAGTCTTCAATCGGCAATTCTGGAAAATCAGGGGGAATCACTTCGCAGTCGAGACTGATCTTTTGGCTTTCTCGTTGAGTTTGCACTTCCACCGCGATCGCTTCTAAACGAATTGCTAGAGTGCCAAAGGGGACAGTGAGTTGAGTCACGGCTTCCAGTTCATCATGTCCGTTGGGGAAGAAATCCACCATCCAGCGAGGACCATCTAGCAGCGATCGCGTTTGGCGATCATTCACCCACAATTTGATGTAGATCTTGGGCAACAGGTTGGGCAGTTTCAGCCGCAGATTCATCGGTCTGCCTGCCACGATTTCATCGGTCAAAATCTCAATCACTGGAACTGGAATCGCTTCGTCTTCCGGCATGACGAGCGGGTTGGCAAAAGGCAATTCCAACGCTTCTCCTCGCTTAGCACGAGAGAGCGATCGCCGCATCCACTCTTGCCACATGGGGTCATCATCCACGACCACTTCATGAGTTACCCAATCTGCGGCTGGAGATTCAGTCGGGGCTTCTGCTGTTGAGTGCATTTCAGCAGCGCTTTCTGACGGAACACTTTCCTTTAAAGCGACTAATAGCTCTGCATCGGTTGCCAACACCGAGAGGCGATCAAAAAAGCGATCTTCTAATCGCAACGCTTGAAACGCAGACTTAATGGGAGACGGCTTCTCTGCAACAGTCGGCGTGGCTGCTACATTGGCTGCATCAGTAGCTACTTGCTCGATCAAAGCCAGAACTTCAGAATCAATATCGCCATCTTGCTGTTTTTCGGTCAGTTGACCCACCGCAATTCCCGTAGGGGTGACTGTGGAAAGCGTTGCTAACGTTTCACGCATCGTTTCTGCATCCAGCATTTCAGATTCTTCCGCACTTCGTACCGCGTACTCCGCACCCTGGCTTTCGCACTCCGCGCTCTTATCCTGCTCACCCAGTTCTTCGACGATCGCTTCCTGGGCGATCGCGTCTTGAACGGCTGTTGCGCTGGTGCGAGTAGTGACAATAAATGCAGGCAGATCAAGCTTGCGTTTTGTGCCAGTGAGATCGGGTTGAGGCTCACTCAACTGAGGCGGCAACCCTGAACGCTTGGGTTTTGCAGGGATGATTGAACTGGTTGCTTCCGTGGAACTAAGATCTTGATCCACAACCAAATTCGTTGCAGCCAGGTCTAAAAATGAGAGATCCAGAACGGGCTTAGCTTTAGAGCGGTGTAGTCGTTCACTGAATTCAACCGCTAAATCAGACAAATCACTGCCGTCTGGCTCTTGATCGAGCGCTGTTCTCACCCGCTGAAATTCTGCCATCAGTTCATCGGGGTTGACGGTTACCGTCACAGTGGCGGCTTGCAACGCGATCGGCTCAGCCTGTTCTGAACTGGCTCCCCACACTTCTACTTCCCCAATCAAAAGGTGGGTTGTTAAGTGACGGGGTAACGCCAAGGTGAAACTGAAGCCATGGGGCAACGGCTCATTTAAAACAGACTGGCGATCGCTCAGAACAACTTCTGACGTTTGCGGATCGCGCAAAGATATCCGCAGTTCTTGGGCTGTCCATCGGGTTGAGGCTGCGATCGATGTATCTAAGTCAAACTGTTCATCATTCGACTCTGCCTGTTCGAGATTGTGGTCTGTTGGGGGCGCGATCGCGGGTACTTGCCACCCATCCTGTAGCATCAAACGACCTACTACCGCCACACGCTGCCCCACACTTGCCTGAAATACTTCCCGCTCCAAAATAATTTGAACGGCTCTAGCGTCTACTTCAGATAAAGTCGTTGGTAGGGGCGGCTCTAAATTCTGCTCACCTTCAATTAACTCTGCCACAGCTTCACGGGTCGCTGATGCTGGCTCAAAATGACTTGCATTGGAAACAACACCAAACTCTCGAAACACTTCCTCAATCAGTTGATGGGAAAGTTGCTCGGTCATCGTCACCAATCGATCCATGGATAGTCCCAATGCCTGAGCAATTTCCACATTTAAGGCGGCGATTTCTGGTGTAGTGGGAGTATCTGGAGTGAATAACTCGTGGTTAGCAGTCTCACCATTCGCACTCTCGCCGTTTTCAATCTGCCCGTTTTCAACCAGACTGACTTGCAGTTCTGGGGCTGAAGCAGATTCAATTTGTTCACAGGTTGAATCGTCTGAATCGTCGCCATCCCAGTCTTCATCTGACTCGGCAACGGACGCAAACACCTGCAACCGCACAGAATGATGTAAGGTGTCACCCATCAAATCGGACATCAGGTCGGGAGAAAAACAGGAAAATTCCCAAATACCAGGATGGAGGTAGGTGTAGGGAACCACCACCATTAAGCCATTGGCATTAGTTTGGCTAAAACGCTTTTGGAGTCGGCGCTTGGGGGGATCTTCTGCGATCGCTAAATGGCAGATGCGAATATGCACTTCTGTATTTGCCTGGGCAAATCGCGCAACGATGCGATAGCGCCCTTCTAAAATTTCAACATCGGGAGAATCCAGCGGTAGCCACGAGCGATCGCCATCTTTTTGTACGAGAAACTTCCACTCTTCCATATCTACCTCTAGGGAATGCTCCGCTGGATTAACGACTCAAAAACTACATCTAGCGTTCTGCGAATGAAAAATACCGCCTTTGAACGCTTAGCATACTAGATGCAGTCGAGAAGTAGATATTTTTTACAAAAGTTTATAGATCGCGCATGTTAGCTCAGTCAGTGTAGGTCAGCGATCGCGATCCGGCGAACATGAAAACATTTCGTTACATAGCTGAGTGGAGAATGCGGCTGGTAGTGCGTCAGGCTAGAGGATTGTTAACATAAGTTCATAGTTATTTTATGGTCACCCTTCCTCCTATGGTTCTGCTTAACCCCGATCAGCGCGCTAAACTTGACGACACCGATGACACCGAGTTTTATGACTCGCCTCGGTTTGTCACCCATGTGGATGATGGTTTTATTCAACAACTGACTGATTTATATCGCGATCGCCTCAAGCCCAACACGCGGGTTTTTGACATGATGAGCAGTTGGGTTTCTCATTTGCCAGACGGCGTGGAATTTGCCCATGTGGAAGGGCATGGACTCAACGAGGAGGAGTTGGCGCGCAATCGGCGGTTCAATCACTTCTTTGTGCAGAATTTGAATAAAGATCCCAAATTGCCGTTAGAGGATCAGTCTTTTGATGCTGTTTTGAATACGGTGTCCGTGCAATACCTGCAATATCCCGAAGGTATTTTTTCTGAGATTCATCGGATTTTGAAACCGGGCGGCATTGCTATCATTAGCTTTTCTAACCGAATGTTTTATCAAAAGGCGATTCAAGCATGGCGAGAGGGTTCTGAGGCAAGCCGAGTTGCGTTGGTAAAAGGCTACTTTGAGGCAGTGCCAGGGTTTACTAAACCAGAAGTGATTGCGCGTCAATCGCAGGCTCCAGCAATGTTGCAGTGGCTAGGAATGCCGGGGGGTGATCCTTTTTATGCGATCGCGGCTTGCCGCAATGATTAAAGTCAATGAGTAGATTGCTACTTTAAATGAGCAATCTTAAGAGAATCAAGCGAAATTGGGCTTATATCGTTAGGTCTGGAATGATGGTTGGATCAATAAGCTAAGGCTTACGTACTAACCAAGCTAACAAGGGGCTTAAGCCCTTTGTTTAAGAGAGTCGCTCGATTTGCTAGAACTTTTCTAATCGATTGCCCAGTGCTGGTAGGAGGTCTCCTGCAATGCCGAATAATCCGCTATTTCATCCAATTAACGAGCCAGTTAGAGCGGTTAGTGTGCGAGACCAGATTCAGATGGCACTGGCGATCGCTGATTTGAATCTGCTCAACGCTCTGTTGACTCAATGCATCCCCGCCATTATTCAGCCTGAGCGAATCGGCATGATTGCTAGCGAAGTTGGGGTGCCCCTAGGCGATCGCGTGGCGGCAGACGGCATTTTGCACTTTGAAGCAATTCACTGTGTGCTGGCGCAGGTGCAACCCCAGCTAGACCACAGTCATAATAGCTGGACAAATGACAGCAAAGAAGCGGCAAAGTTGACTCAGCATGAATCTGAGATGCAAACGATCGCTCAACATTTATCCTTAGCACCCGCGATCGCCCTACTGGCAAAAGTTGGCTTTCCGCCGCCCCACATTCAAGAAATCCTGCGGTTGCCTCATTACGCTTGGCACAAATCTTGGTGGTATGCCTTGGATGAAGAAGACCGCTTCACCGTGCCATTCCTGCGCTGCATCCGTACCCTGCACTACCCCGATGGCACCCTGACCTTGCAATATAAAGATTTTTTTGAAAGTGAAAAGCCAAGCTGTTTTGTGGGTCTTGCCCAAAAAGTGTTGGTGGCGATTCGAGATGAAGCGCAAGGATTTGGAGAGGCTCTGCAACAGTTGAATCAGCAGCGATCGGCATTGGGCAGCAAACAAGCAATTCTGATTTGCAATACAATTTCTGACCTAGAAGCCCAAGCGTTTATCCATCAGGGCATAAGCTTGTATCCAGCCATGGATATGGTATTGCCCATGCAGGCAAACTGTTTAGACTGTGGGCGACGAGAATGCTTGATGAATGGGAATGCAGAGTCTCTGGTTGCCTCCTGCTACGGCTTTTTGGTGGATAGCGAATTTGTTTAAAGTAGTTGTCCTATGAATATTGTGGTTATTGGTGGCGGTGCAGCAGGTTTTTTTGGCGCGATCGCCTGTGCTCAAGCCCATCCTCACACGCAAGTTACCCTGCTAGAATCTGCCCGTCAGCCCCTATCAAAGGTGCGAGTTTCGGGCGGGGGACGCTGCAATGTGACCCATGCCTGCTTTGATCCGGCGTTACTGGTGCAAAACTATCCTCGTGGTGGCAAAGCATTACGAGGAGCCTTTAGCCGCTTTCAAGCAAAAGACACAGTGGAGTGGTTTCAGCAGCAAGGCGTGGCACTCAAAACTGAAGCCGATGGACGGGTGTTTCCGACGACAGATGATTCTGGCACGATCGTGGAGTGCTTAATGTGGGCTGCCAAAAAAGCGGGTGTGGCGATTCACACGGGCGCACAAGTGCAGCAAGTGAGCCATCAAAAAAATGGATTTGAGATTCAGTTGAAATCAGGACAAATATTGCCCAGCGATCGCCTCCTGTTAGCAACCGGCAGCAATCCACAAGGCTATGCGATCGCCCAATCTTTGGGACACGCGATTGAACCACCCGTTCCATCCCTGTTTACATTTAACGTGAAAGACCCACGCTTAGAAGACTTGGCAGGCGTGTCAGTATCCTCTGCCCAACTTCAGATTCAATTGGATGATAAAACCGTGTTGAAGCAAACGGGAGCGCTGTTAATTACCCATTGGGGGCTGAGCGGTCCCGCTGTACTAAAGCTTTCTGCTTGGGGAGCAAGAGCGCTACATGAACAGCAATATCATGCCAACCTACGGATTAATTTACTGCCCCAGATGAACCCAGAAGTGCTACGCGATCAACTGATGGCGGTGCGATCGCAGCTTTCCCGCAGGCTTGTTGCCACCAGTTGCCCAGTGCCTATTCCGCGCCGC
>QBMH01000018.1:7071-39263 GCA_003249025.1 Leptolyngbya sp. | reverse complement strand
GGGGTCAGGGCAGGATATTAATACTGTTCTGAAACCCGACTCCTGAAACCTGAAACCTGACTACTAACTTAGCGTTTAATTTCCCGCACGACAGGCTGACCGTCAATCACTTCACCCACTAGAACCAGATCTACCATGTTGACAAACAAGCCGTTTTCCAGCACTCCAGGAATATTGTTCAGGGTTTTTTCGAGCGCGGCGGCATCGTCAATTCCATTGGTAAATTTCACATCCAAAATCAAATTGCCCTGATCGGTGACTACGGGACCCGATTTTTTCACGCCCATCCGCAGCGTTACTTTGCCATTTAAACGCTCGATCGCCTTTGTCACCGGGTTCAGCGCCTTGGGAATCACCTCCACAGGCAACAAAAAGTTCAAATTCAGCTTATCCACTAGCTTGCTGCTGTCTACAATCACAATAAACTTCTTAGAAAAAGCTTCCACGAGTTTTTCTTGAGTGTGGGCAGCACCGCCCCCTTTGATCAAGTTCAGATCGGGATCGACTTCATCGGCTCCATCGATCGCGATATCAATCCCGTCAATCACATCTAGCGTGGTTAATGGAATGCCACATTCTCGCGCCAGCACTTCTCCTTGAAAGGAAGTGGTCACGCCTTGAATGTCTGTTAGGTCGCCCGATTTGAGGCGATCGCCCAATGCCTGAATCATAAATGCTGCGGTTGACCCAGTTCCCAGTCCTACAATAGAACCAGATTGCACCATGGCGGCGGCAGCGGCTCCAACTTGCTTTTTCATCAACGTTGCGGGGTCAAGTTCTGCACTCATGGGTTTTCCTGGGGTGGTTTAGAAATCTAGCTTCCATTCGTCAGTCTACTATTTTGGTGGCACCTTCTATGAATCAACCGGACGATTCCCGAATGAACGATCAAGTAACCCTCGACTTGACGCAAACAGAACGCCGCCAGATACTTGAGGATGCATCGATCTCAATTGAGATAAAAACGCTATTGCTCCATCAAGAAGGGCAGTACTTGGCGGATGAGCAGCAGTTTGAAGCCGCGATCGCTTACTACACCCAAGCGATCCAGGCAAATCCTGACTATTTGCCAGCGCTCAAAGGTCAGGCAAGTGTGTTGAGCAAGCTAGAACGCTATTACGACGCATTTAAACACTACACTGCCGCCCTTGAGATAGATCCAGATGATTATGCACTATGGCGCGGTCGCGGTTTTGTGTTATTGCAGTTGGAGCAACGAGAGGAAGGACTGGCAAGCCTGGAAAAGGCACTAGAACTCAATCCTCATGCCTCGGAAGTGTGGAGCCTTAAAGCCTTGGAGCTAGCGCGATCGCACCAGCGAAATGAAGCTCTAAAAAGCTGCGATCGCGCTATTGCAGCTAATCCAAAGGAGCATCTCGCATGGCGACTGCGCGGCTTGCTGTTCAAAGAAAACCAGCCAGAAGAGGCTTTAGAAAACTATGACAAAGCGCTAGAACTGAACCCCGATGATGCAGAACTGTGGATCTACAAAGCTACGGCACTCAGCAAGTTACGCCGCGATGAAGAGGCACTAATCAGCTACGATCGCGCCTTAGATCTCAAGCCACGTGACTTTTATCTGTGGTATCAACAAGGACTATCATTGCGGCGATTAGGGCAATTTGACATCGCGATCGCCAGCTTTGATCAAGCTCTTTCACTAAATCCATCCTGCTATCCCGCCAGTCGCAGCCGTTTATATGCTTTGCTGACGACCGGCAAACTGGTCAGCCAGGTGATGGGTAACTGTAGCGTTGCCGAGCAGAAACGCCTGTGGCATGATTTGAACCAAGCTCTAACACTGTTTTCTAAACGAAAACTCCCGGCGCTGGTGGCGATTGGTTTGGTTGCCCTGTTTAGCACTCACAGTCAAAGCCTTGCCCTGCTGGTTGCCAGTCTGTTTGCTGGCGTTGCCGTGTGGAGTGACCTAATTCAAGAAGCCGAAAAGTAGATAGTCCTATGGTTCATCTTGCTAAGATTCTGCTCTATCCAATTAAATCGCTTGATGGTGTGGCGGTGACTGAGGCGACCGTGCTGCCGAGTGGAGCGCTGAAGGGCGATCGCGAATTTGCCATCATCGACTATCAAGGCAAGTTTGTGAACGGTAAACGCATCCCTGCGATTCACCAACTCCGCGCCAATTTTGATCTAGAGAACCGCACTGTTTCCCTCCAGGTGCAAGACGTTGCCGAGTCGGTGAGGTTTGATCTGGACGGCGATCGCACTCCCTTAGAAAGCTGGCTAGGCGACTACTTCGGCTTTCCCATCAAGCTGATCCAAAACTTAGAAATGGGCTTCCCCGACGACACAGAATCCCCCGCCCCAACGATCGTCAGCACTGAAACCATCGAAACGGTTGCTGCATGGTTTCCCTTAAGCGCGGAAGATCTGCGATCGCGCCTCCGTACCACCCTGGAGATTACCGCCCCCGAATCCTTTTGGGAAGAGCGCCTGTTTAGCACCGCAGGCAACTTGGTGCCCTTTCACATCGGCGCGGTTCAATTCTTGGGCGTGAATCCCTGCCAGCGCTGCATTGTCCCTACTCGCGATCCCATCACCGGGCAACCCTACCCCGACTTTCAAAAAACCTTTGTAGAACAGCGCAAAGCCACCTTTCCCACCTGGGCAGAAGCCTCGCGGTTTAAACACTACTACTGCTTGGCAGTTAATACTCGCGCTCACCCCTCCGAAGCTGGAAAAATACTCCACCTCAGCGATGTGGTCACCGTGTAAGCGAAAAGTATATGAAAGTTTTTGATGAAGCGCGATCGCGATTGTTTCGTATTTCGAGTCTTAAGCAATCTTTCTTACAACAAAGCAGACCTTCACACCATGAGGCTGACCAATGAAGATCAAAACCCCAACTAGCCAAACAATCTACAACACGGATTTCGTGCAATGGATCAAAGTGACCGTCAAGGAACTTCGCAGTCAAAATTACACTGCCGTCGATTGGGAAAATCTGATTAGGGAACCGACGCTAAAGTGTATAGCGGTTCAGTCTTCCACGTAAGCAGTTACTTCTTTAAAAATATTTTTGATTTCCCCATTTTATTTCTCTAGGCTGACAGGCAAACGGAAAGCGGGCTTTACAGTTGTTGACAAGTACTGAATTCAGGTCTTTAGTTTTTACAGTCTTTAAAAAATATTTGCTAGATGTGAGAGAAATCACTACTTTTTGTAGAAAATACGGCTATTTTCAGTCCATTCAGTGTTGCTCTAATCAATAGAACTATGTTTTTCCAGAACCAGAAGTGCATCGCTCTAATTTCAGTTCACGGTGATCCCTCGGCTGAGATCGGTAAGGAAGAAGCAGGCGGACAAAATGTGTATGTACGTCAGGTAGGAGAGGCTTTGGCGCGGCAGGGTTGGCAGGTCGATATGTTTACCCGACGGGCTGATCCTGACCAAGCTCCCATTGTTCAACATAGCGATCGTTGCCGCACTATTCGCATTACAGCAGGACCTCAAACCTTTATTCCTCGCGATGAACTGTTTGAATATTTGCCAACATTTGTGCAGGGTTTTCTGAAATTTCAGCGCCAGTCTGGATTGCAATATCGCGTTTTGCACACAAACTATTGGCTGTCTTCTTGGGTTGGAATGCAACTGAAAAAGATTTTAAATATTCCACAGGTTCATACTTATCATTCGCTGGGCGCAGTCAAATATCAGTCGATTCCAACGGTTCCCATTGTTGCAACAACGCGATTAGACGTGGAAAAAACGCTTCTGGAAACCGCCGAGAGAGTTGTAGCAACCAGTCCACAAGAAAAGGAACATATGCGATCGCTGGTGTCTAGCAAGGGCATGATTGACATTATTCCTTGTGGTACTGACATCAGCCATTTTGGTTCCGTATCACGCCAAGATGCACGACAAACGTTAGGGATTGCTCCAGATGAAAAGGTGGTGCTTTATGTCGGGCGGTTTGATCCCCGCAAAGGGATTGAAACCTTGGTGCGAGCAATGGGGCGTTCTAGCTTACGTGATAGTGGCAAACTGATGCTGATTATCGGGGGTGGCAGTCGTCCGGGTCAGAGCGATGGCTATGAGCAGGAACGGATCGAAGGCATTGTGGCTGAATTGGGACTGGCTGAAATCACCGAATTTCCGGGTCGCCTCAGTCCATCGGTGCTGCCAACTTACTACGGGGCAGCGGATGTGAGTGTGGTGCCTAGTCATTACGAACCATTTGGGTTGGTGGCGATCGAGGCAATGGCGTGCCGTATCCCCGTTGTGGCAAGTGATGTGGGAGGGTTGCAGTTTACAGTGCGATCGCAAGAAACCGGGTTGTTAGCACCGCCTAAAGATGACGCAGCGTTTGCGGCAGCGATCGACCGCATTCTGACCAATCCCGAATGGCAAGCCCAATTAGGGCAGCAAGCCCGTCTCCATGTGGAGGAGAAATTTAGCTGGGACGGCGTTGCTAATCAACTGAGTCAGCTATATCTCCATGTAGCAAAGCAATCGGCTAAAAAAGCTGAACTGGCTGCTGTTAGTGCTTAAGGAAAACAGACGATCGCGGTTGGCAATGTCAGCGGCGATCGGTTTGGGTGCAGGGTACGGCGGATAGAGGTCCTACTGGACTGTCACCTTTGATTAAATAGATTGATGTCCTCTTGCTTTGTACTCTACACTCCGTACTCCACACTCCGTACTCCACACTTAGCTTAATCATCTGTAATACTCAAGCCTGTTGAAAAGCCCATCAATTAGTATGCACACTGCGGTAAGGTGAAAAAAGTCACTTTATTAAAGACCTTTAACTTTGCGCTATGTCTACAGCCGCAGCACCCACCGTTTCCACTTCTACCCGCACGATTCGCATTGGTTCTCGTAAAAGCCAACTTGCCTTAGTGCAAACTTATTGGGTGAAAGATTGCCTCCAAGCCGCGTTTCCAGACATTACCTTTGAAGTCCACACCATGAGTACTCAAGGTGACAAAATTTTGGATGTGGCACTGGCGAAAATTGGTGATAAAGGACTTTTCACCAAGGAATTAGAAGTTGGCATGATCAGTGGTGATATTGATTTTGCGGTTCATTCCCTCAAAGATTTGCCGACTAACTTGCCCGATGGTTTAATGCTGGGCTGCGTCACCGAGCGAGAAAATCCGGCTGATGCCCTAGTGGTTCACGCCAAGCACCAAGGGCTTCAGCTTGACACATTGCCAGAAGGGGCAGTAATTGGCACCTCTTCGCTACGCCGTTTGGCACAATTGCGCCACCATTTTCCGCACCTCGCCTTTAAGGATGTGCGGGGCAACTTGAATACTCGGCTGGCAAAGCTGGATGCCGGGGAATATGATGGGCTGATTTTGGCGGTTGCTGGGTTAAAGCGCTTGGGCATGGGCGATCGCATTCACCAGGCAATTCCCGCAGACATTTCACTTCATGCCGTGGGGCAGGGTGCCTTGGGGATTGAGTGCCGCATTGGGGATGAAGACGTGCTAACAGTACTGAAAGCGCTGGAGCATTTGCCGACTGCCTATCGCTGCTACGCCGAACGGTCATTTTTACGCGAACTGGAAGGCGGCTGTCAGGTTCCCATTGGCGTAAACACTGTTTTGGAAGGCGATTCACTCACCTTGACAGGCATTGTGGCTAGTCTGGATGGTCAACGGTTGGTGCAAGATACGGTCACGGGCGCAGCGATCGACGCAGATAAAATCGGCATCCAGCTTGCTCACCAACTACGTGAACAAGGTGCCCAAGCGATTTTGGATGAGATTATTTCCACTCTCGATCGCAGCTAGAAACTCATCACTGCACGGTTGACATCTTCATGACTGCCATCCCTAACAACGAAAAGTGGTATATTGCTGAACTCGTCATGGAATGTCAAACTGAAGACGAGCCGCGCAACGTTGTTCATGTCAATATCCTGCTTGTTCAAGCAAATTCATCGGAAGATGCCTTTGTGAAAGCGGAGCAGTTGGGTCGAGAAAGTGAACATTTTTACCTCAATCCCAACAGTAAAGTAGTCACTTGGATTTATCGGGGGCTACGAGATCTAATGGTCATTGACGATGAGCTAGAGCATGGTGCTGAGTTGATGTTTGAGGAAGAAATCGGGATTTCCGAAGAGGACGTGCAAGCAATGCTGAGTCAAAAATCTCAACTCAACGTTTTTCGCCCCCATAAACCCAGAGATGCTGATTTTCCTAGCTATGGTAGCAAAGACATTCTGGATGAAGTAGATAGGATGATAAATCCTGAGATGATAGATCCCGATAAAAATTAAGCCTGTGTCGTCGATCAGGCTGTGAGGCAAGACCGCTGAGTCAATCGGGGCAATATCAGGGTCTGATCCTGCTGGAATTTCCAAATCATTTGATCTCAATCATTTGAACAGACAGGAGCGTCCCTCACTGGTTTATGATCACAGTGCGAACTTCAGCAAATTCTGATTGGGTCGTCAATTGAGCAAGGGTAGACCGTTTAGGGGATAGAAACCAGCATGAGAATCCTGTTTGTTGCGGCAGAAGCTGCGCCACTTGCCAAAGTGGGTGGCATGGGAGATGTGGTTGGTGCCTTGCCCAAGGTTTTGAGAAAAATGGGGCACGATGTGCGGATTCTGATGCCCTATTACGGATTTCTCTCCGAAAAGGTGAAAGTTCCCAAAGAGCCGATTTGGGAAGGCAAAGTCATGTTTCAGGATGTCCAAATCTTTGAAACCCAACTGCCTAATTCCGATGTGCCCGTGTATTTGTTTGGGCATCCTGCCTTTGTGCCTCGGCGCGTCTATGGGGGTGAAGATGAAGCATGGCGATTCATGTTATTTGCCAATGGAGCGGCTGAGTTCGCTTGGAACTACACTTGGCGACCCCAAATCATTCATTGCAATGACTGGCATACGGGCATGATTCCCGTCTGGATGCATGAAACTCCTGACATTTCTACTGTATTTACTATCCACAATTTGGCGTATCAAGGGCCCTGGCGCTGGTATTTAGAGCAAATAACTTGGTGCCCCTGGTACATGCAAGGACACAACACCATGGCGGCAGCCATACAGTTTGCTGATCGCGTCACCACCGTTTCTCCCACCTATGCCCAACAAATCCAAACGCCTGCCTATGGCGAACAGCTAGAAGGACTAATGTCTTTTGTCAGCGGCAAACTATCTGGCATTGTCAATGGAATTGATGCAGGATCTTACAATCCTGCAACGGATAAGAGCCTAACCCAAACCTTTACCCCAGAGACCTTGGACGATCGCACTGCCAATAAAATTGCCCTGCAAGAAGAAGTCGGTTTGGAAATGAACTCTGGCGCATTTCTGATGGGCATGATCACTCGATTGGTTGAACAAAAAGGTCTGGATTTGGTCATCCAAATTTTGGATCGCTTCATGGCATACAGCGATGCCCAAATGATTTTGCTGGGAACGGGCGATCGCTACTACGAAACCCAAATGTGGCAGCTAGCCTCCCGCTATCCCGGTCGCATGTCGGTTTATCTGCTGCATAACGATATTTTGGCGCGGCGGATTTACGCGGGTTGCGATACCTTCCTGATGCCTTCCCGCTTTGAACCCTGCGGCATTAGCCAAATGCTGGCAATGCGCTATGGTTGCATTCCCGTAGTGCGCCGAACAGGTGGGTTAGTAGACACCGTGCAACATCACGAGCCAATGAATCACGTTGGTACGGGCTACTGTTTCGATCGCTATGAGCCGCTGGATTTATACACCTGCCTGGTGAGAGCGTGGGAAGGGTTCCACTACAAAAAAGAGTGGCGCGAATTACAGCAGCGCGGCATGAGACAAGACTTTAGCTGGGATCAATCAGCGGTTCAATACATTGACCTGTATCGTGGCATGTTAGGTGCCGCAGCCAGTGAGCCAGATCTAAACCCTGCTCAAGCAGAACCAGAAACCCCATCAAAGAAAGCACTTGTGTCTTAAAACTGGCTAAGCGATCGCAGATTTAATAACTTATAGAGATAATCATAAAGACATGAAGATAGTTCTTAGTGCCTTCGTGTCTTTGTGGTTCTTTCATAATTCTGTATCTTAATTATTCCGCATTCCTAAGCAATGAGTTCTAATTACTCATCTTTGCGACTTGAAACAAATATTTGTAGGAGGAGGCGAGTTTCTTGAACAGAACGCGTTATAGTCTTCCCGTTGGGACAGCGATATAAGTGAGCGATCGTGTCAGTGCAAGTGTCTTCTCAGATTACATCCGACCCTGCCAAACAAAGGGGTAAATCATTTGACCAACGGAGTCGGGTATTGGTGGTACTCAATGGCAAAGGTGGAGTCGGCAAAACTACAACGGCTGTAAATTTGGCTGCTACCTTAGCTGAGAGCTACTCAACCCTGTTAGTTGATGCCGATCCCCAAGGGTCTGCAACGTGGTGGGTCGAGCGCAGCAGCAAGCCCACTCAGTTTGACCTAACGAAGGAAACCGATCCACTACTGCTGGCAAATTTGCGATCGCTGCAACAGTATCAGGTGATTGTCGTGGATACACCCCCCGCTTTGGGATCAGATGCCCTACATGCCGTCGTTCCGGCTGCCGATTATGTTGTATTGCCCACGCCCCCGGCACCGATGGATCTGGCAGCCTTAATCGAAACCGTCAGGGCAACCGTAACTCCGGCGGATGTGGCTTATCGCGTGTTACTCACCAAAGTCGATCCGCGCTGTTTAGGCGAAGCCCTAGAAGCCCAAAATACCCTGATGGAGTTAGGGATTCCTGCCTGTCATGCGTTTATTCGAGCCTATAAAGCCCATGAACGAGCAGCCTTAGATGGAGTGGCGATCGCCCAATGGCGAGGAAAAAACGCTAGAGAAGCCGAAGCCGATTATCGCCGTGCAGCCGATGAAATTCAGCGCGATTGGAGAAACTAATGGTCAGAAAACGATTGTCAGATATGTTGCGTGAAGAAGCACAAAAGCCAGTTGAAACAGAGTCAGCACCCGCTTCAACCGCTCAAGTGGATGCTACGTCTAACACGACTCAATCCAAACCCGCTTCAAAACGTAGAAGCACAACTACAGGATCACAGACTGCTGCAACCCCGCCGTCTAGTGCTTCTAAAGATACGGTTTCTAAAGAAAAAGTGACGGCGATCGCGGTAGAAGTTACTAGCCTGAAAGCCGAATTGGAAACAGCCGCTAAGCAAATAACTGATTTAAATCAGCAAGTCGCGGATCTCAAAGCTGGGCTTGAAGATCAGATAACCGCTTCTAAAAAACTACACCCAACTCTAGCAAAAGCCGAAAAGCGCAATCAACAGCTAGAAATTGAACTCAGCGAAGCCAAACAAACCATCTTGCAGCTCGTCGAAGTCAATTCTCAACTGAAGCAAGATCTGGCTGTAAAACAACAGGCTGTGGCAATCCCTGAAACGAATCTTAGGGGAGTCGCCGCTCCTCCCAAAAAATCCTTGCCAGAACCCTCGCCGATTGTTCCGGCTGAACCCAAGAAGAGTACTTTGGCATCTGCAACCTCAACCCATCAGGAGTTCTTGCGACGGCAGCAACAGTCTTTGGCACATCCAGTCTTTCCAGCGGGTAATTCTCCGGGGCACTTATCTGACCAGGATCTGGGGTGGGTTGATTAGAAGCACTCCTAAAAAAGTTAGAAAGTCTCTAGAAATCCTTTGACATCCATGCGATGGTTTGGGAGGGTGCTATTGAGCCGCGACAGCATCATGAAACATAGATTACTAAACTCTTGAAAATCGACTGAATCGAATGGGTAAGCAAACACTCTCAGTAGATATTGGTGGCAGCGGCATCAAAGTAATGGTGCTGGATGAAGAAGGGATGCCGCTAACGGAACGAGATCGCAGAGACACGCCTCAAATTCCCACCCCAACCGTGGTGATTAGCATGGTTAAGGAATTAGCTGCCACTAAAGAATTCGATCGCGTTTCAGTGGGATTTCCAGGTGTGGTGCGAAACGGCATTACCGAAACAGCGGTAAATCTTACGCCTGAATGGATTAATTTTGATCTTGCCACTGCCCTCGCGGATGCCCTTGGAAAACCCACTCGTGCGATTAATGATGCAGATATGCAGGGCTTGGGCGCGATCGCCGGGGTTGGGGTAGAACTCGTCGTCACCTTGGGAACCGGGTTTGGGTCTGCGTTATTCCTCAACGGTCAGTTGGTGCCTAATTTAGAAATGGGACACCATCCCTTTCGTAAAGGAGAAACCTATGAACAGCAGTTGGGACGAGCAGCCCTAGACCGAATCGGTAAAAAACGGTGGAACGATCGCCTGCAAAAAGCGATCGCGACCTTACAACATCTCTTTAACTTCGACACCCTTTATCTAGGAGGTGGAAACACCAAATTTATCACCATAGAATTACCGCCCATAGTCAAAGTAGTGCCAAATGTCTCTGGACTATTAGGCGGCATTACATTGTGGAAAAAATAGTTATGGAAAGAGTAGCCCTAAGATGCTTTTGTCATCGTAGCTGCCGGGGCAGAAAGCCGCTGACTCGTCGGTTGCCACAGCCCTTCATGAGAAATCGACTGAGCTAAGAGATTACGATATAAATTGCTCAAGTGAGCGGCAACTCCTGACCAGCTAAAGTTTTGCTGAACCCGAATCGATGCCTGTCTCCGTAATTTTTTAGCCCAAAGCTCTTGGCTCAAAATGCGATCGATCGCATTGGCGAACGCATCTACATCTTTGGGTGGCACCAGCAAGCCCGTTTCTTCTGGAACCACTGTAAATTTCAAGCCACCTACATCTGAAGCAATCACTGGAGTCCCACACGCCATTGCTTCGATCGCCACCAGCCCAAACGGTTCATAGTGACTCGGAATCACGCACACATCCGCAGCCGTGTAGTACAACGGCAGCAAATCATGTCCAACACGTCCCACAAACTGCGTTTGATCCGCCAGCCCTAATTCCCGCACTTTGGCTTCAATTCGCTGCCGTTCCTGTCCATCTGCCTGATCAGGATCGCTACCGCCCACAATCACCAACTTCAGCTTGGCTGGGTTGAGGGCGTAGGGGGTAGGAACCAGACAGGTTCCATCAACCCCTAACACTCGACAGTTCACCCCTTCTTTTAGCCTTGCACAAGCCTTCACAAGAGTATCGATGCCTTTACGGGGATCAAACCGCCCCACATACAGCACGATCGCTTCATCCTGCCCTAAGCCAAGCTGATCACGAGCATCTGCTTTAGGAATGGAATGGAAATTATCAATATCGGTGCCACAGGGAATCACTTCGATGCAGCCTGCTTGGGATACCAGCGATCGCAGAGTCTCTTCTTCTTGAGGACTGGTTGCCACAATACAATTTGCCTTCTCTAATACCTCTTGTTCGATGCTCAAGCGAGTGTCGGCGATCGCAGGACGCAGGGGCACCGCTTGATATTTGACCGCACCCAAAGAATGGTAGGTATGCACAAGTTGGATATTGCTTCGTTGCTTCAGTTGCAAGCCTACCCAGGCAGACATCCAATAGTTTGTATGAATCAATGGATAGTTGGTGCCTTCTTTTGCTTGAAACGCTTGAAATGCTTCCACAAATTCCGGCATGTAGCTAAAAAGCTCGTCACGAGGAATGAAATCTTGTGGACCCGCCACGAGCCGAATCGTACGGCAATGGGTCGAATGCTGAACAATCGTTGGATCGTCTGCTTTCGTCTTACGGGTAAACATATCGACCTGCCAACCCAGCTTTGCCAACGCTTCCCCAACCTGGCGAACGTAAACATTTTGCCCGCCTGCTGCTTCCTTGCCAATATCTGCCGCCGGATCTCCATGATCAGAAATCAATGCAATTGCCTGACGACCGGGAACCTGTGGGCGAGAGAAACCAATGGGTCTAGCTGCTTTTGGAGCCGAGACTGAGACACTTGGTTTAACGTTGAGACTCACCATACTTTTACCTCATCACTTCAAACAGTTGGTTCATTCTGAATAGAGACAAACTAACGCTACAGATACTTGAGAAAAATAGCGTTGCCACAATGGCACTTGCGCGATCGCTGCCCGGTTTGCAAGATGTCTCTGAATACGCAGTGCGATTTCTATCCTGTTAGACAAACTACTCCCTGCAATTAGGGTTGATCAACCCTCCATAGACATAAATCCAAAGAAAGAGCAAATCTAGGAAAAAAGCAAATGATTCACACACTTCTTAACAAGATTGTTACAATCTGAGTGAATAGAGTGTACCACTTCAAAAGAATATTGACGTTTAGTTGACATTCAGAGCCAACTGCCATACGCCTACAATGGCGCAGTAGCTTGGTGCCAGAGGCTAAATAAGAATTGAATGAAGAATATTAACGAACCTTTAACCATTTCCTCGGCGGAGCTTTCCACTGTTCAACTTCACCGTTGGAATTGGCAGGGGTTTTCCATTCGCTACCAAACTGAGGGCGACAGCGGACCCGCGATCGTTCTGATTCACGGGTTTGGGGCATCCTTGGGACACTGGCGCAAAAACATCTCAGCGTTGGCAACGGTAGGACGAGTGTTTGCGATCGATTTAATTGGCTTTGGTGGATCAGATAAGCCGACACCCGGAGTATTCAAAGCTGGAGAGCAAGTGGAATACACGTTTGAAACCTGGGGCGAACAGATTGCTGATTTTTGTCGTGAAGTGGTGGGTGAGCCTGCTTTTCTAATTGGCAATTCGATTGGGTGTATTGCCGCCATGCAGTCAGCGGTTGATCATCCTGACTGGGTGCGTGCCGTAGCGTTGCTCAATTGCTCCTTACGGCTACTCCACGATCGCCGCCGTGCGACCCAACCTTGGTTTAAGCGCATGGGCACCCCAATTTTGCAGCAAGTGTTAAAAAAACGAGCGATCGGGCGGGCATTTTTCCGGCAAGTCGCCCAGCCTAAAACCGTGCGTAAGATTTTGCTCCAAGCCTATGCTCACCCAGAAGCCGTCACCGATGAACTGATTGATATCCTGATGGCTCCAGCAAAAGATAAGGGTGCAGCAGATGTGTTTCTTGCGTTTACAGGCTATTCGCAAGGACCATTGCCTGAAGATTTACTCGAAGTTTTACCCTGTCCCGCTCTAATTTTATGGGGAAGCGCTGACCCGTGGGAACCGATCTCCCTGGGGCAAGAATTTGCCAAATATGCCTGTGTGGAGCAGTTTATTGCATTAGAAGGGCTAGGTCACTGCCCTCAAGATGAATCGCCAGAGATAGTCAACCCAATTCTGCAAAAGTGGATTTTAGATCACGCGATCGCTGACACGAACCCATAGCTTTAATCTTCAGCCTAATTCCACAGTCTTATCTCCTGCTCCCCAATCTAGGGCGTTGGGTTTCCTGATGGTCAACCTAACCTACGGCGAGGGGCGATCTGATGAGCCTTTTGCATGAACAACGGCGGGAGTTGGTTAAAAAAGCCAAGTGGATGACCTTAATCATCAATGGCGTGGCATGTCTGAAAGCTTCACTAACTTTCCCAGGCAGATCTTGAGGCAGCGATCGCCAAATTAAGCATTTTACTCTTTTAAGCAGAGCCACGTTCTCTCGCAAGGAAGATAGTTTGAGGTAACTTGATTTCGTATATTACGGTTATGGATTAAGGGTGTAGACATATCCTCACCTACTTCACTCGCGCTGATCATTCTGCTAGAGCCTATCTTTGCAAGCATCCTGGGATACCTGCTGTTTACGGAGATTCCCGGAGCTACTATGTTACTGGGGGCACTCGTGTTATTAGTTGGGGTGGCGATCTCAATTCCCGATTAAGGTCTAAGACCCAAGATGTGTAAGAAGAATAATTGATGTTTTCACGATTCACCGACCAGCCGCGTAGTTTAGATTGTGATAATGATCACACAGGAAGATGATCGCGATCGCTTCTCCTTCCTACTTCCAAAGACATACTAATGAGGACTCAACTTTTATAGCCGAGTCATCAACAGGGAACACACGACTAGCCGGCAGGTTTCTTACGAGACTGTCGGTTTTTTGTTGGAATACATGGACTTTAGGACTTACGCATTGACACATGAAGGGACTGTGGTCAGTCTAAATATTGATTCCGCGTCGCATCAGAAAATTCGCTGTGAGAGAACGCTCTAAACCCTCAAGCGCCAAATCTAACAGTCGTCTCTACATCTTGTTTTTAGCTGAGCAATAATGAGGAAGAACGCGATCGCCCTTCACCCCAACCAGCCCTTCAGCTTTTCGGCGACTTGAGGACGACGCAGTTTTCGCATTGCCTTGCTTTGAATCTGGCGCACACGCTCTCGTGAGAGGTTGAACAAACCGCCTACTTCTTCTAGGGTGCAGGGTTTGCTAGAGCTTAAGCCATAGCGTAGGGAAATGATGTCTTTTTCGCGTTCGGTGAGGACATTGCCTAACACTTCCCAAATGTCTTGGCGGAGCATAGTTTCGCTAATTTGGGATTCGGGCGATCGCGTGTCGGAATCTTCCAGCAAATCCACTAGCTCAGTGTCTTCATCTTTGCCAATGCGATAGTTGAGTGAAAGCGATCGCCGATGCACCTGATGCAAATTTTGCAGTTGATCTGGGGTCACATCCAACGCCTGCGCCAGTTCTGTTTCAGTGGGATTCCGATTTAAAGAACGCTTTAAATCTCGCTGAATTGCCTTCAGCTTATTCAACTTTTCGACAATGTGAATCGGCAGGCGAATAATCCGGGAATCATTGGCGATCGTTCGGGTAATACCTTGCCGAATCCACCAATAGGCATAGGTCGAAAACTTATAGCCCTTTTCGGGGTCAAACTTTTCAGTAGCGCGATTCAGACCAAGGGCACCTTCTTGAATCAAATCGAGAAAGGGAACACCGCGATTGAGATAGCGTTTTGCAATAGATACGACTAAGCGAAGATTGGAGCGAATCATGGTGCGCTTAGCAACCCGACTGCGATGAAGCTGGTGATCTAGTTGGCGCTCGGTAAGCTGCATTTCTTGGGCAAGAGTTGCCTTACTGGGAACCTGCCCTGAGTCGTTGAGCAAGCGCGATCGCGCTATTTCCACCTCTGCCATAAACTGAATGCGTTGGGCTAGTTCCAACTCTTCATCCGCAGTGAGTAATGGATACCGCGCCATCTCTTTAAAGAATGCGCCCACCCCATCATCAGTCAACACCTTACTATGACCTGAAGGGCGTGCTGAAGCAATCTCGTCCTCGCCCACATCGATTAAATTATCGATGATCAAATCAGAGTCCAGTTCCGGCTCGTTCGCCAAATCCAACTCTTCCAAAATCTTCCCTTCCCCTAAAGTATCTCCTTCCACCAACGGGGTGAGAGAATCCGCCAACTCAACTTCAGACAAATTTGATAGGGCTTCTACCTCCCCCAATGTGGAAGATAACCTTACAGAAGCGTTAGAGGGTTTCATCTCTGGGGACATATGCATCTCAACTCGATAAAGGAGAATCTGCCTGAACAATCTGAAGCGTGATGCCAAGACAAGAAGAATTTGAGCGTAGGATATTCGCTCATCTTAGCGGCTCTAAAACTAAACCGCCTCAAACTATGGACAGAGCAATTAGGGAAAAGTGCGGAGTTGAGAGCCACTATAGTTAACCTACTTGAAGTGAGTTTCTAAACTGTTCATACCGCTACAAATCCGGTTTCCGCTCAAGATTTAAAAGTAAAGTTATATGACTGAATGATTTCAGGGGTTAATTCAGGTGATTAGCAATAGTCAATTGGAACTGAAGTAGTTTAGTGGTGTGGCGCAGAATGATTTAGATGCAGGAGATGGGCTGATCATGCAATTTTTTGTCCCTTACCAACGTCGGCTGTCTATTTTAGAAAAAGTTGAGAGATCGCTTGCCGTGGTGCAGGTTGCCAGCCAAAGTGCCTTTCGCTATGCCGCCATGAAGCTGAAGCGCAGTTCACAGTTTCGGTTGGGGGCATCGGTGGAGATTACCGATCGCTGCAATGCTGGGTGTAATTATTGCTATGTTTACCCCCCAGAATGGGATCAGCATGATCGCGCCAAGGGTTACTTAGAACTAGCAACCTCGGAGCGGCGATCGCAGGATGACAAAATTCTGACCTTGCTTAAAAAATTGAAGCAGCAAGGAATTGTCTACATTACCTTGGTTGGCGGAGAGCCGCTGCTGGCGAAACCTCTGATTCTAGAAGCGGCGCATTTGTTCCCGGTCGTGTGGGTGGTTTCTAATGGCACCATTCCTTTTCCAGCAATGCCGCGATCGGTAACCTGGTTTGTCAGCATTGATGGAACACCGGACTATCACAACGCTATTCGCGATCCCAAAAACCTGTTTGGCAAGCAGCGCTACAAATCCCTCACAGGCATGACGGCACGGATTGCTCAAACCATTGACGAGAGCGATCGCGGCGCGTATATCCATGTGACGTTGACTAAGCCCTCTCTGCCGCACTTTCGCGAAACCGTGGATTGGCTAGTGGGCAATATTACCAAGCTGCGCGGAATTGTAGTGTCGGGAGCCGCCACTGATACTGTGACTGACCCAAATACACTGACCTTGGGCGATCGCTTAGTGATTAAAAGCTTGATTGAGGAAGCGGCTCAGGTCTATGGCTGGGATCTGTTTCCGGCAAACCAGCCTAAAACGAATGAATTTTTGTTCAACCCGGAACACCTAATCACCGATCCGGCTCAGTGTGTGGTGGCGCGTCGGGTGGATAGCTATAACTTCAATGGGGAGTCGGTGGGTAAATGTGTTTTGCGAGATGCGGATTGCCAAACGTGTGTTTGCAATGTTTCCGGCATGACGCGCAGTGTTCGCAGTGGCGACTGGGAATCCATTCGAGGCATTCTTCGCACCGGATTAGGATAGCAACCGAAAAAGTTTTGCTGTTTTGCAAAAAAGGCGTATAGTAGGGGACATTTTGCCGTCACATGTGGTCAGTATGGTGACTATTCCTACGTTTTCCGAAGCCAATCATCCCTTAATTAAGTCGCTGGCGCACTATAGCGACCAAGAACTGTTGACGTTGTTCCAACGACATTCCGATGCGGGGCAGTACTTTACCGCAATTTTCTGTCGCTACAGTTCGATGGTTTACACGTTGATTCGCCACTCCGCGCGATCGCCCGTGCAAGCCGATTACCTATTTGCCACCACTTGGCGACACATTTTTTATGAACTCAGCGGTTTAGATTTGCGCTCTGCCACGGGTGAACCGATTCTGACGCTGCAAGCTTGGCTGCTCAACATTACTGCAATCTGCATCAACCAGGCTGATCTGCCCGCCGTGGAAACCATTCACTACAGCCTCAAAGAAGCCCCGCCGCCGCTCTGGTGTTACATTGAGCAAGCGTTAGACCAAATTCCGCCCGTGCTGCGGTTGATCGTGCTGATGGCACAAACTTTTGGTTGGAGCGAAACCCGGATTTCTGCCTATCTCCAAGCCGAAGGAGAAGGTATGTCAGCGGCAGAAGTGCGAGTGCGGCTACAAGAAGGCTACCAGCGATTGGAAGAAAACTTGCCCGAAGATATTCGTGCAATTTACTTGGTGGCTGAACAGTGGAAGCAGAGCGATCGCGTGGCTGTGGTTTAAGCTGAGACATAAGTGCAGAGGAAAGTTTTGAGTTTTGAGTTTTGAGTTTTGAGTTCGTCATTTGCTTTTATGTCTCGTTTGCGATCGCAAACGTAATCTGAAAAGCCGTTCCTGATCCGGGTAAGAGCGTAATATTTCCCTTAATCTGCTGGACTAAGTTCCGCACAATTCGCATTCCTAAAGACGGAGAGTTTTGCCAATCAACCGTGAGGGGAATGCCGACTCCGTCATCGCTTACGGACAAAGTGATCTGAGATTCGTTGAGTAATTCCTCTAAAACAGAGGTGAAACAAATTGTGATTTCTCCGAATTGCTCGGCAGGAAACGCATATTTCAAAGAATTGGAAACGAGTTCATTAATAATTAAGCCGCAGGAAATGGCAGTGTTGAGGTTTAAATAGGTGTCGTGGGTTTCGATGCTGAGTGCAACTTGTTGATAATTGGTGCCATAGGAACGGAAGAGATTGTTGATCAGAGTATGCAGGTATTCATTCAGGTCAATTTGGGTCAGGTCAGACGATTGATAAAGTTGCTCATGAATCAATGCCATGGATTGCACTCGATTTTGAGCCTCTTGCAGCACGGTGAAGGTTTGCAGATTGTCAACTTTGCGGGATTGCATTCGCAGCAGACTTGACACAATTTGCAGGTTATTCTTTACCCGATGGTGAACTTCTTTGAGCAGCACTTCTTTTTCTTGCAATGATTTTCTGAGATTGGCTTCGGCTTGTTTGCGATCGCCCAATTCGGTCTGCACTTGTTGATAAAGCTCGGCTTGTTGAATTCGCAGTAGTTGTTCTAGATCGGCTTGCTGACGCAGGGTTTCTTCTGCCTGCTTGCGATCGGTAATATCGAGAGCAACCCCAAACAGGCGAACCACTTGCCCCGCCGCATTGCGTTCTACCTGCCCCAAGCTAGACATCCAGGTAACAGAACCATCGGGGCGAATCAGGCGATGATCCACGGCATGGGGTTCACCCTGCTCAAATGCCTGCTGTGTTACCTGAGAATACATAGCGCGATCGTCGGGGTGAATCAATTGGATAATCTCTGCCATCGTGGGTTTGGGTTGAGCGGAGTCTAGCCCAAACAGGCGAAATAGTTCGGCAGACCAAACGCCTTGCTGGGTAATCAGATCGACCTCCCAACTGCCCACATGGGCAACCCGCTGAGCTTCTGCTAAGCTGGCTTGGCTACGCCGCAGAGCTTCCTCGGTTTGACGACGCTCCGCATCCAGCCGTTTGGCTTCGGTGATATCTTGGGGCATACAGAGGCTATACACCGGCTTGCCCTGGGTGTCGTAGATTAAGGCAACGGTCAGATCGACCCAGATGAAGCCGCCATTTTTGCAACGGTAGCGTTTTTCTACTTGGAATCGGGAGATTGAGCCTGCTAGAAGCTGATTGAATAGCGTCAGGTCGGCAGAAATATCGTCAGGATGGGTGATATCCATGAAGGTTATCTGACAAAGTTCGGAGTGGCTGTAGCCCAGCATTTCTTGATATTTAGCGTTGCTACGTACCATGTGATGGTTATCCAGGGTGGCAAGCCCGATCGCCAGCGGTGAGTTTTCAAAAAATGCGCGAAACTGCTCTTCACTTTGGCGCAGGGCGGTTTCGGTTTGTTGCCGTTCTGCTTCACGCTGTTTGTCGGCGGTGATATCATGAAACATGCCAAGGCTATAGCGGGGGTTGCCATCGCGATCGCAAATCAGGGCAACCGTTAGATCCACCCAAACAACGTCCCCATTTTTTTTAATAAATCGCTTTTCGATTTGAAACCGAGATTGGCTGCCCTCGATTAAATGCTGGATGCAATTGATATTGCTAGACACATCATCTGGATAGGTGAAATCAACAAATGTCATCTGGGCAAGCTCTTC
Source organism: Leptolyngbya sp. (assembly GCA_003249025.1). Lineage (GTDB taxonomy): Bacteria > Cyanobacteriota > Cyanobacteriia > Leptolyngbyales > Leptolyngbyaceae > ULC077BIN1. The sequence continues at coordinate 19,885 of QBMH01000018.1, read as the reverse complement.
ATCGCTGTAGCCTAGTAACTCTCGGTGTGCCGAATTGACTCGCAAAATTCGGTAGTCATGAACATTGGCAAGGGCGATGGCGATGGGGGCATTCTCAAAAATGGTGCGTAGCTGTTCTTCGCGATATCCCAACGCTTCCACTGCCTGCTCTCGTTCGGCTTCTAGGCGCAGGCGATCGGCTTGATTTCGCTTGAGATCGATTTCGCTGTGTTTAAGATCGCTAATATTCATCAAAATCCCATCCCAAAGCACATCGCCATTGGGCTGACGCTCAGGCTTAGAAACCCCTTGAAGCCAAATAACTTGCCCCGACGGTAAGATGAAGCGTCCTTCCCACCGCCAAGGATTGAGCGTGGTGAAAGATTCAACGATGGAGGCTTCTAGGGATGCGAGATCGCTAGGATGGCAACATTGCACCAGCACTTCCGCATCTTGCTCAACAGCGGCGGCTGAAATACCAAGTAGGGTTTCAAACTGAGGACTGACATAGGGAAGAGTGCGATCGCCATCCGTGTCAATGCAAAACTGAAAAATGATGCCCGGAATATTGGCGGCTAATCGATGAAACCGCTGTTCGCTTTGGCGTAATGCAGCTTCGGTTTGCTTCAAAGCCGTAATATTGCGCTCAATCACCAAAATGGATACTAAGTTGCCGTCGGGATCAAATTCAGGAATATTGTGAGATTGGAACCATTGCCCACCGCTATCAGTTGGGATAGAAAACTCAACCGTGAGTAGCTTTTGGGTTTGCACCACCGTTTGCAGAATTTGCTCCCAAGTGGCGATCGCCTCTGCTGGCAGGTTCAATTCGCGATCGGCTTTGCCTACCACACCCGATCGCGGCAGTCCCAAAGTCTTTTCAGCCGCCGGGTTGAGATATAGGTAGCGAAATGCTAAATCAAAGCGAAAGATGGCATCAGGGGAGTTTTCGGCTAAGGTGCGAAATTCGCGCTCTTGTTGGCGCAGGCTCGCTTCGGACGCTTGCAATTGTTGGGTTTGGGCTTGCACATGGCGCTCTAGCTCATGGTTGAGATCGTGATAGGCTGCTTCGATCGCTTTGCGTTCGGTTATATCAATGGCAACCCCTAGCATTTGTATCGGTCTTCCGGCTGAATCATAACGCCAGTGGGCACGGTCAACAATCCAGTGGATGCTGCCATCCGGGTGAATCACTCGATAGTCTAGGTGACCCACAGATCGGGTTTGGATAGCTTGTGCGGGGATTCTTTCAACCCGTTCTCGATCTTCTGGATGCAGGCGATCGAGCCAATGCTCATAGCTCGGCTCCACTTCTCCTGGTTCGTAGCCCAGTAGCCGATAGTTATTCTCATTCCATTCTGTTTTTCCGGTGGCAAGCTCCCAATTCCATAAGGAGATATAGTTTGAATCGATCGCCAGCCGTAGCCACTCTTCACTTTGACTTAAGGTAGCGTCTTGCTGATGTTCTGCTTCACCCGGCTTGTGATCAATCGCTTTCACAGGGGGATGAGCCGCTTTTGCTTGCGCTAACTCTTGCCGACACTGGGCTAATTCTGCCTGTAGGTCAGCATTTTTAGATTGTAGAATAAAAATAGAATTTGAGATCGCCGCAGACTCAGAATCACCTTCAAAGTGGAGAAATTCAGTCATAACTCAAACGGGTGAAAGATAAATAATCACACTACACATAGACTGTAGAAGCGGAAAGCCACAGTCAATCGGCAAAAAGTACTTACCCAACCGAGCGGCGGCTTCTAATGCAATGGCAGCCAGAATATGGCTCTTTTAGTGTCCCCAAACTCTCGTGCTTATTATCTTCATGTCAGATTTCAAGTGAACTTTAACAATCAACTGTCCTGATCATATGGTTTTCACGTTGGGCACAATAATTGCATGACAACAATTCTGGTAATTGATGACGACTTGTCGGTGCGGGAGTCTCTCAAAGACTTGTTAGAAATTGAGGGATTTCAGGCGATCGTGGCGGACAGCGGTGCTGTTGGGGTGATGCTGGCTGAGCAGCAAGTTCCTGATGCCATTTTATGCGATGTGCAAATGCCAGAGATGGATGGCTATCAAGTGCTGCATACCCTTCAGCAAAATCCGATTACCGCAACCATTCCATTCATTTTTTTAACTGCCAATGCCACCCAAGCCAGTATGCGCCAGGGAATGACCCAAGGAGCCGATGATTATCTGGTCAAACCCTGCACCACTGAGGAGTTGTTGGCAGCGATTGCCACCCGCCTCGCCAAGCACACCGCCTTCCAATCTCAGTCTGCGAAACAGTTGAATAACCTTCGTAGCAGCATTTCTCTCTCTTTGCCCCATGAGTTTCGCACCCCTCTGACTGCCATTCTCACCTCGGCTGAGTTATTGGGTGGGATTGCCGATGAGGCAACTCCAGAAGAAATTTTAGAAATCGCCCAAACCATTCAATCGGGCACTAAAAAGCTCTATCGTCTGGTTCAAAATTTTTTGCTATACACCAAGCTAGAACTTCTCCTGCGGGATGACACGCTAGCGCACACTCTGCCCCTGGGCGAAACCTACGAGCCTGGTAGTTTGATTACAGAAATTGCGAAAAGGCTAGCACAACAGCGCGATCGCGTTGCCGATCTGCAAGTAAACCTAGACAATACTATTCTCGCCTGTCCTCACTTCGAGGTAGAAAAGGTGATGACAGAACTGATTGATAACGCCTTCAAGTTTTCGGCAAAAGGCACCCCTATTCAAATTTCAAGCCATCAAGACCAAAATGCTTATCACGTCACCCTGATCAATCAAGGGCGTGGCATGACCAAAGCACAAATTGCCAATGTCGGGGCTTATATCCAGTTTGAGCGGCAATATTATGAACAGCAAGGCGTAGGGCTAGGACTCGCGATCGCCCATCGGCTACTCACTCTCTACCACGGACAGTTGATCATCGAAAGTGTCCCTAATCAATCAATTTGTGTGGAAGCAATCTTTCCCCTAGGGCAAGGGACAGAGGAATAGGGACAAGGGGGCAGGGACTTCAAAACTTAAAACACCTCTTACGGAATTCTATGTGAACACCACTTCTACTCACCTCATGCCAAAAAGGTTTCCCAAGCGCACTTTTAGGGCAACGTAGGCTGGCAGTTGGTAATGTTCTACAAACAACCACGCCACCATTAAAAAGTGAATGAAAAACGAAAGCGCTATCCACATCGTGGGGAACCCAGACCAACTACTGCCTTCCAGCGGTGGAAAAGTGTGGGAAGACAGCCAAATCAGCGTTGGCGGCAAAATGCTGATCACACCGCCTGTGAACCAAACCGCGATCGTCAAATCCACATCTGCCCGATCCATCGATTGCCATTGGGTGCCTGTCCAGCGCCACGTTGTAGGTTGAGAACTATCTTCAACTCGCACGGTTTGTTCGGGTAGATTTGCCGTAAAAATGTGCCGGCAAAAATGGCAGGAATACGCATCCATCAGCACGATCGCTGCCAAGTTTCCATGACGACACACTGGACAAATGTAGTTGCCGTTCATCTCCAAGTTGCGATAATCACCCGTCTTACCTAGGTGAGCTTTCAAGTCTTTTGATGCGCTATCAAATTGCATTGTGATGCTGCCTTGTGGGTGTCGTTGCGCGAGTGAATTCACTTAACGCTGGATTGCACACCTCTACAACTTACCCTAATGACTTCCGAATCTCAACTCCATTTTGCTGTAATACCACCACTGGATCGGCACTTTCTGCCGCTACAATTTTCTTTACTAGCACTTTGCCATTCTCTAAATATTCGCCCACCGCCACATAGCGACTAGAGGTAGCACTAGGCTCTTTCACAATCACAGTCCATCGTCCACCGACTTTTACAATGCCATTCACCGCGATCGCATCGGCGACAGAAGTCCGCGAAGGAGGTGCCACTGGAATCGTTATAGCCGGCATTCCCGATGGCATTCCCGGTGGCATGGGTGAAAGATTAGGCAAATTGGGATAAGATCCCACGGCGATCGGAGGCAAGGAAAGGGCTGGCACCATCCCCGCTGAGGGGATAGGCTGAGGCGGCAACTTGTTTACACTGCGAGGTAACGGTGCGATCGCCACCCTAGACGAACCCGAACGGGAAGCGATAATAATGGGTTGTGCACCCGGTACAATCGCAAACGGATCACGGCGACCCGTGACAATGCTAGGAATCCGGGTGGCTGCATTGGTGGGCTGCAACAAACCTGGCACAGAGCGCGCGATCGGCTTGGCAGATGCGTTAACCAGGGGATTTGAAAAAGTTTGGGCTGTAGATGTAGGCGTTTGTGGCGCTCCAGATTGAGCTTGCTTGTCGCCCGACTCACCAGAGCAACCCGTTGATAAAGTGATGATTCCTATAATGCCAAGCCACAATTGCCGTTTCATCGCTGGCAAACCCCTTCGTTCAGTTCAAACTAGACCCAGGATAGCCGCGTTTTTTGATTGTGGCGCACAATGTTTTGAGTACGGGGTTTGGAGTGCGAAATAGGAAATAGGGGATAGGGAACAGGGGATAGAAAAAACTCTAAATTTGAACTCTAAACTTAGAACTTCGCACCCCGCACCCTGCTGCAACCCGGACTTTGCAGCCTTATTGATGATAGTTCCGACGCGACTGATGATAGTCCCGAAACGAGATGTAGCCGTCTTTCTCGTCGTAAATGTGGCAGTGGTCAGTGATTTCTTTCATCAGTTGCCAGGAGAAACGGCTTTCATGCAGATAGCTACTCCAGTTTTGCTTGAGGCTGTCGTGTGCCATTCGTAAGTTGTAGGAGGGAATAGCAGTAGACAGGTGATGTGGAATATGCACATTGATGTGATGGCACAAAAATTCAACCCAAGCCGGATATTCACAATGAACGGTGCCAGCCAGTTGAGCTTGGGCAGCATTCCACTCGGTTGGCTCTTGGAAGGCAATATCGGGAGCGGTGTGGTGAACTAGGGTGAAGGTACTCATCCAAAAATGGTAGACCAGCCAAGGAAGGAGCCAGAATTTAGCGAAGCCCCAAAGTCCTGTAGTTGCTATCAGCAGCGGAAAAGCGATCGCGGCGAATCCAATAACCACCACCATAGAAAAGGTTGCTTTTTGGCGATCTTTGGGGGCAAATTGGGAGCGATCGAAGTGTAAACCTGCCCAGTGAATAATGGAGGCTAACCACCATAACCGACCCCGCATCACCTGATAGCCGCGTAGCCAAATGGAAGGGTAGTTGTCGTAATCTTCGGGTCGAGCAGGCTCCCATGCATTATCCACATCCATTTTGTTGGTGTGGGCATGGTGTTTGTTGTGCAAAATCCGCCAGCAGTGGAAGGGATAAATCAACGGTAAGAACATGATGTGCCCGACCAAATCGTTGACCCAGCGCCGTTTGGCAAAAGAACGATGTCCGCAGTCGTGACCCAATACAAAAAAGCCAGTCAGCGCTGTTCCGGTGAAAATCCAGGCGATGGGTAGGAGAAACCAGGGCGCGATCGCGATGCTGGCATAGCCCAGAGCCACAAGCCCAACATTAATGAAAACAGACATCCAGGCTTTTTGCCTGTTTTTTTGAAAACAAGCCTTAGGCAATGTCTTCAAAATATCTTTCAAGCGCAAATCAGGCTGAACTTGAATAGTTTCTTGGGAAGTTTGGATAACGGGTGAAGCAATCATGAATGAATACTGTCTCCTCACGAGTAAAACCTGAACAAAGAAAAGGCGAAACCTAGGTTGCGATGCAAACCGCAGCAGCAACAAATCCCGAAAAAGCGTGATATATCAATTTGCACAAAAAAAACTAGCTACGGAATCATAGCCAGTAACAACACAGGGAGCGACTTAGATAAAACGAGCAATGGAACCTTGAAGCCGCGATCGCCCACACTCACAAACACACCCTTGAGAAAGGATACCCAACACAAAACTTTGCTTAAAAAAGCGCAACAAAACTTTAACATGTATACCACAATCCAGGGAATCGTTTTTCAAAAGATAGGTTTTTGGGGATCAGGAGTAAGGGGGTTTTGAGTTTCGAGTTTTACAATTACCGCTTGTGACTCGCCCTTCGTCACTCGCCCTTCGCCACTCGTCACTCGCCCTTCGTCACTCGCCCTTCGTCACTCGCCACTCGTCACTCGTCATTTGTCCTTCCCACTTTTTCGCCGATCGCGAGTCGGGTGCCGTTGGCAAAATCTGTGCCTGATTGGGGGCGTTTGCCAGGAAGCTGAATTTCTTTGAGTAACAACTGTCCATTGCCTGTTTGGGCGATCGCGCCGAGTCCTTTGGCGATCGCCACAATGGTTCCGGGTTCACTGTCTGCATTGAGCAAATCAGCAAGCCCTTTGGTTAAACTGGCTTGCAGGTTGGATGGCAATCCATCCCAATAGGTCGAGTCAAGCGGGATGGTGGCGATTATTTTCAGCGGTTCGCCTCGAAAGGGGGTGGTGCAATTTGGGAAAAATCCGCGTATTTGGTTATGGAGCGCGATCGCGGATTTTGACCAATCCAGTTCATAGTCTGCTTTTTTGATCAGGGGCGCGTAGGTTGCTTGGGTTGAATCTTGGGGAATGGGCTGGGCGGTGCCCTGGTTAAGTTGTAACAGAGTCTCAACTAGCAAATCGGCAGATACGAGCGATAGCTGAGTGGCAAGTTCCTGGGCGTTTGTGAGAGGCGCGATCGCAATGCGACCAATATTCAGCATCGCGCCCGTATCCATCCCCGCATCCATCAGCATCGTGGTAATGCCCGTTTCCGCTTCTCCGTGGTATAAGCTCCACTGAATCGGCGCAGCCCCACGGTACTTTGGCAAAATCGATCCATGGGCATTCACGCAGCCTAAACGCGGCATATCCAAAATGACTTGAGACAAAATTTGTCCATAGGCAACCACCACAAATGCATCCGCTTGCACTGCCTGTAGCTTTTCTAGGGTTTCAAGATCCTTCTTGATGCTGCGGGGCTGCCAAACTGACAATCCATGCTGTTCTGCCAATGCTTTTATCGGCGACGGGATCAACTGATTTCCCCGCCCTCGCCGCTTATCGGGCTGCGTCACCACCGCAACCACATCAAAATCGGGATACGCCAATAAGCGCTCCAGACTTGGTACTGCAAATTCTGGTGTTCCAAAGAAAACAATTTTCATGAGTCTAAGAATGGCGGATGGCGAATGGCGAATGGCGGATGGCGAACTCAGAACTCAATCTTTGCTTGGCAGGCGACTAAGCACAATAGGGATTTAGAGTTGCCATCATACTCATTCTCAGTTTCGCAAAAAAAAAAGTCCGACTTGCGCCGAACTCCTTGCTACTCTCTCAATACTCGTAAAAAATCTTTGACCGTTACAGATCGCCACCCTGTGCAGCTAGCAGGAAGATAACGACTGGTCCGGAAATCATAATTGCTGCAATCATCGCCAACTGAATGATCGCTTCCCAATTAACGCCGCCTACAATATCAGTAACAAACCCCATGATTCCTCCCAAGCTGAGCCACTGCTGACTCACCAAGTTATCGTATAAGTTGCTGTAACAGTTATTTATCTTATTCTGGCGATTGGGGCACTCCTCAGAAAGTTAACAAAAGTATAAAAAGGCTGAATGATGGCGACTTGGCAATGTGTAAAACAGTGTGGGGCCTGCTGCAATCTCGATCCCAGCGATCGCCCGGAACTAGCAGATTATCTGACGACTGAGGAATTGACTGTGTACTTCAGCCTAGTCGGGGAAGATGGCTGGTGCATCAATTTTGATCAGGAAAATCGAGAATGCCGGGTGTACCGCGATCGCCCTCGCTTTTGTCGGGTGGAATCAACGGTGTTTCAGGATTTATATGGGATTGAACCGGAAGAATTGAATGACTTTGCGATTGATTGTTGTCGCCAGCAAATTGAGGGCGTATATGGCGATCGCAGTCTGGAAATGCTGCGCTTTGATCGAGCGATCGGCATTTAGGCAACAGTACTTGATTTCTCAAAAATCTAAATATCGATACAAAACGTTTTTCTCAAACCGCAGATGATGGCTGCATCTCAAAATTAACAGTGTTCTTATGCTGATTACTCAACAGCCTATTTTGCAGCGCTTTTGGTATCCCGTTTTGCCGATCGCATCGCTTACCGAAAGTCCTCACGCCTTTACCTTGTTGGGGCAACCGATCGTCTTATGGCGAGATAGAGACGGAAACCCAGCGGCAGCCAGCGATCGCTGCTGTCATCGCTCTGCCCGACTCTCTAAAGGCGTGGTGATCGATGGCAACATTCGCTGTCCCTACCACGGCTGGTCTTACAATGCCTGCGGCACCTGCGTCAACGTGCCCCAATTCACTGAGGATCAGGCAATTCCCCGCACTTACCAAATTCCTGCCTATCGCTGCCAAGAACGCTACGGCTATCTTTGGGTCTGTCTTGCTGAGCCGTTGAAAGACATTCCTGCCATTCCCGAAGCGGCGGATGCTGGCTTTCGCCAGATTCAGGAGTTTTACGAAACCTGGAACGTCAGCGGGTTACGGATTATGGAAAACTCGTTTGACAGTGCCCATGGCAATTTTGTTCATGCGTCGTCCTGGGGCGATATTAAAAATCCGGTGCCGCCGCCGATTGACGAAATTAATGAAACCGAAGATGGTTTTGTAATGAAGAATTGGGTGAAGGTATTGAATCCTGAATTGCAAAAGAAAAACCTGGGTATTGCCGAGGACAAAACCATTCGCAGCAATGAACGCCGCTGGTATCTGCCCTTTTCACGGACGCTCAAAATCACCTATCCCAATGGTTTGATTCACCTGATTTTTTCGGCAGCAACGCCAATTGACGATCGCACCTCTCAGTTGGTGCAATTTTGCTTTCGCAACGACACCGAGGCAGAAGCAAAAGCGGCGGATGTGATTGGCTTCGATCGCCAAGTGACCCAAGAAGACCGGGATGTGTTGGAAACCACCGATTATGACGCGCCGCTGAGCTTGCAAGAAGAACAGCATATGGCGACCGATAAACCCGGAATTTTGATGCGCCATCGGCTTGCGGCGTTGTTAAAGGAACATGGCGAAGTGGAACAGCGCCGGATAGAAGGGGCATTGTGAGCGATACTCTGATTCGAGGGGCGCTAATTCCGGTTGAGGATGGATATACCACCACAGATATTCAGATTTCGGCGGGAAAAATCGTAGCGATCGCCCCCAATTTGCCGGGAACAGGGATTGAGGTAAACGCTGCCAGCAAGCTGCTTTTACCCGGTTTTTTGAATGGGCACACCCATTCTTCCCAAGCGTGGCAGCGGGGTTTGATTCCCCCATTACCGCTGGAATTGTGGCTGGCGGATGGGTTTGACACGAGCGCATCGGAAATCGAGCAGATTTATTGGGGCGCAGTCAGCACGGCGGTGGATACGGTGCTGTCGGGCGGCACCTGCGTCTTGGATCACCTATTTTTGCCCCTGGGTCACGAGATGGAGGCGATCGCGGCAGCGGTTCAAGCCTACAAAACCGTGGGCATCCGGGCGGTGATTGCCCCACTGATTATGGATCTGCCGTTTGTGGCGGGGTTACCCCAAGGGAGGCGATCGCTCACCCACAAACCCTATCCCCAAGCAGCCCCAGAGATCTTGGCATGGATGGCGGCGATTATCACCCAGTTCCACGAGCCAGAGGCAGGCATTTACATCGGCGTGGGACCGACGGGGTTTCATCGCTGCTCCGATGAATTGCTGGTGAGGTGTGCGGAGTTGAGCGATCGCCATAATCTCTGTCGCCACACCCATTTATTGGAAACCAAAGCCCAGTTTATGCTGGCACAAGAACGCTATGGCATCAGCGCGGTCAAACACCTGCAAAACCTGGGTTTTCTGGATCACCGCACTACATTAGCTCATAGCGTCTGGTTAGAAGATGCCGACCTAGAAATTTTGGCAGACACGAAATCTACCGTGGTGCATAATCCCCTCAGCAATCTGCGCTTGGGCAGTGGCATTGCGCCCATCCTCAAATGCATTGCAGCAGGCGTGAACGTTGCCTTTGGCTGTGATGGAGCCGCCAGCAATGATGGACAAGATCTGCTGGAAGCGATCAAACTGGGCACGATTTTGCACAATCTCACAGATCGTGACTATACCCACTGGATCACTCCGCGACAAGCGATCGCCATGGCAGCAATGGGCGGCGCAACAGGCGTAAATCTCGCAGCCCAAACCGGATCGTTGACGGTCGGAAAAGATGCCGATTTTGTACTCTATGATCTGGAAAATCTTTCCATGCTGCCCCGCACTGACCCGGTGCAACTGTTGGTTTATGGCAGACCCAATCAGGTGGTGGATAGCGTTTGGGTCAAGGGACGGGCGATCGTGGCAAAGGGCAAGTTGCTGACCCTGGATATTGAGGAACTGCGACAGGCATTGCGCCAAACTCGCGACCAGCAATCTCCTACCAATTTCCGCACCATCCACACCATAGAACCCCACTACCGCACCATCATGAACCTGGACTAACTCTCCATTGACGCTGGTTCAGAATTAGGATGAATACAACCGCAATAGGAGGGCAACAACTATGCACCAGATCGATATCACCGATGCATCGAAAGAATTAGCCGCCTGGATTGAAGTCGCAATTTCCGGCGAGGAAGTAGTGATTACGCGAGAAAATCAGCCAATTATCAAGCTAGTGCCCGTTCTGGAAACAAAGCCACGTCCTCAGTTTGGCAGTGCGAAGGGCTTAATTTGGATGGCGGACGACTTTGACGAACCCCTAGAAGATTTTCGTGAGTACATGGAATGAGGATGTTACGTTTCTGCCGCAAAGGTTTCGGGGTCAACATCCCAGTTTGTCCAGCGGATTGCTTTACGGGCAGAGGTGCCGGGGGGCACTCGTAGAGCGTGAATATGTCCGGTGCTGGGACAGGTCATTTTCAGAAGATAGATGGGTTCAATATCCACATCAGCATCAATCTTGAGCAGGGTATACTCACGCCAAGAGTCGAGTTTGATCGCCTGGAGTTCTTGGCAAATGCGATCGTAGCCAATCTGCCGAATTAACAACTTGCGAACTTCAGCATTGCGTTCGGTTAGCAGCCATTCCGCCCGCCACTGACTCAGGTGCATCCAGTATCGGCGAGGAAGGTAACCATTAAAAAGATAAACTGTGAGCTTTGGATTGGGATGCTCAGCTAGCGCTGATAGATCTGGAATGGGATTGTTGCTTAGATTGAGAGATTGTAAGTTTTGTAGTTGACCAATTTCGGCTGGCAGTGCTGTGAGTTGATTGCTGCACAGACAGATAGTGTGCAAGTTTTGTAGTTGACCAATTTCGGCTGGCAGTGCTGTGAGTTGATTTTCGTCCACACAGAGATTTAGCAACTGTTCAAGTTGCCTAATTTCGGCTGGTAGTGCCGTGAGTTGGTTGCCGCTCAGACTGAGAAATTGCAAGTTTTGAAGTTGACCGATTTCGGCTGGCAGTGCTGTGAGTTGATTGCCGCACAGACGGATAGTTCGCAAGTTTTGTAGTTGACCAATTTCGGCTGGCAGTGCCGTCAGTTGGTTTTGGTACAGATAGAGAGATTGTAAGTTTTGAAGTTGACCAATTTCGGCTGGCAGTTCCGTTAGTCGGTTTCTGAATAGCTTGAGTGACCGCAAATTTTCCAGAAGCCCAATTTCGGCTGGCAATTCCGTTAGTCTTTTATCGCTCAAATCAAGGCTGGTTGAACCTAAAGAGTTTAAAATCTGCTGGCGAATTTCTTCAATCTGCGACATAGTGCCATCCTTCGGGTTCATACTCGCGCTGGATGCGAATTATCCAATTGCCTTGAGGGATGGAAATAGGTTTATGTTCCTCATGAGTTAGCAGAGCGGTAGGTGACAGCACCTTCAAATATAGGGTGCTATCTCGTTCATAGAGTTCCGCCTTGCCTTCACTGATGCGGTGGCGGTGTCCGGTGACTTCACCTTCTGCCAAAGTTAGGTGGGGTAGTTTGACTCCAGTTGCTTGACCTGTGGGCACTAAAATCACGTCGCCTTGTCGCAGGGGTTGCATTGTTGCTCTCCTAAATTGGATGGCACTATCCTAGCTGTCACTTCAGCAACTTTCCAGATGTTCCACCATCAACTCGTTGCACTTTTGGAGAGAGTTGACCATACTAGATAGTGAAAAGAAAATGAAAGCAATTTTGATTGAATCCTGTGGAAAGTAATCTGTCAATTTCAAACTTGCCAGTATCAGATATAAAGATGCTGGAACTTGAGCCAGATCAGCCAGATAGCACACTGTCTAATATTGGGATTGTGGTAGAAGCACAGGCGAACGACTATTCCCTGCGAGAAGCAAGCAACGTCGTGCGAAGCGCGATCGCACCTTCATCTGAAACGTCTCCCGCTAAGCCTCCGATTTCCACCTGGAAGGTCTTCACCTCTACCTTTGTCACTATCTTTTTGTCAGAACTGGGCGACAAAACTCAAATGTCTACCTTGCTAATGAGCGCTGAGTTTCATAAGCCCTGGGTGATTTTTGCGGGGGCGGGAACGGCTCTAGTTCTAACAACGCTGATCGGGGTTTGGGTGGGGCAATGGCTCTCCAGTCGCCTCTCGCCGCGCACCTTAGATGTTGCGGCTGGCGTGATGCTGGCGCTAATCTCAGCGTGGCTGGTGTGGGATGTGGCGCAGATGTAGGCAGGGAAGAGGGAAGAGTAGACAATCGTAAAGCGGCACTGATGAATCTATGGACTGGCATCTTTTAGGACTGACGTTTATTACCGTATTTATCTCGGAACTGGGAGATAAGAGCCAACTGGCGGCGATCGCGCTCAGCAGTGGTTCCAAATCTCCTCGTCCCGTGTTTTTTGGCGCGGCGGCGGCGTTGCTGTTGGC
>QBMH01000018.1:0-7013 GCA_003249025.1 Leptolyngbya sp. | reverse complement strand
TGCCCACTTTTTGCCTGCTCGCCTGGTGAAAATTGTGGCGGCGGCGGGATTTGCAATTTTAGCAGTGCGGCTGCTGTTGCCTGAAAAGAGAGTAGAAGATGAGACTTCCCTTGAAAATAGCCCGACTCCTAAGCCCCTAAATTCTAGCCTCTAGTCTGATCGCTTCGATTTCAATCAATTCTCCCTGGCTGGTCAGTTTGAACTGCCTACCGCGCCACTCGATTGTGTTGCCCACAAAGCCAGCACACCACATCGCAAACCGGATGAGGTCGCTCAATGGAACCAGCCAGAGCCACTTTTTGACGATTGGATCGTTGAGGGTTTTGACACCTACTGTCCATGCCATTGCGAACCGAAACAGCCAGGTAATGCCCAAAATTGACCAGCTCAGTGAGGAACCATGGCTAGTGAGCAAAAACAGCAGGCTTGCCACCGTACCAAAAGTAAAAATTTGTCCAGCATAACCTGCGGGTTGGGAGAGGCGGATACCGCGATTCCAGCGGGTTTGGTGCTGAAAGAAGGTAGAAAAACTTTCGCGACCCAAAACATGAGTCACCATGTAATTTGAAAGCACCACCCGATATCCAGCGCTGGCAGGCAGTCGCCCCAGATGAAAATCATCGTGCAGGTAGTTGGCGATCGCCGCAAATCCGCCAAAAGACTCTAAAACAGAGCGGCGCAAAACGACAGTGGCTCCAATGCCAAAGGTCATGCCTTCTAGCTTTCTAGATACCAGAACCGTGGGTACTAATTCTGTCGAAATTCCCAGGGCTTCTAGAGTGGCAATCCAGCCTTCCGCTTTGGAACGATAGGTGCAGGTGACAACTCCCACAGTTGGATCTTGTAGCGGTTGGACTACTGTTTTCAAATAGTCGGTTCCAACATAAATATCACTGTCTGAGATTAGCAAAAGCTCGTGCTTTGCGGCGGTTAAAGCGTTTGCCAAATTGCTGATTTTAAGATTGGTGCCGATCGCGCGATCGCTGACCACAAGCTGAATATCCAGCGTTGGGAAATCGTGGATGAGTTGCCTCACAACGGCGATAGCCGGATCGGTTGGGTCTTGCACCCCAAAAACAATTTGGTAATTTGGGTAATCTTGATAACAAAAGGAAGCCAGATTTCCGTAAGTGTTTGGATCTAAGCCACACAGCGGTTTGAGTAGGCTAATGGGTGGATAAAAGTTGGGGGCAGCCGGAATCTTCTGGCTGAGAAAATCGATCGCAGAGTAAATCGCCAGACAATAGTAAACAACGGAAATTAGGCAGAAAAATAGGGGGAGCCAGATAACAAAATTTTCAAAGCCCCATTCCAATGAATTGAAGGCAAGTGACATCAATGAAAAACGGCTCCTAATTGGTGATAATTGGTCAATCTAAATCCCTGTTGGGCAATCAACGCCCGGACGCGATCGCTGATCAAGGCATCTCGTTCTGCCTGCCCTAAGCCAAAGGCTTCATTGGCAGGTTCTCCAGCAATAGCAATGGCTGGATGGGAGTAAATTTCTACAAAGTTTGCCCGAATGCGAGGGATGAGTTTCAGCAAATAGTCTTCGGTCATGCGTCCGCTGTGAAAAACTCCAAACACGCGATCGCTAGATTGAATACCGCGCGATGTTAACAGGCGTTTTCCATAAAACCGTAGCCCCCCATACACCAAGGTCATCATCAGCTTAGTGAAGAAGTCAGCGCGATCGGCGTGGAGCGCAGCCAACAATTCTTCCCATGGTAGACGAATAAAGCGAATGTTGAATTCCTCCGCAAACTGGACTAAGTGATGCAAAACAATCGGCTGAAAATGCATATGGACATGTCCATCAACATGGGAAAGGGGTAAGCCAGTCTGACGAAATTTTTCAAGCTGTGCCCAAATTTCTAAGGGAAGTTCTGGGTGAGCGGCTGAGTTTAGATGGTAATAAATGCCTGTTTTTTCGGGTTGAGCGGAGAAGTAGCCCTCAGCGTTGACCAGATGAGGAATGGTTTCCGGCGGCAAAACCGATCGCCCACAGGCGAGAACGAGATGCAGCCCCACTGCCAGGGTAGGATTGGCTTTTGCTAAGGCGATCGCCTCCTCAACGGCATCCCCTGTGACCATTAAGCTGGTGCTGGTGAGGATGCCTTTTTGGTGCGCTTCGATGATGGCGTGGTTGACTCCGCTAGAGAAGCCGAAGTCATCCCCGTTGATCACCAAGCGACGATGAGGTTTTTCAGACTTGGAGTGATGCATCTCTGGTTAACTCGTCCTAAGCTTCCATGGGTTGATGAGTGGCGGTGGGTTGGGCGGCTTGTTGGGTGCGCCGATCGCCCAGATAGGCAAAAAACTCTTTGCCTTCTCGCAACCGACGAACGAGCATTTGGCGATCGCTGAGCATCTCCCGCACAATCGGAAAAATCGCTTTGGGACGGAAGTAGAAACGGCGATACATTTGCTCGACGGATTCTTCAATCGCTTCGCTCGACAAGGTGGGATAGTGCAGCGTGGAGGTTTGGATGCCAGAGTTAGCCACTAGAGCGTGATCGGCGAACCAGCCGTTGGCTTTTGCCTCTTGGTAAAGTTGGGTGCCGGGATAGGGCGCAGCGATGGAAACCTGAATGGTGTGCGGACTAATTTCGCAGGCAAAACGAATGGTTTCTTCGACGGTTTCGCGGGTTTCGATCGGCAAGCCAATAATGAAGGTGCCGTGGACGGTGATGCCCAGATCGTGGCAGTGTTTCATAAACTGTCGGGCTGCCTCTAGCCGAACGCCTTTGTTGATGTTGTTGAGGATTTCCTGGTTGCCCGACTCAAACCCGACGAGTAATAGACGCAAACCGTTGTCGCGCAGTTGTTTGAGGGTGTCGTAGTCCAAGTTGGCACGAGCATTGCAACTCCAGGTAATATTCAAGCGCTTCATGTGTTCGCTGATGGCAATCGCCCGTGGCTTGTCGATCGTAAAAGTGTCATCATCAAACATATATTCCTGGACGCGATCGCCAAATAGGGCTTTCGCCTCTTCCATCTCGCGCCCCACCACATCAGGGCTTTTGGTGCGATATTGGTGTCCGCCAATGGTTTGGGGCCACAGGCAAAAACTACACTTTGCCGGACAGCCGCGCCCCGTGTAAAACGACACATAGGGATGGCGCAAATAGCCAATGAAATACTTGGTGATATCCAAGTCACGGGCGTAGACGGGCAACACGCTCGGCATCGCATCCCAATCGTGAATCAATTCTCGATCTTCGGTGTGGTGCAGAGTGCCGTATTTGTCGCGGTAGCTCAATCCCCGAATTTGATCCCAAGGGATGCCTGCCGCCAGATCTTTGCAGGTGTAGTCAAACTCGTGACGACAGACAAAATCAATCACCGGGTGTTCGCGCAGGGTCGGCTCTGGCAGCACTGCCACATGAGCACCAATTAAGCCAATTTGAGTGTCAGGATTTTGCGCTTTAATTGCCTCCGCACATTTGACATCGTTGGCAAGAGACGGCGTGCTGGTGTGCATGATCACCAGTTCATAGTCCTTAGCGATCGCCAACACATCGGCGATCGTCTGTCCATGGGGCGGCGCATCCACCAGCTTACTTCCCGGCACCATCGCCGCAGGTTGCGCTAACCAAGTGGGATACCAAAAGGAGGTAATCTCCCGCTTTGCCTGGTATCGCGCCCCTGCCCCTCCATCAAAGCCATCAAACGACGGCGGCCCCAAAAATAATGTTTTTTTCATCGATAACTCCTCACAATAATAAAATTTCGAGTGCCGAATTTCGAGTGCCGAATTTCAAGAGTTTTGAGTTGCAACTATTGATTACTCAACCACTCGTCACTCGTTATCTGCTCTTCGCCCTTCGTCATTCGTCACTCGTTATCTGCTCTTCGCCCTTCGTCATTCGCTATTCGCCCTTCGTCATCCGCTATTCGCCCTTCGCCATTTGCCAAGTGGGTTGTTTTTTGGGTAGCACATTGAGAACGCGCAGGGCGATCGCAGATAGTTTTGGCAGCAAGTTGGGTTGCAGGAGGCGATCGTCAAAGCTGCTCATCCGCTTTTCGTTTTCCTGCAAACACACTGAGAATACTCGCGCTGGCGTTAAGTTATCGGCAAACGTGCCTGCCCCGGTTGCCGTGAACCCTTCGCCTGTGCCATCCCCTGCATTGCTAAACGCTTTGGCGAGATGCAGCAACGCGCGACCATAGTGCACCCCGGCATGGGCACCTCGTAACGGTGCAAATCCGCGTCCCTGATGCACTTGCATATAGCTGACCCAGTTGACAAAAAAGACAATGTGACGGGCTTCTTCATACAAAATCGGATCGAAGATGGTGAACAGCGCTTCAGGGAAGTAGTTAGTCTGGCGCGCTAGCTCAAACATGCCAAAGGCGAAGTAGGAATCTAGACACTCACCAAAGCCAAAATCGATAAATTCTTGGGCGATATTAGGAGGAACTTTAGGCGCAGGCGGTTCATTGATGGGCACGTCATAATGCTTGATCAAAAACTCTAGCAACCGACCATGACGGGCTTCTTCCTTTGCCTGGAGCGCGATCGTTTCTCGAATCATGGGGTCAGTCACCGTTTCGGCGAAAGCACTCACCATCACGCCCGCTTGTCGCTCAGTTCGCAGGGCTTCTTGCCAAAAGGGAATCCCCCGTAGTCGCGCTAGGGCAGCGTCATCAAGCTGTGGCCAAGGCAGTGTTTCAGGCTCATAGTCTTGATAGCTTTCGATAAAGCTTTGGCAAAATAGCTCTTTGTGAGCTTGGGAACCAACTTTCATAGATCACTCCGTTCCATATATTGAACAATCGCCGCTGATGTATATAGCAGGTGTCAGGTGTCAGGTATTAGGTTCTAGGGGGTTAAAAAGTGGTTGCGCCCTATTGCTTGTCCGAATCATTCTGGGTACTGCTATAACGCTCTTGATCAGTGGACTGCGTTTGAGAAAAAATCTTGCAAAAATTTTCTCATTACAAAACTATGCAACTGAGTGTATCGTTCTAGCCAGCAATTGTCTTCACCCGCTCTGGCAAATTAGGGGTCAGTGCAATCAGTTTGCCGCTGCGAGTTAACCGAAACTGGCGATCGCGCCATTCCACTGTATTGCCAATAAAGCTGTAGCCCCACAGCATAAAACTCACCACATCTCGCAGGGGCACCAACCAAAACAGCTTTTGAGCAACCGGATCACGCAAGCATCGAATCCCCACAAACCAAGCCATTGCTAGACGCATTGTCCAAGCAATACCTAAAACGCTCCAGCCTAATACCGAACCGCCCGTCGCCAGCAAAAATAATAGACTGGTTACCGTTCCATGGGTGAAGATCAAGCCTGCATAACCCCACGGACGCGAAGCACGAATTCCCACCAGCCAGCGAGTTTGACGATGCAAGGATTGGGCGATCGTGCTGAGGGGCATCACATGCTCGATCAAATAATTAGACAGCACGACTTTGTAGCCAATCTGGGTGGGCAAGAAACCAAGCTGAAAGTCATCTGCTAAGTAATCAGCGATCGCAGCGAACCCACCAATTTCTTCCAGCACCGATCGCCGAATGACAATCGTTTGCCCCATGGCAAATTTGATCCCTTCCAGCGCCGTGCTGACCAAGACTCCCGGCAAAAAATCTGTGGGTGTGCTTAATGCTTCTAGAGTTGTCGCCCATCCCTTGGTAATAGACTGATACAAACAGGTCACCACCCCCACCGCCGGGTCGCTCAACGGCTGAACCACATGGCTTAAGTAATCTGGCTGCACATGCACATCGCTATCCGCTAACAGCAAAATGTCGTATCTTGCTTTAGTTACAGCGTGAGAAAGATTACTGACTTTGCGATTCGCTCCCAATGTGTGAAGGCTGGCAGTCACTTGAATATCTAAGTTGGGAAAGTCTTTAATGAGCTGCCTGACCACTTCCATACTGGGATCTTGAGGATCTTGCACACCAAAAATAATTTGATACTCTGGATACTCTTGCTGGCAGAAAGACGCTAAGTTTTCGTAGGTTTTGCTATCGATCCCGCAAATGGGGCGCAAGATACTAACAGGCGGATGAAAATCGTGATTATAAACGGATGAACCCGCAAAAAACTTATTAGCGGCGTAAATGGCATACCCGTAATAGGCGATCGCGGCGAAGCTCAATAAAAACAGTAGACCTAAGACAAAATATCTAAAAACTTCCTGACTTGTTGCACTAAAGATAAGTAGACTTAAACTAAGTGGTAGATGTATCATTTGGAGCCTTAAAGCCTCTCTTCTTACTACAATCAAGAAGAGATTAAATTGTCAAAAACCGTAGACTCTTCCCCTTTGTTCAAGCAGCTAAATAAAGAATAATATTCCACTGCCGTCCCATCAGTGAACCCTCTAAATTATCTCTTGCTGTAAACTTTCTGTTGATGAACTGTGCTCCAATGCACTTTCTCACAGAAAATAAAATTGTAGTTTATCAAGAATTAAACTACTGATTTAGCCCTCTTCATTGTCACTCGAAAAGAGCTTGGCTAATAGAATACTAGGAGTTAGCCCTTTTAAACACAAGTTGGTGGATTTTCCCCAAGATTTGGAGTTTGCAGGTTTCATTTATGGCGTTGCTGATTCAAAATATGAATCGATGGTTGAAAGCCGTGAAACCTCGTTCAGAATTTTGCAAAATCATATCGCCATTCAGCAACGCCGGACTTTGAATCTAGCTCCCTTCTCCTTCGGAAGTAGACAAAAGGTCGTGCGAAGCAGGGCTGGGGATGAGGGCGTACCTACGAAACTAGAATGTACTTTCGCATTTAGAGCCTATCCGGAAAATGTTAGGAGCTTACGACCGACAATCAAACAAGCGGCAATCTGAACAAATCCTAAGTAAGAGTGAGATAACTTAGCCCAGCGAATCAACACTCCTCGAAAGCGATTAAACCAGGAATGCGCCACTTCGACGACCCAACGGCGGGGCGGATGGCGGTTGGGGTCAGTTGGAGCTGGCAGGGGTGCATCTTTGTCAGGGATATGAGGAATATATCCTCGTGCCTCTGCCGCTTGCCGAC
>QBMH01000189.1 GCA_003249025.1 Leptolyngbya sp. | reverse complement strand
CGAACTCTAGCCCAATGTCACTACCTCACTCAAAAATGGGCGAACCGTGAGTGTTGCGTTAGGATATACCTACACCGTTTTGCACATTAGCGTAACCATGATTCATGAGGTTTCATCGTCAGAATGTAGTAATTCTCATGAAACCTTTCCCTACTCTCCTTTTGCAAGCTTTTGTTTTGTACTAAGCTTTGGGACTACCGAATTTGGTCTAGGCAGAATACTCTTTCAGTCGAGGAGCTAATCCTACAAGGGTTAATAGGGCGATCGCCGTCACAGCACTGGCAGCCATGATTTCAAATCCGGTGATGGCACGAGTTTCAACGTTGTTTGTCGTCCCTAAGATTTGGATCGCTTCGTTTGCTGCCTTAGTCTGAGCGTTCTGAGGATTGGGATTGACTTTGACCTTAAATGCGGTATCAACACCCACTTCCCGAAGTGCTTGTAAAATAGCCTCCTGAAACGCTACCATGTTGATGTCTAGCACCTTCTGATGAGCTTCCTTATACTGTTCAAATGCCCCATTAGATTGACCGACATTGGTTCCTATACACAGCGCGATCGCCTCTTGATGCTTGCCGCTCTGCTCAAGCTGGCGAATTTGGTTATCAATGTTGAAATAGACTCCAAATGACCGGAGTGTTTCAACTGCCGCCTCCCGTTCGCCACGGAAGGTAAGGTTGTGTAGAGCATCGGCAAGAAATCCCTGGAATCCTGGGATGTTGGAATCCCGATATGACATTGATTGATAAGCAGTTGCAACAGAATCAAAGGTTTGAGGGGGAGGAATTTTAGCAATTTGATCCGTTTTCTGAAAAAATGCCTGCTGATGATTTTTGGCAAGCGCTCTATCGAGTAAATAGCGACTCTCATCTCCATTGGCGCTGTAAGCAAGCGATCGCGCCACACGCAAGGCATAGAGGGAATCAAAGGCATTCTCTTTGGCAACTTTTAAGTGATGGGAAGCCGCACTCAAGGTTTGGTAGGTGTAGCCCAGAAAAAGGATGGCGATCGCAGAAGCAGCCAGCAATCCAGGATTCAACCTCCGACGCATCCGGTGATTTAGAAATAACTGCACCCCAACCAACACTCCCAGGAGTAACAGTCCGGCGATCGTCACGCTAAACAGATAACTGCCTGCGGTTGATCGTTGGTTTCGGTAGCTCACTGTTAGCTGATTATTGTTGACTTCAGCCAGAGCCGTCGCCGCAGGCAACAGAGTTTTGTCCATCAATTCTGCGGCGGCTCGATAGGCTTTGAGCGTGTTTGCCTGATCGCCCTGAGCATGAAAATCTCGCGCTTGCTGAATGAACTGAATATAATCACCGACCTTCGATTGAATCGTTTGAATTGGAATCCGTTCCTGGTCGTCATAGGTGATGTTTTCAGCAACGGCAACCAGCAACTGAGACAATTTTTCTCGGCGTTGGTTATATCCATTGACTGCATCGCGATTTTGCCCTGGTTTAGCCAGCAATTCGTTGGCAGCGTTGGCATCCATATCTGCCAAGCTATCTTTGATCCGTTGAGCATTGATAATGCTGGGGGCTGAATCTAAACCGACGGTCTTGATGGCTTCTCGCTGCGATTGAACCGCTGCGATCGCGGTTGTCATCAACACCAAGCTAGCCCCCCAAGTTGCAAATAAACTCCATCTCAGCAGCTTTGGAGTGGGAGATTCCTTGACTTTTGTCAGAAAACCTACAGATGTTGAACTCATTGTTTAAGTTTCTCCTTTTTATGAGCGATCCGTTGTTGTTTGGTAGTTGTAGTGAATTCGCTATCAACAGCGATCAATAAAAACTAATGCTTAACAAGCAATGACTAACTACTAGACACCTTGATTTTTATCCAATGTCCAAGTGTGATTTCATCTTCACTCTTTAACAGCACATCAACCATTGGCTTCAATTCAACATTATTGAGTTTCGTGCCATTTGAAGAGCCAATGTCCCGTAGCGTTAAAGTTCCATCGGGATTGAGGCTTAGCAGAGCATGACGATGGGAAACGGCATCATCGAAGTCAAGAGGAATTTCGGGATAAATTGCGCGTGCTTGACTGGTGCGTCCAATCAAGTTGTTGCCTTGCACCAAACGTAAACTGATGGGAGTAAAGTTGTCTGGAGGAGGGCTTGCTGGATCTAGGTCAACGGCAGCGATCGCAACAGTAATCTCCCAGGTCAACGGGTCGGGCGAAGTCAGCACGGGTGAAGTAGGGGAAGAAACAGGATCGATAGGTTCCTGCTTTTGATGTGATTCCCCTTCCTCTAGCTTAATTGGGTCTGAAACGGGAGGATGGCTGATCGCGATCGGTATTTCACCATGCGCCCCACTGACGAAGTTATAACCGCAGATTTCGCAAAAATCACCGCTATTGGGTTCGTGAAGAGTGGCACAATCGGGACAGGTCAACCCGGATTTTGGCTGAGATGATGGTGTTTGTGTAGGGCTGAATGATGGGTCAGAACTGCCCTGAATTCGGGCACCACATTCAGAACAATAGTCAGGCTCAGCCGAGTTGTGTCCTTTGGGACAGAGGTAGGTGGACATAGTGTAGGCAAATAATGCTTAAAGTTGCACTTATTGGTGATGATTTTTTTGGTGACGTAATGTCAGTCATTGACTATTGACTAACGACTAATTAACGACTATTCACACTATTGAGCAGATTTAGGAATTCTGGTTGTTTTGGTCGATCGCGTTTCCAGTGTCATGGCATCTTCTTTGGCAACTTCTCGTTTTAGGCGCACCGTTCCGGTAACGGCATCTTCCACATCAACGACTTTGCGAAGGAGTTTAGCGGTTGCCTCGTTGCCGGATTGATGAGCGAGCTGCACCGCTTTACCAAGTTTGGCAGTTGCCACCTCCAAGTTTCCCTGTGCTTGGGCTTCCAGTCCTTCTTGAATCGACTGAGCGAGGTCTGCTTGCCCGGTGTAGTGAGCAACCCGGCGATCGATCTTGGCAGATTTTGCTTCATCATCAGTCCAGACTGCCAGAATTTTGGCTTCGGTGATCTTCGTTTCCACTCCATTTAGAGTACACATCAAACTTGCCCGCCCTGCCAGCATTTCATCTCCCATATTGCCCGGTTGCACTTCGATACAAAAGTGGTAATCGCGGGATTCATCTTTACTCCAGGAGCCTGTAGGATAATCGACAACCTGGGGCTTAATGGATTTGGCGCGGGCAGTTAGGTCAACAATATCGGGGCTGACTTGCTTGCAAAACAAAGTGCGGGCACCCTGAGGAGTCCACAATCGCAAGTTGACATCGCTGATGTTCTTGCTCAGGGCTTTCCCCAGAATTTCCTGGAAATCTGCCTCAATTCCGGTAGCATCCGAAATAATATCGGTTGTGCCTAGCAACTTACTGGAGATTTGCTGAAGCTGCCCCACTTTCCAATCAGTCCCTACGCCCCGACAATCACATTGAAATATGCCTTCACATCGCTCTAAAGCCGCTAGCAAGGCGCGATCGTCATTCCGATCATTTTGACCATCTGTTAATAAAAGTGCCTGCCGAATTGCATTGGGCATCTTCTTGAATTGTGCCAATGCTTGAGCTAACCAGTTTGAGATGACGGTCGTTCCGTTGGCATCAATTGTGCGGATCAGACTGATTGCCCGTTCCTTATTTTGCGATGTCGCCAATACAACCGGAACCAGTACTTTGGCAGTATTGTCTCCGGTGACAACGAAGAAGTGGGTGTCCTCTGGGATTAACCGGATCAATTTGATCATTGCTTGCTTGGCTGCCCCAATTTTTTCGCCCTGCATTGAACCTGAGATATCGCAAATAATGCCAAATAAGCGATCGCGATTAGTAGCAGCGGAGACTTCAGCAACGCCTTCTGCGGCAATCGTCATAATGGCATGAACTTCACGGGAGCCTTGCGGCAGGAATTGGTTTTGGAAGACTTCAGCTTTAAATTGAGTAGTTGGCATGGTTTAGAAGTAGGTAAGGAGAAAGAGTTTAGGGATTGGGAATATCAAATTAGAAACGACAAAACTGCAACGGTGATGTTATCGCGTCCGCCTTGAGATCGCGCATACTCGACTAATCGTTGGGAAAGCACAATTGCATCAGGAGCAGCATAGCGATGCACTAATTCTGCAAGCTGACTGGCAGTAGGGGTGTAGTTCCACAACCCATCGCTGCACAGCAACAGGTAGCCAGACCCAGGAATCGTAAACGTGGCGATCGAGGGAGTTGCGTTTTCTCTGGCATCTGTCCCTAACCAACGGTTGATGGCGTGGGCATGGGGAGATTGTCTTGCCTCGGCTTCAGAGAGTTTGCCAGACGCGACCATATCATTCATCCAGGAATCATCTTGAGTCAGTTGTTGGATAGTGTCGGCAGCAACCCAATAAGCGCGGCTGTCACCGAGCCAGCCGATTGTGATTTTGGTTGCCTGAACTATGGCTGCAACGATTGTAGTTGAGGGCGGATCGGCATCGTCTTGTTGATGATAAGGAATGGCGCAAACTGCTTTCAATGCAGCGGCGATCGCGCCCTTCATCGCCAGTTCCGACTCTTCACCCGTTGGCAAAGCCGTTGCTAGATGTTGACAGGTCGCCTCTACTGCTGCTTTTGCTGCTAATTCTGGAGTCTGTGAACTGGATACCCCATCACCCACAACCAGGATATGCTGATCGTTATCCAGGGTTTGTAGAGCGATATAGTCTTCGTTGCGATCGTGCTTCAGTCCCGGATCGCTGACTCCTGCCAAGCGTGGTGATACTGCCAGTTCGATGCGATCGTCGGGGATGGCACTAGAGACTGGAGCGTTGCGAAATCCACACTGAGCGCAATAATCTTCAGCATCGATGTTAGTAGAGCCGCATTTTGCACAGGCTGTCGGGGGCGATGACTCGGTAATCAAGGGCACACCACAATTCTCACAGAAGCGATCGTCTGGCAGGATAGAACCATTACAGTTAGGACATTGCATAATCGTGATTCGTCATAGGTTATTGATGATTGGTCTCTAAAACAATGTTTTGGGACGGATACGATTCGCTTCATCGACCAATTGAATTTTTTCGTCTCCTAGGGTCAAGTGCGCCATCGATCGCAGAACTTTTTCCAGTCCCAAGCGTAGCTTCACTTCTTCCATCGGCTGTCCCAGAATGGTGACTTTGGAGGTTGGCGGGAGCGCTTTGGTGGTCACGAGATGTAATGCGGTTTCTAAGACTTGTTTGCTCAGTTGATGGCGTTCCATCCCTTCTAAAGTGATGGCTTCTACAATCGTGGCGGCATTCTTCAGTTCGTTCATTCCCGGTTCAGATTTCCCCCGACTGGTGAGAATGCGGGCAACTTCAACCCGCGATCGCGTGAACAGGCTAGAGGATTGGGGTACTTGTTCCAGGGCAGCGACTGCTCCCTTGCGATCGTTTTTGTGAACCAGGCAGCGTGCCAATCCAAAGGCGGCGGAAACGTAGCTGGGATCGGTGCGAAGTACCAGGTTATACATTTGAATGGCGAAGGAAAAATCGCGGGATTGCTCGGCGGCAAGGGCAATCGCCAGTTTGGGGGTCAATTCTCCAGGTAGGTCAAAGTAGACTTGATCAAACGCTTTCTTTGCCTCTTGGGCTTTTCCTTCTGCCATCCGCGATCGTCCCCGATACCAAAGTATCCGCCAGTCCCAGGGGTCATTCTCCTCAACTTGTCCTAGGATCTTCTCTAGCCGCTCATAGTTGCCACCTAAGTCAATCAGGCTGTTTGCCAGTCTTAGCAGAGCTTCCTTCGATTTGGGATATTGAGTGGTCACCTGAGTTAGGGTCGCGACTCGTCGATCTAAATCGGCGATCGCGCTGGCATTCATCACCGCATTAAATGCCGGATCGGTGGCATCCAGCAGCGGGATGGGAAGGTGACGAAATTCCGGCTTGATGGGTGCAAAATCATTGGCAGCGGTGAGCGATAGCAAATCTCCGCCAAACAGACTGCTAGTAGTCGGACGAGGAGTGCTGGTTTCTAGGGCAACGACCTCCCGCAATACGCCCAACAGTTGATCTGCCATCTCGTCGGCAGACTGAAAGCGATCATCTGATTTTTCGGTTGTGGCTTTTAACAAAAATCGATAAAGAGATTCTTGCTGAGCAAACAGCGGTTCTTCTTGAGGACTGGGCAGGCTGTATTGGTGGGTGCTGCCAAAGCCTTTGATGTCACACAATAGCACTGCCAGGGTTCGCCCGATGGTGTAGAGGTCGGAGACTGCCGTAGGACCTTCCCCGGCTTCAGGCGCACTGTAGCCCACGGTGCCGTAAATGTCGCCATCAGGATCATCAATCCGACGCACACCGCCCATGTCGATTAGCTTGACATCGTTATCTTCTAGCATGACGTTATCGGGCTTGAAGTCGCAGTAAGCCAATCCTTGGGCGTGTAGATAAGCGAAGGCTCCCAGGATGCGGTGGATGTAGGCGATCGCCTCCGCTGCGGGTAATGGACCTCGTTCTTTGCGAATCTGCTTCAGCGTCTTGCCCCCGACGTACTCCATCACAATGAAGCCTTCGGTGCCATGATTCACGAAATTGTAGATGCCAACGATATTGGCGTGTTTGACCGATGCCAAAAATTTACGCTCGGCAATGGCAACGGCTGCACTGGCAGCATCTTCGCTGTTTAGCAACCCTTTCAAGACAATGTAGCGAGACAGCGTGTTGTCAAAGCCGAGGTAAATCCAGCCCAACCCACCATAGGCGATCGCGCCCTTGACCTCATACTGCTCTGCAATTAAATCCTTTGGATTCAGGGTTGCCCTGAAGGAATACTTTTGTCCGCACTTACTGCAAAAGCCTTTCTCACGGCGCAGCGGATTGTTACAGTTGCCGCAAAATCGCTTATTCTCCGGCACGTTTGGCTCAACCAGAATCAGTTTTTCCGGTTCTGTAGACGGCAATTCTGGAATCGAAATCAGCCCCGCGCCCAATTGCTTACGGCTACTGCGGGCAGACGTAGAACCCGTGCGGCGAGACCCTCTAGATCGATTGGTTAAAGGGGAAGACCCGGTTCCAGTGGTGACTGGCGTACTTCGACCTGTGGGTGTTGTCGTCTGTTTTTGGCTGGTAGACTGTGGTTTGTGTGATTTGACTGCCGCCAATCCACAGACATCGCAATAACCATCTTCAAGGGTTCCAGTACAGGCAGGGCGTTGACAACGTTCGTTCATAGTTCATCCGAGTAAGGGGCTGGGGTTTGAGTGATCTTATTCTGGACTTCAGTTAGCGATTATTTAGATGCTTCTCGTACTGAGTCACTAGCTCAATCGCTTTAGCCAGGTCAGTCGGGCGGGTATATAAGAGTTGTTTTGCCTGGATAGAGAGGGCAGCTAACATCGGGTCTTCTGCCCGCCCACGCGCCAAGGCTTTTGCTTTCAGAGCCTCTAACCGTCCTCGGAGTTCGCGACGAGTTTCTAGGGGATGGCGGTTGGCGGTAACGGCGCATTGTTCGATCGCGATCGCGGCTTTCACCTTTGCCGTCCAATTTTCCAATCCCACTTGGATCGGGTTGACTAATCCTTCCGCAAATCGGGTTTCTAAGCGGGATAACCACTGGCATAGGGCATCCAAATGATCCGCTGATAGAGGCGGTTGTAAGCCTGAGTGATCCGTTACCTTTTCCAGGCTTTCAGCATAGGCTGTATGGGTCTGCTGGTTTAATTCTGTAAGGTTCTGCAACAAAGCGTGAGCGATCGCCAATTCATCCTGGATCTGATTGTGCTGCTGCAAGACTTGATTCAGACTATCTTTAACTCGCTCAATTAACGGCTGAATTTGCTGCTCGAACTCATCTTTCACTCCTAATGGATCTGTCGTAACCTGATCGCGGAGGGATGCGATCGTCTGTTGCACCACTTTCAAGTTCGTCAGATCCTTTACTCCCAACGCATTCGCCTGTTGCTGTAAAGCCTGAATCTCGGCTTCTACTTGGCAAAGAATCGGTTCCAATCGAGACCAGGCAACATCAATCGCCAAAATTGTATCTCTGGCAGTTTCAAAGGTAAGGGTCATCATTGCCAGAAGGTTATCCGGTGTCACTGTGCAGGTGGTTTCCGCTGCGCTTAACAAACTTCGTTGCGCCAAAGGAACCTGTACAACGGACAAATGAATAGATTGCCCCAAAAGTAACGCTTCAACCTCCTGGTATTTCTGATCACTACCCAGAAATCGAGGAAATTGTTTTCGCAATTCTGCCGCCCGGTTAATGGTTGCCAGCAACAGATCAAAGTGTTGAAAAACCTGGTTCATGGCATCAAGGGCAGCAGCAACCTGAACTGCGGTAGTCCCAGTTAGTTGTGTTTTTGAGAATCCGGCTTCACCTGCCAACCGTTGATAGGTGGTCAGCCCCTGAAGGGCAAGCATATTCTGGCTTGCCAAGTCTAACCGCGTTTTCCAATCCGCTAGTAGCTGATCAATCTGTTCGGGTATCACTTGTTTGTTGGGGTTTAGAGTAATGACCATCTGTTTCTATTGATTTCCCATAAAGTTCCCTGAGATGCCTAAGCGTATGTCTGAGAAGTTACTAATTTACAGAAAGCCACAATAGAATGACAGCTTTACCTTTTAAGCTATCCTCTAAATTGCAAAGTATCCATTTAGATGCGATCTCTAGTCATGGATAGCCGTATCTTCACTGAAAACTCTATTAATTCCAGAATTCCAGGATCTGAAGCAATACACACAAGCCGCAAGGACAAATATCAAAAGATTATGGGCGTTGACGCCACATCACACAAACTATTCTCCGATTTGCACGCGTGACCAGATAAGTTGCCATGCCAACTCACGGTCGCAATGCCTTCAACTGCCTGGTAAAACGTCTCGGCATTGCATGTTGCCAGCCAACTGTCATAGCTTTCAGTCTTGCAAACTCTGTAATATTACGAAGTAGTGCTTCAAGCGCCGAGCCATCGCAATCCAGCCTCGCTCAAACTGGGCAATAGTTCGCTTAGCACCCGCTCAAATAACTCGGCTGGAAACTCCAAAAACAGTTGTGATACTTTTACCGCTTTGCTCCACAACTGGTCTTCTCGCGCCAATAACCGGGCTAATTTCCTAACCGCTGGCATCGTCGCCAAACTAAGGTGAGTACTGCTGCTACGATCAAAGGTAAGCTCAATATCTGCGCTCTCAGCCCAAACTGCCAATAAGACCCGACTTGGGCATACACAGCAGGCGTTAGGATATCTTTAAGATGTTGGCGAACAACTCATTTTCATTGTCTAGGTGGGGCTAATTGTATCGTTGAGCATAGTCTCGGATGCTTGTAGAGTGTGATATACCAAGTTAAAAGTAGTTGCTTGACCTTCAGTTTAATCCCTTCACTTCACCAATGCTTTGCACTAGAAAAGCAAGTCTCCAACCTCACATTCCACTCTTTACCTCTCCGGTTCATGACTTTTGGGATCAGATAGCTCCTCCAACCACAAATTCCACAGCGCCAACTCCATATCATCTAAATGTGCCTGACTGCATTTGCCAAACAGTTGCCCCAAGCGATCACCCACCTGCTCTCGCGTCCATCCTAATCGCTGAATCTGCACCGATATAGCCGCCAGCACCCCGGACAGATCCCGCGCCGAGTCATCCAACTCCAAAGCCTCGAATAATGGTAGAGTCAGGCGCTCCACCTGCAACCCCCCCGGATTGATTTCAGCCCACGCCACCGCCTCCGCCATCAAAATTGGATCACCCGATTCCAAAGACTTTTTCTAGATGAAATCTCCTCCAGCCTAGGAAGGAGTAGAGGGCTACTGCCATAAGCTAGTAGAAGTGAAAAAACAGGGGGTTGAGCCGACATAGGGGCAAAAA
This sequence comes from Leptolyngbya sp., assembly GCA_003249025.1. Taxonomy (GTDB): domain Bacteria; phylum Cyanobacteriota; class Cyanobacteriia; order Leptolyngbyales; family Leptolyngbyaceae; genus ULC077BIN1. Next base: position 126 of record QBMH01000189.1, on the reverse strand, counting down.
AGTGCCAGTACAGATTTCACCTGCTCTTCGTTTGACCACTGGAAAGCTTTTGGACTAAATGCTCCAACTGCCACATGGCTCAAAGGTCGATTCCTTCGTTGAAAGGCACCGCTAGTACCCTCATGC
>QBMH01000188.1 GCA_003249025.1 Leptolyngbya sp. | reverse complement strand
TGCCATACAGACTGGCGCTCAACGCGCTGTAAGGTTGTCGTCATGGTTCTATGAGTGCTTTATGTAACTTGACAATGATTTAGAGGAATTAACCTTCTGTAACTAAGATAAGTGGTTTGTTTCTTTTTGTAAAGCACTGAGTTCATATTTGTTTTGCTTGCGCTGTAAGTTTGAACGATCGCTGTAATTTGTGGCAACTTAGAGCGATCGCCCTCAGCCATTTAAAGGCTGGAAATACTCCCTAGGCGAAAGTTTGCTAATGCCTGATCGATATCTAACTCCAAATATCTATCCAATGCTAAATAGACCCAGTAGAAAGGGCGATGTTCTTCGCAGGTTCGTTGAAAACCGAGTGCCATCCGTAATTCTTCATATAGCGGGTGAATGACCGGAGAGTATAGATCGCAAAGGTTAGGGAAATCAGCCTGCATTTGCCGCAATGCTTTTTGGGTATCTTTCTGAAATTCACAAATGTGCTGCGGCTGCAAATAATTGATGTCAATCACCCACGCTCTCAAATAAACAGCTAGACAGTTTATGTCTCCAATGGGTGCCATTTCAACCGGATCAACTGCAATGTCAGAGGTTAGAAAGAAACTTTTGCTTGGAGGACGAGAAAAAACTTCTTCTGATTGGATAGTCGTGGGATAAAGAATTGCAACTCCGACTGGATTCAGATTATCAGCACGACGTAATACTCTGATCCCACTTGGATAGTCTTGCGACCATTGCCGCAAAATTCTCGCAATTCGTTGAGGTGAAATCGCGCTGTCATCTGCTGCCATGGCATAAGTCTGCCGAATTAGATTGGCAACGGGAATGGCATCGGTACGCGGATTGAACTGATCAGGCACCAAAACCGACGGTAGTTCTGTTTTTTCAGCGATTAGTTCTGGTAAAGGGCGAACGCCTAAACACAGTGTTTGTCCATCAAAGCGCTTTTCCAGCAATCCGAGAGCCGCCAACTGATCGATCATCATGCCAGCCGCGCGATCGCTGCCCCGTTCACGTTGCCCATAAAATAACTCGGCAGCCTCACGATGGGTACAGGATACTAAGCCTTCAGTCGGACGCAGATTTACCAATGGTTCAAGCGTTTGGGGAGCTAAATCGTGCGTTTGCTTCAGCAGTAGATAAGCCCATAATCGAATGAAATACTCAGCCCGTCGGCGAGTAATCCCTCCTCGACCCAGCAACTTCGCCACATAGCGCCTTTGGTGTGCTTGAGAAAAAAAGGGTTCAAGATTCCCCGGATCACATGGGTCTAATGAATGAGAGTTAGACTGATGCGGCTTCATCAAGTTTAAGAAGTCCCTTAAATGGGTGAATACTTTGCGGTCGCTTAGACTGACAATTGAAGAAAGAAGTATTAGACACAAAAAATCAAGACTGCCAGATGAGCGATTAAAAATCTGGTTTTCTCACCTAAAGCGATCATGTTTCACGGTTAGACATTCCCTCTGTAAGCTGCCATCGCTTGGCAATAACGCAATGTGCGACTTTCCTAAAGCCAACAAAATCAGTCCTCGCCCTTAGCCCTCTTCCGCAGGAAAGGGAATCAGAAATCGTTTGAAAGTCTCTCTCCTAGAGAAGAGGGATTTGAGGCGAGGGCTTATTGAGTTGTACATCCCTCAGCCATGAGGTTTGGATATTCAGTTGAAGGCACCTCATTATCAGATACATGATTCGATTTAGAGAAGGGATTCCAAAAAAACTTCACCCTTCTTCAGGTCTCTTCGTGTCTCTTCTAAGCTGATCGATTGGGTGCGCCTAGCTTGGGTGATCTGCGGTTTTCTCATTGTGTCTTCACCCCATCAGCCCTGAGAATGAACGCATTCACTTGAGGTGACTTCTATGACCAGCCCCCTACTCACCCAGTCAGGTATACCTTCAGGCTTGGGTTCGCTTTTGAGCTATCGCGCCCCTCGACGGCAAGCTAGCCATTTGAATAGAGGACGTGCTACTTTGCTTGACCAAAGGTCTTTTGAGCGTCCTGCGGATGCCGATATAGAAAAAGACCTGGAGTTTGGCAAATTAAGTAAGCAATTATTGGAGTTAGTACCCCAAGGCGTTTTAGTGGTTTCGCGCAATCTCAATTTGCTGTATTGGAATCAAAAAGCAAAAGAGATCTGCTTTTCGACTGGGACAACAGCAGTTTGTAGCGCCCATCTTCCATCATTAGTTTTGGAAGCTTGCCACCGCATGATCCGAGAGGACTCGCCTACTCAGAGACGTTTGGTACAAGATTATCTTGCAAGCAATGGGCAAACTATCCGCGTGACGGTGCAGTGGCTAGAGAATGCACCCGACCAAAAATCCAGGGGTTTTGAGAAAACCAAATTGATTGATAGAGATAGGGATAGTCAAGAGAGTGAATTGAGTCAGCCTGTGCGAACGACTATTCCTTACGAGAAGCAAGCAACGTCACGGGACACGCGATCGCTGATTGCAGTGTTTTTAGAAAACTGCGATGAAGTTTTGCGGGAAGACTTGCGCGTCCAACAAAAGAAGTATGACTTGACGGAGCGAGAATCAGAAATTTGGCTATTGCTGAGAAAGGAGCATTCTTATCAAGAAATTGCTGACACTTTGCAAATCAGTCTAAATACGGTAAAAACGCATGTGAAAAATATCTACGCGAAACGCCGCAGTTGTCAGGATCAGGAAACATTTTGGTGCTGTCAATAACCCGCAATCAAATGTAGGGTTGAAAGGAATGATATTTAGTTAGAGCCTGATGTTGGTTGAACCTAACGCGAGTCTGTCTAAGACAATTACCTATAGTCCTGCCTATACGTTGGTTCCAACTTATGAGTGTTTTAACCGATGCACTTACTGTAATTTTCGGGCCGATCCGGGGCAAAGCCCTTGGTTAAGCTTGACAGAGGCGGAAGCGACGCTGCGATCGCTCCATTCATCTGCACCCCCTGTCATTGAAATTTTGGTGTTGAGTGGAGAGGTTCATCCCCAAAGCGCGAGGCGTGCTGCATGGATTGAGCATATTTATGAGCATTGTGAACAGGCATTAGCCCTCGGCTTTTTGCCCCACACGAACGCCGGACCCTTGAGTGTTTCAGAAATGGAGTTCCTCAAAACCGTCAATGTGTCGATGGGGCTGATGCTAGAACAACTGACTCCAGAACTGTTGAAAACGGTTCATCGTGACGCACCGAGTAAGCAACCCAACTTACGGTTACAGCAGCTAATCCAGGCGGGTGAACTGCAAATTCCGTTTACAACTGGACTGCTGTTAGGAATTGGGGAAACCGATCTCGATCGCTGGGAAACACTGGAGGCGATCGCCCAGATTCATCAGCAGTACCAGCATATTCAAGAAGTGATTTTGCAACCCTACAGCCCCGGACAGCAAGAAGTTTGGGGTGGTTTGGCATTTAGCCCCAAAGAGTTGGTTAGCCTGGTTGCGATCGCCCGTCAGATTTTACCCGCCGATATTGCCATTCAAGTGCCTCCTAATTTGATGCACGATTCAATCGATTTAATAGCCTGTTTAAAGGCTGGAGCTAGAGATTTGGGCGGCATTAGTCCCCGCGATGAAGTGAACCCAAATTATTCTCACCTTGTGGATGGCGAGTTAGGAAACATTTTAGGTGCAGCAGGTTGGCAACTGGTGCCCCGTCTGCCGATTTATCCTCAATATGATCACTGGTTAGCGGAGCCGCTGAAAAAGCTGGTGCAACAGTGGCGATTCGTTCAACGTTAGCGAAGCTATCCGAAGGACTCCCAAAGGGAATCGTGCCTCAACCAAACTCAGCCCCTAACTCACCCATTGCACCAGAGCTAAAATCACCATGCCATCTTTTTCGTTTGATGCTTATCTCAAGTCAATTCAAAAGAATCTGCAACAAGGCAGTGAGCGCAGCCATTATCCGGCATTAAAAGATTTGCTGGATGCTCCTGCTGATGGCATTGATGCGGTGATTGAAGAGAAAGGCAACAAGGCAGGGATTCCAGATTTTACGGTGAAGCGGCGAGACTTGCTGGTGGGTTATGTGGAAGCCAAAGATGTTGGGCTAGATCTGGATCAGATTGAAAAATCGGAGCAGTTGCAGCGCTATCTAGAGGCGTTTCCTAATCTGGTATTGACCAATTATCTAGAGTTTCGCTGGTATGTGGATGGCAAGCGCAGACAGAAGGAGATTTTGGCAGATCGTCATGAGCATAAGCTGCAAGCCAGGGCTACTGACAAGATTGCGGCTCTGCTCGATCAGTTTCTCAACTACACGGGCGAGATTATTAGCAGCCCTGAAGACTTGGCGCGGCAAATGGCGAGGTTGACGAAGGCGATTAGATTGGCGACATCAACGGCGCTTGGGCTAGAAGAGTCTCAGGGTGAGTTGCATCAATTAAAACAAGGCTTTAGTGAGGTGTTGTTGCCCGATTTGAATGATGCTGACTTTGCGGATATGTATGCTCAGACGATTTCCTATGGTCTATTTGCGGCACGGGTGGGTCATGCTCAAAACCCAAGCGGTGAAACGTTTACTCGGCGCACGGCTGGCACCTATATTCCGGCAACGAACCCATTTTTGAAGCGGTTGTTTAATACGATCGTCGAAACCGATGCCATCAGTCAGATTGATTGGGCGATCGATGACTTGGTGCAATTGTTGTCGCAGGTGGATATGGACAGCATTCTGGAAAATTTTGGGCGGCGAACTCGCCAAGCTGACCCAGTGGTGCATTTTTATGAGACGTTTTTGGCGGCATACAACGCAGCTTTGCGAAAAAGTCGGGGGGTTTACTACACGCCGGAACCTGTGGTGTCGTTTATGGTGCGATCGGTGGATGCGATTTTGAAAGATCGGTTTGATTTGCCGTTGGGTTTAGCGGATAACGCCAAAGATCCGGTGACGCAAAAGCCGAGGGTGCAAATTCTTGACCCGGCAACAGGAACGGGCACGTTTTTGTATGAGGTGGTGAAGCAGATTTATCGCAATCTGGAAGAGATCGGCATGGCGAATCAGTGGGATAGCTATGTGCGAGAGAATTTGCTAAATCGGTTGTTTGGCTTTGAGTTGCTGATGGCTCCTTATGCGATCGCCCATCTCAAGCTAGGTCTGCAACTTCAGGAACTTGGCTACCAGTTTCAGGGTAAACAGCGGCTAGGAATTTACCTGACGAATACGCTGGATGAGGCGATGAAAAAGTCCGAGATTTTGTTTGGTCAGTTTGTCGCCCAGGAGGCCAATGAAGCCTCAGAAATCAAACGCGATGCGCCAGTGATGGTGGTCTTAGGCAATCCGCCCTATTCCTATGCATCTTCCAATAATGGTGAATGGATTAGCGGACTGGTGCGAGATTACTATCAGGTAGACGGGATGCCGCTAGGAGAACGCAATCCCAAAGGCTTACAAGATGACTATGTGAAATTTATTCGGTTTGGGCAATGGCGGATTAATCGCACAGGTTCCGGCATTTTGGCATTCATCACCAATCACGGCTATTTGGATAATCCCACCTTTCGCGGAATGCGCCAAAGTTTAGAAAAAACTTTTGATGAAATTTATCTGATGGATTTGCATGGCAACAGCAAGAAAAAAGAAGTTGCCCCCGATGGTTCCCCCGATAAAAATGTGTTCGATATTCAGCAAGGGGTGGCAGTGGCTATCATGGTCAAATATCCCAAATCTGTTAGCTAATGGAGGCATAAACGATGCAAACTCAGGAACCTAGCACACAGCCTATCTCTACGGATCTACCAATCCGGGAGCAGTTGATTCAAGAAACCGAAGAAATCTCGGACGATCTTCTAAAGGAGGTTTTAGACTTTTTACTCTTTATCAAAGCTCGGCATATCAATCTGCCATCAAAACCCATAGCCTCTGAAGTGCCTTTCTCTTCAGCCAAATACGTTTTAGATAACTTGAGCAATATTGAAAAAAGGGCAGGAGATGATTCAGGAGAATGTTTAAAGCCAGTGAGTACACCTTCCTATCGTCCAGCTTCAGGAAAATCTCTGGAAGATTATCAAGGAGGATGGGCAGGAGATGATTTTGAAGAATGTCTGCAATTAGTTTATGACAGCCGTAGTAAGGTGAATTTCGTTAAACATGAACCGCTTTAAACTATGTATTTGCTAGATATAAATCATTGCAGTTATCTACTTCGGAAGGAATCTGCGGTTTATAGCCGTGCGATCGCAATTGGCACTGAGAATTTAGCACCGTGTGTGATTGTCCAGGGTGAGCTAGTTTTTATGGCAGAAAATTCTGGGCAGAAGCAGCAAAACTTGACAGATGTAAGCGATTTTCTCCAGTATCTTCGTATTTATCATATTGATGAAGACACAACGATGGTTTATGGGCACCTCAAAGCTGCACTCATGAACCAGTTTGCTCCTAAAGAGAAAAGTCAGCGTCGAAGAACCAAAATTACAGATATTGGGTTTGATGACAATGATCTATGGATTGCTTCTATTGCACTTCAACATAATTTCACTCTAGTTTCTGCGGATAGCGACTTTCAACGCATTCAATCTGTGTGCGACCTTTCCATAGAAACTTGGTATCAACCCTTTACAAGGGGTAGCTGATGACGAAGATTTATCACGCTGATCTTTGGGGTTCACGGGAAGATAAATATCGCTATCTTTTAGAGCATGATATTACGACAGTCGAGTGGACAGAGCTAGCTCCTGCATCTCCAGCTTATCTATTTATTCCTCAAAATATAGATTGCAAAGCTGAATATGAGGAAGGCTGGAAAATCACAGAAATTATGCCTGTTAATTCAGTCGGTTTATATACAGCACGAGATGAGCTAGCAATTCAATGGACAAAGGATGAATTAAAAGAAGTTTTAGGTGACTTTAGTTCTCTATCATCTGAAATAGCGAGGAGTAAATACGCATTAGGAGAAGACTCACGCGATTGGCAAGTCACTTTAGCTCAAAAAGATATTCAATCATCAGGATTGGACAATTCAAAAATACAACTGATTTCTTATAGACCATTTGATGCTCGCTTCACTTATTACACAGGTAAATCTAGAGGATTCATCTGTATGCCTCGTCCTAGTGTGATGTATCACGTTTTGCAAAAGGATAATTTGGGGATAAATGTTTGCCGTCAAATAATTAGTGAATCTTGGTCACATATTTTTGCCAGCAACTTAATTACTGATAACTGTTATGTTTCCAACAAAAGTCGAGAGCGAAACTATTTATTTTCACTTTATACATATCCTGATACTGCTAATCAACAAAGTAGTTTATTTGTTGAAAAATCTCCTAACTTCTCATCAGGTTTTCTGAATGCAATTCGAGAAAAGTTTGGTTATATTCCTACTCCAGAAGCGATCTTTTATTATATTTACGCTATCTTTCATAGCCCTACCTATCGCGATCGCTACGCCGAGTTTCTCAAAGGTGACTTTCCCCGTGTGCCGTTGACCAGTAGCGATCAATTATTCAAAAACTTGGGTGCAAAAGGTCAGGCATTAGTAGACCTACACCTGATGAAATCGAAAAACCTCAACAAGCTGATCACTAAAATGGGTGGCGATGGCGATAATGCGGTTACTGAAGTGACTTATAAACCCACAGAACAGCGAGTTTATATTAACAGCGATCGCTATTTTGAAGGCATTGCCCCCGAAGTATGGAAATTTAAGATCGGCGGTTATCAAGTGTTAGACAAATGGCTCAAAGATCGCAAAAAAGCCAAACGCACCTTATCTTTTGATGATGGGTTGCACTATCAAAAGGTTGTCGTGGCGCTCGCAGAAACGATGCAACTGATGGAAGAAATTGATCAACTAATTCCTGGCTTTCCAATTATATAAAACAACTAAGGGACGGGAGCCGAAACAATTCCCTGCGCTTCCAAGTAGGCGGCAACTCGCAAGACGAGTGCTTCATTATAAGGAGCCGCGATCACCTGAATTCCCAAGGGCAACTGTCCTGGACGCTGCACAGGCACCGCAACAATGGGGAGTCCAATCAAAGAAAGCGGCTGAGTATAGAGTCCCACATTGGGGCGTAGCAGCACCTCTTGCCCATCGAGTATTAGGGTGGTCTGCCCAATCAACGGCGCAGGACAGGGCGTGGTAGGAGCCAGAATGATATCGACCTGGGAAAATAATTCTCGAACGCGATCGCGATACCAACGGCGAAATTTTTGCGCTTGGAGATACCAAGTGGCGGGAACCAGTGCGCCTGCCAAAAAGCGATCGCGGGTGGCAAAATCAAAATCTTGAGGACGGTTGCGTAAATCTTCTAGATGTAAATTGCTGCCTTCACAAGCCGTAATGATAAATGCTGCCGCTCGTGCCCGGTGTGCCTCTGGAATAGTGATTTGTTGGGTTGCTCCCAGTGCCTTTGCCACAGCTTCTAAAGCCGTTAGCACTTCGGGTTCGGCACCTTTCAAAAAATAATCATCGGCTACGGCAATCCGCAGACCATCAAGTTCTTTCGTTAGTTCTGGTAAGCAAAATTGGGGCGATCTCTCAGTGCAAACCGGATCGGCAAGATCTGCGCCTTGCAATAGATCAAATACCAAAGCGAGATCACGCACCGATCGAGCAAACGGACCGAGATGATCTAAACTGCCTACGAAGGGATAGGTATGGGCACGGGAAAGCCGCCCATAGGTCGGTTTGAGTCCAAAAATGCCGCAAAATGACGATGGCACCCGAATCGAGCCGTTGGTATCAGAACCCAGGGACAGCGGAACCAAGCCGCCTGCGACCGCTGAAGCTGAGCCTCCAGACGATCCACCTGTCATATGAGTCGGGCTGTGAGGATTGCGGCTGGCTCCGTAATGACTATTTTCTGTGACAAATCCATAGGCATATTCATCCATGGTTTGGGCACCGACCAAAATAGCACCTGCTTGCTTGAGCCGAACGACTAAGGTGGCATCTTGGGCGGCGATCGCATGTTCAGCGTTGATTTTGGAGCCTGCTAGGGTTGGAATGCCTGCCACATTAAATAGATCTTTGACTCCAAAGGGCACACCTGCCAGAACGCCTGGATCTTTTCCAGCCGCGATCGCAACATCCACCGCTGCGGCATCCTGCATGGCTTTCTCTGTCAAAACGGTTGTAAAGCAGCTGAGCAGGGGATTATGTTCTTTTATCCGGGCGATCGAGCTGGATACAATTGAAGTGGCAGAAACTTCTTGATTTCGCACACTGTGAGCAATGCTGGTCGCATCAGGAAAGGCTGGGGACATGGAGGCTAAGGGGCTAAGGTTCAAAGACGGGAGCAATTTCAATATCGTCGGGCAGCGGAAATTCTGTGACAATCTGAGCGATCGCGGCAATCCGCTCAAAGTTGTCGATTACCGCTTGGCGATACTCTGCTGGAATAGGCAGACCGATCAGCAGGGCAGCTTGGTCTACAAAACTCGATAAATCTTGCTCTGGCTCAGGCATTGTTGTTTAATCCTGTATGGCTGATTTGCGGCTAATTCATCAATTGAACTGGGTTGGTCAGTGTAGCCGTGTAGGCTCTCCATCCGCCCCAATGGGTGATTTCTGGTTGTCCCACACATAATATAGATTCTCCTATTACACCTAGCACTTCTTCGCCACCGGCTAAGCGCACTTTGCCAATACAAAGTCCAGGGGGTTCAAGCTGAAGCAAAGTGCTGATGCCACTCGCGGGAACTGCCCAAATTTCTACGGAGATCGCTGCCCCATCGGTTTCAACTCGCTGCATAGCGGGATGGCGATCGCCAATCGACCAGAGGCGATAGGTTGGCTCAGTTAAAGCCTCTCGCACAAATTCAGCTCCAATTTTTTGCAGGTTGCCGTTCAGTTCTAGCCCACGCATTAATGTACCATTTACGGCAAGAAACACAGAGGATTCCATCAATATTTAGCCATTGAATCAGGTTTATAGTTATAGTGTCACCCGATTCAACCATATTTATTGTAAAAATGACATCTTTGAAGCTTGAGAGGGTGTTTGAGAAGTCGGTTAGGTCGTAAAAAAGCTCACTCAGTGTACGCTG
>QBMH01000187.1 GCA_003249025.1 Leptolyngbya sp. | reverse complement strand
CTCTTTTCTGCAACCTGAGCAGCAGGCATCACGGCTACAGGAGATTGAGTCTGAGTCGCATTTACGATCTTTGAGAGTCCACCGATTCCGAGTGTCGCGATCGCAGCAGCCATTAAAATGAGTTTTGTTGAAGTTTTCATCAGGTCAAATCCACTTAAGATTGGTTTGCTATTTCACTGTAGGTACTGAAAGTCAAGAACTTGGAAAGACTAGAAAGCAATTGATCAGGATCAATTTTCTGTTTCTTCAATCGGTAGTCCTATTTCTTAAAGGATGGAGAATAATAGCTGTTTTTAGAGAGCTTGCTAGGGAAGGCTCTCAGGATCAGGCTTTTTTCTCTGTCCTTTACGTAAGGGCACTACCCTTCAATCTAGTGCGGGTAGATTCCCCGTCGCTCTGCGGCGAAAACAAATAGCTTGCAATCCGAATCTGGAATTCGGGAGCAAATCTGCTTCCATACCCCGTCCGCTTGCGGCGGGGTCGGTTGATTTAGAACAGCCCTGCCTACGGGTGCGGGTTAAACGCCTCTACCTCGACCGTGGGTTCTACAGTGTGCCCGTGATTCGCTGGCTCAAGGCCCTCAATCTCCCCTTCATTATGCCTGCGGTGATTCGAGGCAAAACCGGGGGCACTCGCGCTTTGCTTAAAGGACGCAAAAGTTATGCTATACCCTACACCCTCAACAGTCCCCGCTATGGCTCACTCACCTGCCAAATGCGGGTGATTTGCACCTACCTCAAAGGCTTCAAGGGACAACATGGGATTCAGTATGCCCTCTATGTTGTGCATTTCAGGCAAGCGCTCTAAACTTCTTTATAAAATTGTTCTTTCGACCGTCGTTGAGACACTGGCTGGAGTGATTTAGACACAAGAATAGTGTGAAATTGAGCATAAGCGGCTGGAATGACGATGAGGGTTAAGGCAGTTGACGTGAATAGACCACCAAGCACAACCACTGCTAAGGGCTGAAGGACTTCTTTCCCCGCACCACTACCAATCGCCAAAGGCAGTAGCCCGATCGCTGAGCACAGTGCCGTCATCAGAATCGCAGACAAGCGCTCCATTGAGCCTTCCACCAATACCTGCACCAGTGGCATCTCGGTGGCTAGCTTCTGGTTGTAGTTATCCACCAGCAGTAAGCCATTGCGTGTGGCGACACCAAAGAGGGTAATGAACCCAATCATCGAAGCCACCGAAAGGACCCCACCATTCAAGGCAACGGCAATGACACCCCCAATGAGTGCCAGCGGCAGGTTCACCATAATCATTACGGTTGCCGGGATGGACTTAACCGCCAGGTAAATGAGGACTGTGATCGCAACAAAGGCGGCTCCGCCAAAGAACAATAGGGTTTGGGTTGCCCGCTCTTCTGCCTCAAATTGACCACCGTAATCGATGAAGTAGCCACTAGAAAGCGGAACGTCTTGCTTAATTTTGGCTTGGATTTCATTAATCACTGAACGGATGTCTCGTCCACTCACGTTAGCGGATACCAGAATTCGACGAGAGACATTTTCCCGGTTAATGGTGTTGGGACCAATGCCATAATCAATTTGCGCCACCTGAGCCAGTGGAATTTTCTGACCTGTAGGCGTGTCAATCAGCAAATTACGAATGGTTTGTAAGTCTTGACGAGCATTCGGTTGTAGCCAAATGAATAGATTAAATAATTGTTGTCCCTCTAAAATCTGGGAGACTACCCGCCCGTTGAGCGCCGTTGCAATCATGGTGGAGAGATCACCTGACGTGATGCCATACCGGGCAGCCGCCTCGCGCTCTAGCTTGATCTGCACTTGCTTAACCGGAACTTGCGGTTCCAGTTGCAAATCGACAATGCCTTCGATCGGTTTCATTGAGGCATACACCTGCTGTCCCAGGCTGCGCAACTGCTCTAGATCAGAGCCATACACTTTAACAGCAATGCCTGCCCGGACACCGGATAAGACTTCATCAAAGCGATCGCTAATAAACCCACCCAGAGTTGCTACGACTCCTGGTAGCTTGCTAAATTCCTGGCGCAAGGTTTCGGTGGCTGCGTCCCGATCGGCTGCTCCTTGGTCGCTCAGTTCAATGTCCATCTCACCAAAGTTCACGCCGCCCGCATCCGAGTCACCAGGGGCACGTCCGGCACGAAACTGAATATTTTGAAAACGCTGATCGTCTTTAAGTGTCTCAGCAATTGCAGTGCCAACTCGATTCGTCGTTCCTAGAGCAGTACCAGGATACAGGTTGGTTGCCATCACCAGAGATCGCTCCTGAAACTCTGGTAGAAACACTCGTCCCAGCGTCGGCAAAACCAAGATCGAGGCAATCAGAGCACAGGTAGCGGTAAGCAACACAATTTTTGGACGAGTGAGGGCAAGTCGCAAGGCGTGACGGTAAAGCTGCTGAGCCTTCTTAGCAACCCAGCTTTCTTCTTCTGGTAGGCGGACGCGCGTTAGCAGAATGGCACACAGCGAGGGTGTTAGCGTCAATGCCACCAGGGTTGAAGCCAGAATGCAGAGCAGGTAAGCCACACCCATTGGCGTAAAAATGCGTCCTTCCACACCTGACAATGCCAGGATCGGAGCAAAGACAACAGCAATAATCACCGTAGAGAATAAAACGCTGACTCGCACTTCGAGTGACCCGTCAAACACCACTTGGAGCGGCGGTTTTGGACTGCCAGCCAGTTGATTTTCGCGCAAACGACGGTAGACGTTTTCCATATCGACGATCGCATCATCCACCACGGAGCCGATCGCCACTGCCAAGCCTCCCAGCGTCATCGTGTTAATCCCCTGTCCCGTCCACCCCAAGACAATCAGTCCTAACAGAAGCGATAGAGGCAGAGCACTGAGGCTGATGATCACTGTGCGCCAGTTCATTAAGAACAGGATCAGCACCACCGAGACAATAATCATGCCGTCTCGTAAAGCATCCTCAACGTTGTGAATGGAGGAGTCGATGTAGTTCCCTTGCCGAAAGGTCTCCGTCACCTTCACATCCGCTGGGAGCGTTGCTTTCAGTTCTGCGATCGCCGCTTCTACGGCTGTTGTTACAGTCAGGGTATCGGCAGAGGGTTGCTTGTCAATGGTGAGGACGATCGCCTTCTGCCCATTCAACACGGCATCCCCGCGCTTGGGAGCGGCTCCTATTTTCACATCTGCCACATTGCTCAGCAGAATGGGGGTGCCGTGACGCTGGGCGATGACTGAGTTCTGAAGCTGCTCGATGGACTGCACCCGCCCCATGTTTCGCACGACCAGTTCGCGATCAGCGTTCTCCAAAAAACCACCGGGCGCACTAGTATTTGCTCCGGCAACTGCTTTAGAGACATCTGCCAGCGAAACATCGAAGGTTTGAAGTTGGGCTGGATTAACCAGGACTTGATATTGGCGGATGTCGCCACCAATGGCAATGACTTGGGCTACGCCAGGAACGGCTCGCAGACGGTTTGAGATCGGGCCATCCACAATCCGTCTGACCTCCATGAGCGGTGTGGTGTCTGAAGTCAAGGCATATTTAACAATCGTCCCGATCGGTGAAGTAATTGGCGCAATTTGAGGCTGCCCAATGCCTTCTGGTAGCTTCCCTTGCACCTGCTGCAAGCGCTCTGCCACGAGTTGGCGCGCTTGGTAAAGATTGGTGCCCCAATCAAAAATGATTTTCACCACCGAGATACTCACAGCAGAGGAGGAGCGCACTGTCGTCACACCCGGAGTGCCATTCACGGCATTTTCGATCGGCAGTGTCACCAGTGACTCAACCTCTTCTGGAGCAAGCCCCGCTGCTTCGGTTTGAATCTCCACTTGAGGCGGTGCAAAACTGGGTAAAACATCCAGGGGCATCTGAGTCAGCACTCGAAACCCCCAGAGACTAATCAGGAGTGCCGCCAGTACCACCAGCCATCGTTGAGCAATAGACCACCGGACAATCGCATTCAGCATGGCTGTTTACTCCTGAATATCCGCTGGTTTTTCATCTTGCCGTGTCTCGGACTCAACAGGTTGCTTCAATTGATTCAGATAGATCTCGGCTTCATACTCAAATAAACTACGACTTGATGACGGGGAATGATTCTGACGGGACTGAGTTCGGCGACCAATCCAGAATGCTGCACCCACAGCCACTGCACCTACTGGCAATCCTAACCAGGCAGGAATTTGAATTTTGCGAATGACATCATCTAGATCATGCTCAGTTTCTTTACCTCCTTTTGGTTTATCATCACTATCGGTTGTAATTCCTACACCACCCAGTGATTGGGCGTATAACAAAGTTGCGCCTTCTGTAACAATGCGATCGCCCTCTTTGAGTCCGCTTTTCACTTCCACTAGCTTGCCCGCTGTTTGACCCAACGTGACTGCCACCGGACGATAGCCTTCTTCCTGCTGCACAAAGACGCGGGGCGTGCCATTGTTATCGACAACAGCAGTGCTGGGAATGGCTAAAACAGCCGCTGGAGCTTGCCCGGTCAAAAGCTCCAACTCCGCAAACATCCCTGGCTTGAGAACCTGTTGCGGGTTATCTAGCTCTACTTTTACGGGTATCACACGAGTGGTGCCTTCAACCACCGTGCCAATCTGTGCGACCCGTCCAGTAAAAGTACGCTTGGGTAAACTGGCGACTATGACCTGCGCTGATTGTCCAACCTCAACCTTTGCCAAATCTTTTTCATACAGATTGGCGGTTGCCCAAACTCGCTGAGCATTGACGATCGTCATTAAAGGTTTGCTAGCGGCTTCAACCGTCACCGTTTCTCCAGGCGTAGTTGGTCGGTCTGCTACGGTGCCGGGGATAGGAGCGGTGACGGTGACCAATCCTTCATTATTGGCAGTGGTTTTAAGTTGTTGCAGTCGGGCACGGTAAGCCGCGTCACTCAAACGCACCCGCGACTGCGCGACAGAAACTCCTGCTTGCGCCCGACTTAGCTGATTGACCGCTTCCAATTCTCCCAGTTTGCTTTGGGCTTTCGTTAGAGCTGCGCGTGTGGCTGCCAGTTCCGTTTCCGATTCCTGCACCTGCCTCCGAGCAATGGCTCCCGCTGCCTGTAGTTCCCGATTGCGATCGTACCGTTCTTGGGATAGTGTTACCTGAGTTCGCGCTTGGTTCAAGTCGGCGATCGCCTGCTGCCGCTGTCGCCCATAATTCTGCTGCGCCAGCCTTAAATCGGCTGCTGCCTGTTGCAGTCCTGCCTCAGCTTCCTCTCGCTTCTGGATTGCCTCCACCCGTAACTGAGCTAACTCTGGGCTGGATAGCAAGGCCACTACCTGACCTGCTTGTACCGGATCACCTGGTTTTGCTAGTAGTTGCACGACTATGCCTAGGATCGGCGCGGTCACAGCTACTTTTTGATCTGGCAGGGCTTCAATCTGTCCTGTTGTTTTGATGCTCACAACTAATCTTTGTCGAGTCAAACGCTCCACCTGAAGCCCCATTTGCTTGGCAGCTTTTTGATCGACTCGAATCATATCAGAGGCTGGAGCTGTTTGTGGCTCTGTCACAGCATTATCATGTGGTGCATCATCATTATCCTGCGGCTTACCAGCAAGTCCAATCGCTGGAGTACTCAGGAGCATGAGGCTGAGCAGCACGCCAGAAAGGCAATGAGTCATGGCAGAACAATAGGATCTTGTGGACATGCGGATCATAGGAATTTTTACGGGTGGAGCGAAAGCGATTGAGCCTGTGTCCTGATGATGCCCCAAACCAACCTAACATGCAGGGCGATTTAAGGTGGAGAGAGGAAGATGAGGATGGACTTAAACGCTTTCTCAGCAGCGGTTACAGCCTTTGCATGCGTTACTGTTCCTGTGCTACTCAACCCCCATTTCTTGATGAGTTTTATTGTGCTGATCAAAGCTCAATTGCGGCGAAAAGTTCGGCACAAGGGAAACGGATACCTTTCTAGCTGTTGCCTTTAGGGGAAATGAAAGCTTTGTGGAATAGTGGTTTCAGGCAAAATCGTAACTTTCTGTTCAAATGTGCCCGCTGGTCCAATATAGTCGGACGAAATGGTAATCATATCTGGTCCCAAAGTAGGGGTATAAACTTTGGTTTTGTCCGAGAAGGTCATGCTCGCCAAAAGACTCACGGCAATTAATCAGCTTTGCTGATTGGTCTAAATCCACTGCCTAAAACGGCTGAAAGTACTGAAAACTCGTTGATTAATTGCTTGACCCGCAATTAATCAAGCCACTCTATTGATTGCTAGATAAGGCTTTTAGAATCAGTCCGAATTTTTGGACTAAACCTGGACTAGAACCTTGTTTTTGCATCCCTATTTTCTGAAGTGTCGAAGGAGTGACGGGGCACAAGTGAAACTGATTAATCGAATGAAAAATTTCCACATTGCCGGGAAAATTCTACCCTTTACGAGACAAACTAACTGGCACATCATTCGTGCCCTTAACTTTCAATCAGAGATTCTAAATCCTGCAATAGCTTCTCTAACTGCTTTTGCTTTTTAGGGTCATCCAATCCCTTCAGCTTACGAGAAATCGATATCAGACGATCGCTCATTGTCGGTTGGTCTGCTTTTGAGACTACCGTCAACTCTTTAATCTGCTGCTTAATTTGAGTTAGAGACAGAGATTTCGCAATTGCATCTTGCAATAGCTGCTGCCTCTGCTGCTCATCTCTTACCCTGGCAATCGCTCTTGCTTTGGTATATTCCAACTTACCCTGGCGAAGCGCGTCAAGAATATCTAGGGGCAAATTGAGTAAAGGCAACCTGGAAGTTCGGAAACTCTCTGGGGTTAGATTGATTGTTGATTCCAAAATATTAGAGATCGTTTCTACCTGTCGGGAAACGTTTCCCGACAGCTCAACTCCCTTTTTTTGAGCCGTCGCCATCTGGGTCAACGCCTCTGAAATCTGCTCGCGGCTACAGCTCAGCGTTAGCGTCAGTAGTTCTAGCACTCCTTCGGTTTCTTCAACGGAATTGAGATCTTCACGTTGTAGGTTTTCGACCAAAGCTAGCTGGACAGCTTCTTGATCCGATAGTTCTCGAACAGTGATAGGAACATTGTCTAAACCACTCGCTTTAGCCGCTCTATATCGTCGCTCTCCCGCAACGAGTTCATAGCCCCCTTGCTTGAGTGGACGTACCAATAGCGGTTCTAAAATGCCGTGTTGTTTGATGGAGTCAGTTAGCTGCTGCAACTTTTCCGGATCGAAGTAGCGTCGGGGCTGACTAGAAGGAAGATGGATTGTAGAGATTGAGACCAAGTTTGTTGAAGCGGGTTCTCCAACAGGCGTACTCAGAAAAGCGCTAACCCCTCGCATTTGAGGTACTGTTGATCGATTCTTGGTCATGACAGCTTCTCTACTCCAGTCGCAATAGATTCCAGAATTTTGACTGCACTGTGGGTAGGGCTATACAGTGCCAAAGGCAAATGCTCCATTGAGGCATCTGCAAAAGCTGTTGCGCGAGGAACAGGAGGATAAATAGTAGCGATCTCTGCCAGTTGTTCCTGAATTGCCGCCAGAATCGCTTTATCTTGGGCGTTGGCAGAAGCATAAATCGTCGGAACAATACCTGCAATTTGCAGCTCGGGGTTAACCTGTTCTTGCACCTGCTTAATGCTGTCTAACAACAACTCTGTGCCCTTATAGCTTTTGTACTGCGTTTGAATTGGGATTAAGACATGCGTTGAAGCAACTAAGCTTAGGACGCTTAGAACACCCAAACTAGGCGGTGCATCAATCAAAATGAAATCGTACTGTGCCTGAATCGGCTCTAAAATTCGTTTCAATCGCCATTCTCGTGCCATTGCCGAAACCAAACGCATCTCAACAGCGCTGAGGGTAATATTGGCAGGGAGCAGATCCATCCCATGTAAATCTTTATGGATTGCCAAAGGCGCGTTGTCAAGAATAGTGTCTGCAACGGTTTGCTCTAAATCAGCTGGCTCCAACCCCATAAAGACAGTCAAACTAGCCTGGGGGTCCATGTCAATCAGCAACACAGAATGGTTATGCCGTGCAAGCTGATACCCCAGATTCATCGTCAGAGAAGTCTTCATCACGCCGCCAGACTGGTTATAAATCGTGATGACTTTTACCAATGCTCTAAATCCAACAGCAACAATCCAAAGTGTATGGGATTAGCAAGCGATCTTGCGGCTGAGTTTTGCAGGCTCAACGATATAATGAATTGAGACACGATGACTGCTAAAAACAAACTCCCCTAGGGGTATCAATCCTAGAAGAGTTTGCTATATTTAGATGGTGGAGCGCAGTTCGAGAAAGTGTCTCACCACTTAATGAACCTTACAGCGCTGGCGAGTAGTACCATTACCCACCTCCCTAGTGTACCAAAACCTGACGACATTTGCACATTCTACGATCGCTGATGGCGGAAATTCTCTAGACAGTAGAGGAAATGCCGCGTCTCAGCTTTGGTATGCTTGCCGTGCAATTGATAAAATAGGCTCCGGTCGTGTGCAGTTCGCGATCGCCGACCTTGCTGAAGCGCTAGGGGTTTCAATCGCCACCATTCGTCGCTATCTCAAACATGGGATGCGCTTAAAGTTTTTCAGGAACGCTAGAATCGCTAACGGGATTGTTACCCTTTTCTATGCGTCCACTGTCCAAGTATGTATCGCCAATGGGTTCTCCAACCTAGGGGCTGTTACAGAGGTTGCCGTCAGTGAATTAAAGAACCTGAAGGCAATCACAACGCAGGCTGAAGTTCAAAAGCTCCAGCAAGCATCCTTTCACAAGGCGCGAAAAGGTCAGAAGCGACCATTGCCGACTCCTGATGAGCTAATCCCATCCTCTGTTAAATCACAGCCGTGCAAACGGTCGGGGGCAAGTGGGCAAGTGGTTCAAATGGGCAAGCGGTTTTTGTTCGTCTCTCCTGATTTCATCCCGTTTGGCGGGTCACAAAAAACGACCGCTCAAAATCTAGGGCGCTCAGCCCGAACGATTGTCCGTCGTCTATCTAATCGCAATCGCTCTAAAAAAGGTTTGCCGATTCTAGAGCGCCGTCAACTCGCCGTCGTTTGCACCCCATCCGATACTCAGCGGATTGATGCCCTCCGATTGTCCGGCGATCGCACTTTGAAGCACGTTTTCTCAGCCGCACTCGGCGCGATCGTGCCCAAATGCAATATCTATGGACAATACCTGGAATTAAGAGGTTGCAGATGGACACGGAAAAGACTAACAGCCGCAATCAAGAAATCAAGAAACAGCCGCAATCAAGAAATTGCTTCCGGTGGGTTGATTATAAGTAGGACATTTTTGCAATCGTCTGAATCGCTTGATAATCGCCTGCCGAATGGCTTTCGACTTCCGGCGACAATCTGCTGAGCGAACGCAAGACTGTATCCAAGAGTTGTCAGTCAAACAAAGATCGGCAGGGTTAATGGGCTAGTCGTGAGGAAGCCCACAAAGTTCTAGAGCTTTGCGTATGGGTTGCCGCTAACAATAGGTGCGTTGCAGTGATGGAGGCAATGGAGCGGGTACGCACTCGGATCAAGAATCTGCGGACGGAACTCCATAAGCAAGTCGATTCCTACCTCGCTCAAAACTATGACCTGATTTACCTGCCCACGTTTGAAACCTCTCAGATGGTCGTCAAAAGCGGTCGTAAACTGCGAAGCAAAACGGCTAGGGCGATGCTGACATGGGCGTTCTATCAGTTCTCTCAAACCTTGCAACACTTGTGTAATCGGTACGGCTCCAAGTTGCTGCGAGGAACTGAAGAATACACCTCAAAGACCTGCACGAAGTGCGGTCACATTCACCAAAAACTAGGCGCAAACAAAACGTTGGTAATGTTTCAAACTTGTTGTTTTCGATAATAAAGATTACTTTGGTAGAGGAATCAACTATTGCGGAGACTCAAGCATGGTTTTAGAGCCGATTCACTGCCCTCAATGTGATGGAGTCGAAGTGATCAAACACGGCACCACTCCAGACGGCAAACAGCGCTACTTTTGCCAGAACTCAGCCTGCCATCGACGCACCTTTATTTTGCAATACACCTATCCAGGGTATCTGCCTGAAGTGAAGCAACAAATCAGCGATATGGCAATGAATGGCAGTGGCATCCG
>QBMH01000186.1 GCA_003249025.1 Leptolyngbya sp. | reverse complement strand
CAGCCCTGCTATTTTATGGGGCTACTAAAATTCGAGTCCGCCGAAACTGGTCGCTGAAACTCTTCTGCTGTGCCAGTTGATGCTCAGGCATCCCAAAATCGAGGGAGTTCTTCAGGCTTGACTAAATAACCTATTCTTCTTTGGGTCGAATCGTGACAATTCCGTAGGCATTAGGCGAGAGATAGCGTTGAACGGCAACTCGCACCGCTTCAGCATCGATCGCCTGAATGTAGTCAGGATAGTGAATCGCAGGTTCTAAATCTCGTAGCAAGGTGTGGTAATAGCCATACAGCCCAGAGCGATCGCTGGGCGTTTCATTTCCAAACACAAAGCTATTGGTGGTGCGAGTCCGAATTTTGGCAATTTCCAATTCAGTGATTAGGTCGGTTTGTAGCATTTGGAGCTGCTGGGCGATCGCCGCTTCCACCACAGCTAAGTTTTCGGTCGGCAACTGCGCCGAGATATAAAATGCGCCCTGATGTAGATAGCTCATATTACTCGCCGAAATATTCGAGACTAAGCCCCGGTCTTCGCGCAAATCACGCACAAGCCGAGAAGTGCGACCCCGACTCAACACCGATGCCAACACATCTAACGCGTAGGTTTCTTGAAGATCATTTAATCCAGGCACTCGCCAGATCATAATCAAGCGGGCTTGTTGCAAGCTATCATCTGTGACTTCCCGGCGAACAATTTGAGTAAAAGGAATTTCGGGAATTAGGGTTTTGGGATTAGAGGTTAGAAAATTTCCCCTCGGCTCTGTCGCTTGTTTCGTCGATCCTCGCTGAAAGCTATCTTCCACAATTTGGATCAGGTCTTCAACAGGCAAGTTCCCTACGACGCAAGCCGTCATGGATTGGGGCTGATACCAACTTGCGTGGAAATCACGCATTTGTTGGGCGGTCAAGTTTTCCACGACTTCAGCCGGTCCTAATACATGGCGACGGTAGGGCAGGCGATCGAAGGTGAGTTCCGTGGCATGGTGAAAGGTGCGACGGCGGGGATTATCTTGCGATCGCCGAATCTCTTCCAACACCACCTGCCGCTCTCGCTCAAACCCAGCATCAGGGATCGCCGCATTCATCACCACATCCACTTGCAGGGGTGCCAATTCAGCAAAATCTTTTGGAGCCGTCGTGATGTAGTAATGCGTGTAATCCTGACTGGTGGCAGCATTGGTCACGGCTCCCCGCTGCTCTATCAGGCGCTCAAACTCGCCACTTTGCAGTTTCGCTGTGCCCTTAAATATCATGTGCTCTAAAAAGTGCGCCATCCCATTAATCTCATCGGATTCCATCGCAGAGCCAACATTGAGCCAAATATTCAAGCTCACCGCTTCGATCGGCATCTGCTCGGCAATGATAGTCAGCCCGTTGGCTAAGTGATGAATCGTGGGTGCGTTCAGTGGTGAAGTCGAAGACTTGAGCAGAGTAGCCGTCATGCAGTGCCCTTGATGTGGGTGATATCTGACCATTTTAGACGGTTCAGATTAGGGATAACGAGTGAAGCGGATAACGAGTGAAGTTTTGGTTGAATTTATAGCCATTACCCGAAGGATGGGCATCTTTGGCTGTAGTGGAATTTAAGACAATCATTCCAGAGCCAGCCGGAAAATATTGGCTCTCAGCATCAACTGCACAGTGCCCTTCAGCACTTTTGTCAGACTATCCTAATTTCTTAAACATCTATGAAAGTCATCGAGGATACTCCCCTTCGTCTCAAACTAAAACATTTCCCGCTAAGCGAGTGGTGGTGGGGCGGAGCCGCGATCGTCCTCAGTCTCGGATTCCTCACCTACCTGATCGGCTTCCAGTCTATTGCTGCTCGATTCACCTGCGATCGCCCAACTCCGGCTCAAACCAATTGCGACCTAAAGCACTACAGCACCCTGCGCCAAATAAATCATTTCCGTATCTTTGATCCTCAAGGCACAGAAATCGTTGCTCACATTGGAAATAAAGGCAATCGATCGTATGAAATTTGGATTACCAGCCCGCTTACAAAACTCTCTTTTTTGCCAGGAGGCAGTGGTAGCTTGAGCGAAAATCAGGCGATCGCTGATCAAATTAATGACTACATCCACACTCCGCAAACCCGATCACTCTGGGTATACCAACAAGAGAAGGCAGCCTTTCTCTTTATCTTAGGTAGCTTAGTTGGAGTGGGCATCGGCATATCCATGACCCTAACCCCGATCGTGACCTGTAATTTTTATAAACGAATGGATAAAGTCATCATCGAGCGGCGATGCTGGAACGGCAAGAATACTCTTGTGGAAGAGCATCTGAGTAATATCCTGACTGCCGAGGTAGAAGAACGGCAGGTCAAAAACGGTAAAGAGCATCGAATAATGCTGGTGTTGGCATCTGCCGAACGCTTGCCCATTCACAAGGACTCTACCAGTGAAAAGGATGCTCGAAAAACTACGTATCTGATTCAGAAATTTCTCCACGCAAAAGCTTAGCCGCGAGTTCGTCCCCCCACTACAAAGCTATTCCAGACTACCTGGGTCAATGCCTAAAGATTTTAAGCGTTCTGCTAACTGGTTTGCTCTTGCTTCTGCTTGATCTGCGCGTTGCTGTTCTTGAGTCAAGCGTTGGGCAATTTCAACATCGCTTGGAAACCGCTCTCCATCGGGGCGAATAATCTGCAACTCTTCACCGGATAGATCAAACTGAATGCCGAGTCTAGGGCTAACCCAATTGTGTAAGGGGTTAATCACGCTCATTTAAAACTTCCCTGATAATTTCAGAATGGCTCTTTAAGATGGGAAGTGAGATAAAGGGAAATGAATTTTAGTAAAAGTAGCGATCGCTAGCGCCAAAACTGCCCACCAACGGTATAAGAAGATTACGCCTAACTTCTTCATGTCATAGACACTTCACGTCAAACAGCCCTCTATTAGTACCTAGCTGCCCATGGTCACATTGCTCGAAAATCCACTCCGTACTGGCTTGCAACAAGATCGCGTGCCAGAACCGCAAATTTTGATCATATTTGGTGCCTCCGGCGATTTAACCCAGCGCAAACTAATTCCGGCTCTCTATCAAATGAAACGAGAGCGACGACTGCCCTCTGAAATTACTATTGTGGGCTTCGCTCGCCGCGAATGGACGCACGACTACTTCCGCGACCACATGAAAGAAGGCGTTGAGCAATTTGGCAGTGGACTAGGCTCCGAAGCCACTTGGAACGAATTTGCCAAAGGCTTATATTACTTTGCAGGCGATTTAGACAATCCAGAAAGCTATCAAAATCTAAAAACCTTTCTGAGTACCCTAGATGAACAACGGGGCACTCGCGGTAATCGGGTCTTTTACTTGTCTGTAGCACCGCGCTTTTTCTCTGAGGCAATTCTTCAACTTGGTTCTGCGGGGATGATTGAAAATCCTAAAAAGCAGCGAATGGTAATTGAAAAGCCGTTTGGACGCGATCTGAGTTCGGCTCAAGCACTAAATCGAGTGGTGAAAAAAGCCTGTGATGAAACTCAGGTTTACCGCATCGATCATTATTTGGGCAAAGAAACCGTTCAAAACCTGATGGTATTTCGATTTGCCAACGCCATTTTTGAGCCACTTTGGAACCGCCAATTTGTGGATAACGTGCAAATTACCGTTGCTGAAACGGTGGGGCTAGAAGGACGGGCAGGTTACTACGAAACCGCTGGTGCCCTGCGCGATATGGTGCAAAATCACCTGATGCAGCTATTCTGCCTGACCGCCATGGAACCGCCTAACTCCCTGGATGCAGATAGCATTCGGGGTGAAAAGGTCAAGGTGCTGCAAGCAACCCATCTGTCTAATGTTGAGGATATTCGTCTGGCTGCGACCCGTGGGCAATACACCTCCGGGTGGATGAAAGGGAAACAGGTTCCTGGCTACCGGGAAGAAGAAGGCGCGGCGATCGATTCAACTACGCCGACCTATGCAGCACTGAAGCTTTCCATTGACAACTGGCGTTGGAAAGGAGTTCCTTTTTACATGCGAACTGCCAAGCGAATGCCAAAAAAAGTTTCGGAAATCTCCATTCAGTTTAAGGAGGTGCCCTTTTTGATGTTCCAATCGGCAGCCCAACAGGTAAACCCAAATGTCTTAGCTCTGAGAATTCAGCCAGATGAAGGTATCTCCATGCGGTTTGATGTGAAAACACCAGGGAATTCCCTCCGCACACGCCCAGTAGAAATGGATTTCCGCTATGAATCTGCGTTTGGTCAGCCGAATACGGATGCTTATGCTCGCCTGCTGATCGACTGTATGTTAGGGGATCAAACTTTATTTACCCGTGGCGATGAGGTGGAAGCCTCTTGGCGCATTTTGACCCCCCTCCTACAAGTGTGGGATGCTCCTGCACCTCCAGAGGTGATTCCACTATACGAAGCTGGAACGTGGGGTCCTGTGGAGGCTGAGTTGCTGTTGCAGCGAGACGGACGCAAGTGGCGCAGGCTGCTGTAGAGAAAATGTCGAATGCCGAGTTACGAATGTTGAATTACTTCTACTTTTCACTAATCACTCAACAAATCACCAAATCTGACTTATGACCACTACTCCCCTTGTTGCGATCCAACAGCCAAAGGATATTACGCTGCATGAGATTGAGGCAGAATTAAATGCCATGTGGAATAGCCAAAGTAGTGATGTTGCGATCACGGCTACTCGTGCTTCCACGTTCAGCATGATTGTGTATGAACCCGAAGAATTTCAGCAACTGCTGGCAGTTTTGGGGTTTTATCAAAATGCCATTGATGGTATCCACGGTGCGGAGACTAAAGAGGCAGTTGAAAAAGCTCAAAAAGCTTATGGATTGTCGCTTACAGGGCGGGTTGACCCGGATACGCTGGCTCGCTTGAGAGAAGAGATTGCGAGTTTACCACCTGATCGCTTGAAGGTGAATAATATCAATCTGCGAGGGGCAAATTTGAGTGATGCGATCGCGGTTCGCAATCCTCGCCGCATTATTACCCTCAGCCCTATTTTGGGGGAGGATCAGGGCGTAACGGCTATTGTTTCAGCCTATTGTCCCATTCAAAAAGCCACCAGCGAGAATCTGATCTGTAGCGAGTATATTACCCTAACGGGAACGAAAGCTGCTCTTAACCGGATTGGCGATGTGGTGGCGGCTTTACTCGTTCCAGACTTGCCCAAGTTTTTATGGTGGAAAGCAACTCCCAACCCCGAATATGAGCTATTTAAACGGCTAATTGAAGCGGCTCAGTGCATTATTCTAGACTCTTCCTATTTCAGCAATCCAGAAGCTGAGCTTATCAAAATGCAGGATCTAGTTGATTCTGGTATTTCAGTGGCAGATCTCAACTGGCATCGGTTGTTGCCGTGGCAAGAGTTGACTGCGGAAACCTTTGATCCACCGGAACGCCGGACATCTCTGTCCCAAGTCGATCGCATCGTGATTGACTACGAACAAGGAAATGCGGCTCAAGCGCTGCTGTTTTTGGGTTGGATGGCGAGTCGATTGGGCTGGAAACCAACTGCTCTGATAGAAATTGGTGGGGACTATGAGATTCGACACGTTAAGTTTGTCAATTCTGACCAATTAGAAGTAGAGGCAGAACTTGCTGCCATTCCCACGGCTGATGTGGGCGAAATTGTGGGAGATTTAATTGGCTTGCGGCTGGGATCTACTGATCCCAATGCCAACTGCGGCACAATCTTATGTTCTGAAACGACAGGCTGTATGAGACTAGAAGCCGGCGGTGCGGCTCAGGCATCGGGTGGCTACACCGAAATGGTGAAAGCGATTAACGACCAAAAAGCCGAATTCTTGCTGAGCCAACAACTTCAACGCTGGGGGCGGGAAGTGCTATTTGAAGAAAGTCTTGCGATCGTCGTTCAAATTCTGTCTTTACCCCCGCAAGGGTGAGTAAGCGATAAGCATTCAAATTGCCGAAGCAAGGGGGTTAAGCCCCTTGCTCACAGAGCTTTTTAAGTTTGCAACTTAAATGATGATTAGCTTACTTATCTGCTTTTTTTGCGACGCTTTAGCCACAAACTGCCTAAACCCGCTAACGCCATGCCAGTCATGGTAGTGGGTTCTGGAACCGCAGCATTGCTAGTAGGAGCCACATAATTACCCAGTTCAGCCGCAGTTGCGGTAAACGCATAGAGGTAAGAAGGTAGCAAAGACGAACCAGCGGGACAGGGAGCATCTAACGCGACGTTGGCACCATTTGTACACACATCTGACTGTAGACCCGCAGCATTTTGAGTCACGCTGAAGTCATTATCAGTCGCAACGAGAACTGAGTAAGAGCCATTTGCCAGTTTTGGACCAACCGCAAATCCTTCAAGTTTCTCTGGAATGGTCTGTCCAGCAGCGGCTAGCAGAGCTTGAATATCAAAATAAAGGGATTTGCCCACGGGTTTTACGCCAGCGATCGCGTTATTCGAGCCAGTAAGGCTGATATTGCTCACATCGGTTGCGCCGGTAATATCGATTTTGAAAGTGCGCTTGCTGCCCACCGGATTCTTACCCGTGGGATCGTCTACTCCAATTCCCCGATTATCACGCTCTAGCACAATAAATTCGTGGTCATTGAGCGCCACGATAGAGCTAACGCCAATGTTGCGCCCTTGCGCTGTAGTGGCAAAGTCATCTTTGGTGCCGGGAATCCGTTCGTTGATTTCAGCTACTGTTTCCAAAGGATAGACATATTGAGCCGTACTCTTGCCCGTTGCCGCATCAAACACCACGAGTCGAACGTTGCGGCTAGAACGCCCGTTTGGGGTGCCTTCCTGAGTGAGGGGATCTTGCAAAACAGCGATCAGTTTAGAGCCATCCGGGGTGATTGCCAACCCTTCGTAACCGCGATTGGCTTGCCGCCCTGTCGCCACAGTTACAGAACTGCCACCTGAGAAAACTGGGTTGCCTTGAGCATCTTTGGGCAAAATGTTGGCAGGGGTTTCAAATTCGCGAACCAGCTTGCCAGCGGGTGTAAATTCCTTGACAGAGGGACCATACTCATCCGACACATAGAAATTGCCATTGGGCGCAACGGCAAAACCCTCTGGATCTAGGCTACGACCGAGTACACTCGCAGCACCATTTAGAAGCAGAGGATCATATCCATCAAAATTTTTGCCATTCTGATCGGTCAACAGGATAGTAGACAAAAGTTTGAAGTTGCTGATACTACCACTGTTAAAGTCGATGTCTACCGTAAACTTTTCAACACGAGTGTTGTAAGGAATGGTGCCGCCACCCGGTCCACGATCTACAAGTCCATAAAAGACGTTGTTGGCGCGATCGTAGTAAAGATCAGAACCAAAACCACCTAGACGGTTTGTGTTGACACTGTTACCCGCAGGAGCAGGTGCTAAATCAGTAGCATTACCAGGAATGCTTAAAGAATTGACAAAGGTGAATGCCTTGACTGATTGAGCGCCTGTAGCAATGCCTGAAACCGCTAGGGTTAAAGAACATGCCAGCGCCGACAGCCAACTTTGAGAAAGGGTTGCCATTGGAGTATATGTAAAATTACTGACCTATCTGAGAATCGGGCACCAAGGTTAAGAACAGGTTTAGATATGTTCAACAAAGATTTAGCAATCGCTGACTACTTCATATATTTACAAAGCAAGCGCGATCGCTTAATAACACCTTCATATACAGCGGGATGGGTCTACTATTTGCTCTGTACTCCTATTCGCTCAATGTTTTCGTGAGATGTCTAGGTTTATCTACATTCAGTCCTCGCTGTACGGCAATATGGTACGCCAGCAATTGCAGCGGAATTACGGACAGTATGGGAGATAGAGGATGGGCGATCGCGGGCAATATCAGCGCATGATCGAACATAGTAGCGGTTTCTGGGGTAGCATCTTCCGTCAGAATGCCAATGATTGGGGAACCGTGGGATTGGATTTTACGCAGGTTGGCAATCATGGCGGCGTGAGTCGAATCGGTGGGTGCGATCGCAATCACGGGGATATGGGCATCGAGTAACGCAATGGGTCCATGCATAAACTCGCCAGCGCTATAGCCCTCTGCATGAAGATAGGAGGTTTCCTTAAGTTTTAAGGCACCTTCTAGGGCAATTGCCTGACTAATTCCACGCCCTAACACAATACAGTGCTGCCTATTGCCCCATTCCTGAGCAATATGCTTAATTTGGGTTTCTAACTCCAGCACAGCGCGGATTTTTGTAGGTAACGTAGACCACTCAGCCGAGTAAGTCTGGATTTTTTCAGGCGAAATAGCTTTGCAACTCAGCGCGAGTTCTAGCGTGAGATAAAAGCAAACGATTAACTGATTCACAAATGTTTTAGTGGCAGCTACACCAATCTCTGTTCCTGCCAGCGTGGGCAATGTCCAATCCACTAGTTTACTTAAAGCACTATCAGGTTGATTAGTAATACCCAACAACCGAGGCTGAAATGCAGAAGCTTGAGCTAATCGACGCTGTTTATCTAGGGCGATCGCGGTGAGTGTATCCGCCGTTTCGCCCGATTGTGTGATGCCAATGGTCAGCGTATTGGCAGTCATTGGCAGAGACGCTTCCAGAAATTCTGAGCCAGACCGAATCCGTACAGGAAGACCGACTAGCTGCTCAATCCAATATTGGGCAATCAATCCGGCATGGTAACTCGTACCGCAGGCGAGGATATGGACTTCGTTTAGGGTGGCTGGAAAAGCTGGAAAAATTGTGGGGTGCGGGGTACGGGGCGCGGACTTTAGGCTAGGGACATAAGCCGCAAGGCAGGTTTGCACAGCTTGCGGCTGCTCGTGGATTTCCTTCAACATGTAATGGGGAAATCCACACAGAGAATCATGCCTAGATGAAAAATTTGAGATCACGGCAATCCTAGGTGAAGACTATCTTCAGTGTGCCTTAGGCGATCGCTCTAAGTCCCCAAAACTCTCACTTAAATCATCGATAAATCGCCTGATACTTCTAAACGGGTGGCTGTGCCTGAATTCATGAACATTTCAGACAAGTTTTCAGAGACAGAGGGGCTAATCCAACCCATTTGCCTGAGTAAATGAACCGCAACGGCATGTTTTGCCCGTTTGGCACCATCCATCACCTTAATTGCCAGTCCCATCCCTTCACCCACGCGCCCAATGCACTGGATGCCCTCGGCTCCAGCTTTACTGACCAGTTCTCCTTGCGTCAGGCGCATCAACTCTGTATCAAATTCTCCTTCTCCAGCAATCAGCACAGGATGGTGTACCATTGCCCGGATGATCCGTTCCATATCTAAACTGTCTCCAGAAGCAAGACGGGCGTATAAGGTTGACATTTGCCCCATTTGCAAAAAATAGGTGGGTGCGCCGCAATCATCACGGGCAGCAATAAATTCTTCTCCAGGCATTCCCAAAATTTCCGCAATCTTTTGCAAGATAAGCTGCTGCACCGGATGGTTAGGTTGCAAGTAGCTATTGAGCGTCCAGTTTCGCTGTTGACACACGGCAAGCATCCCAGCGTGTTTACCAGAACAGTTGTATTCTAAGGGGCTTTTCTTACCTGGTGGAATAGGGCATTGCAGCGCTGAGGGATCAATATCTGCACGCCACAAAATGTTAAATGCTTGTCTAACCTGTTCGACGGTGCCCCGATGAGAACTGCAAATAATTGCTAGATCGCGATCGCTCAATCCATAGCGCTCTAACGTCCCCGTTGTGGTTACCGCCAATGCCTGAAATGGTTTTAATGCCGAGCGGATAAAGGTTGCTGTTTCGGCACTGCCAGCAACCGACAAAATACGCCCGCGATCGTCACTTACAACCGCTTGCACTCGATGCGTTGATTCAACAAGCCCTTCGCGCAGAAGTTGCACGATAAGTTCTGCTGCTTGTGTTCGTCGTCCCCGTGGTGTTGCCATGGGCACAACTTTACCATCAGACGGGCACAGCGGCACATTTTCTTTAAAGGCAATCAGGGAAAACTATGATGCGAAAGAACAGATACGCTCAATGAACAGATCAAGCTTTAGCCTCAGGAATCAGCAACAAGGCTAGGGAATAAGGCGCTAAAAGAAGTGCTTTTTGCTCTAGGGAGCTTAACGATCGCTCAACCCGTTGAGTGCCGTCATCGCGTAGATAAATTAAAGGGTAGTCCTATTTAGGTAAGGATGGACATAACTCCTTTGGCTCTATAGGCAATTCAGGGAGTTAGGGGAGAAGAGTTTCTAACAAAGCACTGA